>JAFSZK010000061.1 GCA_017458975.1 Eubacterium sp. | reverse complement strand
TGCTTTTTCCGTCAATTTCGTAATCGTCGGGATTACCGCCGCACGCCTCGAGAACCGTCGGGAAGATATCGGTTGCAATATGGGGCGCATTTTCCGTTTTATGAGTAATATTCTTTCCCCAGCTAAGCAGCGCGGGAATCCTTATTCCGCCCTCAAAAAGGCTGAATTTATGGCCTGAGAATTTTCCGGTTGTTCCGCCGTAATACGGGTCCTCGGTACCGTCAAGCCAGTTACGACTTTCGCGCGACGGACCGTTATCGCTTTGAAAATATATTATTGTATCATCAAAAAGACCGTGTTTTTTAAGTTCTTCGGTTATTTCACCCACTCCGTCGTCAACTGCGCTCAGCATAGCCGCCGTTATCTGTCTGTCCCACGGTAAATCGGGGAAACGCCGTATATACTTTTCAGGCGCGTGCATCGGATAATGAGGCGCGTTATAGGACACAAAAAGGAAAAACGGCTCGTCCTTATGTCTTTTAATAAAATCGACGCTCTTATTTGTAATAAGCTCGGTAAGATATTCGCCGTTTGCGTAAACCTCGTCGCCGTTCTCCCATAAATCGTGAGTCGGGTTTGAGCCTCCGTCAGCCATGCCGTAATAAAAAATATGGGAATAATAATCAAGGCATCCCGCAAGAAAGCCGCTGAATTCGTCAAAGCCGTTAGCGTTTGGGCGACACTCGTCCTTAAGTCCTAAATGCCACTTTCCGCAGAGTCCCGTAGCGTAGCCCTCTTTTTTCAGCGCGCTCGCAAGAGTAGGCACTTCGCTCGTAAGTCCGCTTGCTCTTCTGTGGCCCGCAAGAATTGCCCTTACGCCTGCATTACCGGGATATCTTCCCGTCAGCAGCGCCGCTCTTGAGGGCGAACATACGGGAGAGGCGGAATACATTGACGTAAACTTTATTCCGTTTCCCGCAAGCGAATCAAGGTTGGGCGTTTTCAGCTCTTTTGAGCCCATACATCCCAAATCGCCGTAGCCCTGGTCGTCGGTCAGTATTATTACTACATTAGGCTTTTTCATAAACAATCCTCAGCTTTACGAATTGATTTCTTTGTACAAATATATTATACTGATATTGTATTTCAAGTCAACAGGAAGCGCGCTATGAAAAACCTTGTTTTATTAATAAAACCTGCTGCGGGACTTTGCAATATGAATTGTAAATACTGTTTTTACAAAAGCGCAAGCAGCAACAGAGAAAACAAAATAATGAATAAAGCAACGGTTGATATGCTGATTCAAAAAATTAACAAATATCAGCCGTCGGCTCTTTCCGTTTTATTTCAGGGCGGCGAGCCCACTCTTGCGGGTCTCGGCTTTTTTAAGTATTTTGTTCAATCACTCAAAAGTAAAATAAAATCGCCCGTAAGCTTTGCGTTACAGACCAACGGAATACTTATTGACGACGAATATGCAAAATTCTTTAAAGAAAACAATTTTTTAATCGGCATTTCGCTTGACGGAAACAAAAAGACAAACGACCGTTACCGTCTTGATAAAAACGGCGAGAGCGTTCTTTCAAGGGTGCTTAGCGCAATTTCAATTCTTAAAAAGCATAAAGTTGATTTCAATATTCTTTCGGTTATTGATAATGAAAATGTACTCGAAATCGAAAGCACATATAATTATTTCAAAAAGCACGGCTTCGGCTTTTTACAGTTTATTCCTTACGTTGACGAAGTAAACGGTATTTCGCTGTCTTCAAAAAGCTATGAGTATTTTTTAAAGAAATCCTTTGATTTATGGTACGAAGATTTTATTAAGGGTAATTATATTTCAGTACGCCATATTGATAATTATATTAATATCTTAATGGGTAATCCGCCCGAAAACTGCGCTATGTGCGGCGTATGCGGAAATTACTTTGTAATCGAGGCGGACGGCTCGCTTTATCCGTGTGATTATTATTGTAAAGAGGAGTACCGCACGGGAATTATTTTTGACGAAAAACCGTTTGAAACAAACGAAAAGCAAAAAGAGTTTATTGAAAAATCGCTGAGTATTCACGAATATTGTAAGAAGTGTAATTATTATGCGCTGTGCCGTGGAGGCTGCCGAAGGGACAGGACCGAAAACAACACAAAAAATAAATACTGCAGCGCCTATCGCAATTTCTTTGAGTATGCCTTTGAACGAATGAGTGCGATAGCAAAACACCTCAGCCGGTCTTAAGACGATAATCGGATAAAAATGATTCAGGCAAAACAAAACTTCCGCTTTGGGGCGGAGGTTTTTAATTAGTTCGTATTAATATAGAGCGCGGCTTATGCCTGTGTCTTTTTCTTTTTCTTCAGGAAGCTCGTGCCGAGCGCGCCGATGGATATTGCCAAGGCGATGGACTGCTCCGTGCCTACTGCGCGCTCGCTGTTTTACCGTGACGATTTCCCCGGGCTCAAAATCGGGAAGAATTACAAAGTGCTGAAAAGCGCCTTCCTCAAATGGTGCAGCGAGAGACATTTTGATTGATTTGTAAGCATATCTATGATAAAATATTATCTGTAGTTGACTATCATAATAAATCATATGTAAATGGGGACTCAATATGGAAATAGAAAAGTATAATCCTAATACACTAAGCGTAAGTGCTATTCTTGGTTTAATTGAATCAGGAGATATTGCTATACCCGAAATCCAAAGACCATTTGTATGGAAAAGAAAGCAAGTCAGAGATCTGCTTGATTCTCTGTATAAGGGCTATCCTACCGGATACTTAATTATCTGGAAAAACCCTAATGTAAGGTTAAAGGATGGAACTATATCTTCTGGAAAGAAAATATTGATTGATGGGCAGCAAAGAGTTACTGCATTAATGACTGCAATAGCGGGAATTCCTGTTGTTCAAAGCAATTACAAAAAAGATCGAATTAAGATTGCTTTTAATCCATTTGAAGCTTTCTCCGAAGATAGTGACGCAGAAATTTTTCAGGTTCAGGACTCAAGCCATTTGAAGAGCAAAAGGTGGATTCCGGATATTTCTGTATTGTTCAAAAATGATTTTTCTGATTATGATTTCATTCAAGACTATTGCGATGAAAACCCTGATATGCAGCCGAGAGAGCTCGGAAAAATCATCACAAAAATTAAGGCAATTGGCAACAGATTGATAGGCGTTATTGAACTGTCTGACCAACTTGACATTGATGTGGTAACCGATATATTTATCCGCATAAACTCAAAAGGCACAGCCCTTAGCCAAGGCGACTTCGTTATGTCTAAAATAGCTGCTGATGAGGCTCACGGCGGTAATGCTTTAAGAAAGGCTATTGACTATTTTGCTCACCTTTCAGTAGAACCGGCGTTTTATGATGTAGTAAAGAATGACGATTTAGAGTTTGCTGCAACTGAATATTGCAGTAAACTTGCATGGCTTAAGAACGAAACAGAGGATGTGTATGACCCCGACTGTGATGATGTCATCCGTGTTGCGTTTATGCACAAGTTCTCAAGAGCGAAACTTGCGGATCTCGTAAGCCTGCTTTCCGGTAGAGATTTTGCTACAAAAGAGTATAGAGATGATATTATTGATGATACATATGCAAAGCTTAAAGAAGGTGTACTTAATACCATAAACGGATATAGCTTTAAGCAGTTTATGATCACAATCCGTAGTGCTGGTTTTATCTCTAAAAAACTTGTTAATTCGCAAATGGCACTCGACTTTGCCTATACCTTGTATTTGATACTTTCGCAATCGGGTGAAGTGTCAACTGGTGAGGTAAAACGAATTGTACAAAAGTGGTATGTTCTTTCGGTTCTTACCGGTAGATACACCTCCTCTCCGGAATCTGCTTTTACAAGAGATATTCGAATGATCAGAGAAAACGGTGTTGTACAAACCTTGAAAGACTTTGAAGATGCAACTTTATCTGATGCTTTTTGGAATGTAAGACTCGTTCAAAATCTCTCTTATACATCTACAAATAATCCGTCATATCTTGTATATCTCGCTGCACAAGTAATGATGAAAGATGTGTCTCTTCTTTCAAATAATGTATTGGTTAGAGATTTGATTGAGGAAGCCGGAGATGTTCATCATATTTTCCCGAAGCAATATCTTAAGGA
Source organism: Eubacterium sp. (assembly GCA_017458975.1). Taxonomy (GTDB): domain Bacteria; phylum Bacillota; class Clostridia; order Oscillospirales; family Acutalibacteraceae; genus Eubacterium_R. The sequence continues at coordinate 18,464 of JAFSZK010000061.1, read as the reverse complement.
TAACGGATTTGAAAAATCCAAATACAATCAGGAAGCCAACTACGCTTTTCTTGATACGCAGGTAAATAAATCAATCGGCAAGTTACCTCCAAAAGATTATTTTGGAAAAGCAAAACAGCAGTGCGATACTAAAGAAATTGAAATTGGCTCTATTACTGAGTTAGAAGACTTGATGAAAAACTTAGAAACCAACTGCGTACCAACAACTGTTTTTGATATGGATTATAATCAGTACGATGAGTTCTTAGATGCCAGAAGAAAACTTATGGCTCAAAAAATAAAAGATTATTACTATAGTCTATAACAAAAAACCAAGCGAAAAGCAGTTGCAAATCTGTTGCAACTATGTTGCAATTCAACGAATCTGAAGGGTTCTCAAGCAATCTCAAGTAAAAATGGAAAATCCCTCAAAGCCACTGTTTAAGCGGCTTTGGGGGATTTTGGCATAAGTTAAGGCGGCTTGAAATCAAGCCGCCCTTGGTCGAGGTGTTCATAACGGATTTACAGATTATTCCCATCAACAGCTATCAATAATGAGCTACGACACAAAGAGCCTACGCTGCTCGAAACAGATACGCAGGGCGGTGCCCTGAATTTTGTTCACGGCATAAATACCCCTCCAAAATTCAGACCGCTACTGACTTCTTATTGCTCCCTTCATCTGCCGCCGGCAGTGGTCGCAAACGAAGCACTGTACCTTTTCTCTGTCGAGCCTCGGCGACAAGACGCCGAGTTCTCCGCATCGTGCCCGCAGGTTCAAATCCTGTATCATATGAAAAAACGAGTAGCAACCTTGCGGTCACTACTCGTTTTTGGTCGAGGTGACAGGACTTGAACCTGCGGCATCTTGCTCCCAAAGCAAGCACTCTAGCCAAACTGAGTTACACCTCGTTGTTTTTTACTTTTCTTTTCTCCGTTTTGCTTTGCTCGCCCCTCCAACGGTTCCAAAAATTTTTGCGGCGCCCTTTCGTACGCCTTGAAATTTTGACCGTTCGGCAGTTCTTTTTCCTCGCTTCCTCTCGCACTGCGAGCGCTCGGAAACGAACCCCAAAGCAAGCACGACTGCCAAACTGAGTTACACCTCGTTATTATCGCGCTTTTGTGCTTAGTTATTTTATAATATAAATAGAAAATTGTCAAGATTATGTTTTACTTTTCAGAAAAATATGTTAAAATAACAATAACCGTTTTAAAGGAATTGGTTTGAAAGGATTTATTATATTATATGATAAGTAATAAAATCGGAAAACTAAACGACATTCTTTTAATTTTATACATTAATATAATTTTTGACGCGCATATTATTTTATATTCCCAAAACGCGGCTTACGCGCTTCGTATGGTTACGATTGTTTTTGCGCTTTCCGTTATTATATGTCCGAGGTTACTTAAAAGCATTTCAGCCCTTGAATTAAAAGCGTCGCCGGAAACCTTCGATAAAAAGGAGAATAAAAAATACAGGGCGTTATTCTTTTTTGTTCCCTTTTTCTGTTTTCTGGTTTTATATCTTATTTACTATCCCGGCGGTTTTTCGGCGGACAGTATCGTTCAATACAGCCAAACTCTCTCCGGCTCATATAACGACTGGCACCCCGTTATACATACGCTTATTGCTTATAAGCTCCCGCTTCTTCTTACCGGCGGTTGGATTGGTGCGCCCGCTTTATTCCAATTAACCGAGTTCTCCCTCGCGATAATGTATTTTACGTCTACGCTTACGGAGTATACCGATAAAAAGTATTCTTTATTAACTCTTGCTTTTATCCTACTTAATCCCGAAACAATCGGTATTTCAATGTACGTATGGAAGGATTCGGCGTTTACAATCGGCGCAATGATACTTACTTCAATTTGTATTAAGATTTATTTTACAAACGGAAAGTGGGTAAATAATTACCTAAATCTTATTCTTTTATCTCTTATTCTCGCGCTTACAACGCTTGTAAGACATAACGGCGTTCTTTATACCCTCCCCCTGATGTTTGCACTTTTTGTTATAATAAAGAAAAAGAAAGCAATACTTATTTTAGTATGCTTTATTCTTGTTGTAACCGGAATAAAATTCCCGATTTACAGCGCGCTTAAGGTTGAAGAGCCCGGACAAAGACAGGTCGAAATGCTCGGCGTTCCGTTAAACGTAATTGCAACAGTAGTAAGCGGCGACCCCGAAGCGCTTGATAAGAATACAAAGGAAGATATATATAAAATCGCTCCGAAGGAAGTATTTAATAAGGAATATAAAGCCGGCGATTTCAACACGGTTAAAAATCACGAAAACACCGACCTTGATATAATTGAAGAATACGGTACAAAAAAGATTATTGATATAACGATTAAATGTTTTAAAGCTTCCCCTGCTCTTGCCGTTAAAGGACTTCTTAAAATTCTTACTCAGTCCGTTACGGTAATTGATTCGTACTACCACTATAATAATCCCGGTATTGCGGAAAACAGCTTCGGAATAAGTCAGAAGGGACTGAATTTCCTTTCTCCGTTTATTATGGTATACTCGCTGCTTGTCGGAACACTTCTGCCCCACTTATTCCAATATATCGGCGCAATGCATTTAATTCTTATAGTAATGTTTCTTTCAAAATGCAGCTTTAAGAAGAAAAACGATTTACGGGTACTTTTAATTATTCTACCTGTATTTATATTTAACTTTGCTACTACCTTGCTTCTTACTTCGATATTTGACGTAATGCGATTTTTCTATTATACTTTTACTGTTACGCCGATGCTTTTGGCGCTGATAATAAACAAAGATAAAAAATATTCTGAAAGGAAATAATATTATGAACTGGACTTTTAATTTACCCGTAAGACTTGAATTCGGAAGCGGTAAAAGAAAGATGCTTTCCTCCTTTATTGACGATATAGGCGGAACAAAAGGCGTTCTTGTTTGCGACGGTATTTTTGCCTCAAACGGCGTGAGCGATGAATTTCTTAAATTATCCGAGGGAAAGCTTGTTGCTGTTTTCAGCGATATCCGCCCGAACCCGACTACCGATAACGTTAACAACTGCGTAAAGGTTATGCGCGAGGTTGGCGCTGACTTTGCCGTTGCTCTCGGCGGCGGCTCATCAATGGATTGCTGCAAGGCGGCTTCGGCTATTTGTAAAGGCAACGACGCTATTGAGCCCTATCACTGCGGCGACAAGGCTATTACCTCCGACGAAGCAATCCCGATGATTGCGGTTGCTACAACCTCGGGTACGGCAAGCGAAACAACAAATATTTCGGTTCTTACCGACCTTAAAAAGAATTTAAAGCAGCCGATGAACCATTTTTCAATGTATGCAAAAATCGCGGTAATCGACCCCGAGCTTACCCTTACGGTACCGCCTCAGGTTACGGCTTCAACCGGTCTTGACGTGCTTTCCCACGCAGTTGAAAGCTTTTGGTCAAATCTTCATCAGCCCGTTTGCGAAGCATGCTCGATTCACTCTGCAAGGCTTGTTTTTGAGTGGCTCGAGAAGGCGTATAACGAGCCGTCAAATCTTGAAGCAAGAGAAAAGATGGCGGAGGCTTCAATAGTAGCCGGCGTTGCTTTTTCGCATCCGAGAACAACGGGCTCGCACGCATGCTCCTTCCCGCTTACGAATATTTACCACGTTCCTCACGGCGAGGCTTGCGCGTTTACTCTCGACTATTTCTTAAAGCTCAACGCTGAGCGCGCCGACGGCGACGGAAGACTTACCGCGTTTGCCAAGGATTGCGGCTTTGATACGCCATATGAAATGGCTGACGCTATTATGGCGCTCAAGAAAAGACTCGGTATGAGAACTACTCTTACGGAAATCGGATGTACTACGGACGAAGAAATTCAAGAGATTTCAAAAGTAAGCTATGCGGCTGCTCTTATTAAGAACAATCCGGTAGAGCTTACATATGACGACGTTTATACAATGTTTAAAGCGTTAAAATAATACAATATAAAGAACAATAAAAAACGGGCGTCAGCCCGTTTTTTATTATCCGTTAAGAATTGCGAAATTCTTTTTATTGCATTTATAAAGGTTTTGGAATACCTTAAAGTTTCTTTCGTAAATCGCCTTATTTTCCGGATTCGGCTTATATGTAATCTTTGCGGGGATGAGCTTTTTAACGTCCTCCATTTTCGGTATCAGACCCATACCTACTGCAATACATGCCGCCGCACCGACTGCGCCGATATTCTGGGGCGAGTCAACAACCTCAACGTTTCTTTGAAGAACGTCGGCTAAAATCTGGCAGGTTGTTTCACCGAGAGCGCCGCCGCCGCAGAAACGAACTGTATCATTAATTTCAACCTTATTCTCCTGTCTTTCAAGCATCCATTTCATATGGAAGCAGATACCCTCAACAACGGCTCTGATAAGCTCGGTTTTACCCGTTTCAAGCTTAATGTTAAAGAACATACCCGCTGCGTTCGGGTCCTCAAACGGACAACGGTTACCGTGGAGCCACGGAGTAAATACAACGCCGCCTGCACCAGGCTCAACCTTATCAATAACCTTTTCAAGATAGTCGTAAAGATTAAATTCAAGGGTTTCAATGCTGTCGGCAGGATTACTGTGACTCTCAAGATAAATACCGATTTCATCAAGGGCAAGATGGTCCTTAACCCAGTTTACACATTTATTTGAGGTTTCAAGCTCTCCGAAATAATTAAAGGTTCTCGGGTTTGCACCGACGATTGACGCCATCATTGCACCCGCGTCAACAAGCTGTTTGTCAACCACGGTTCCGACCCATCCGGAGGTACCGGAATAAATATGGGTATCGCCTACTTCAACCGCGCCCGTACCTACGCCGATAAGCGAAGCGTCTCCGCCGCCGCCGTAAACCGCAGTACCCGGAGCAAGACCGAGCTCGGCAGCCGCCTTCTCGGTTATTTCGCCGACCTTTTCGGAAGAGCCCTTAATAGGAGGCATATGCTCAATATTAACGCCGACCATATCGCAAATCGGCTTACACCAGCCCTCATGACCCGGGCGGGTATCGTAAAGAAGCGTACTGAAAGCGGAATCGTTAGTCATTACAAATTCACCGCTTGCACGACAAATAAGATATTCCTTAATATCAAGCCACTTGTAAATCTTTTTAAAGTTTTCGGGCTCGTGAGCCTCTACCCACTTATATTTCCAAATCGGGTCCTTAACCGATGATGAAACCGCGCCCGTATATCTTAAATATTTAAGAAGCTTTGTAACCTCAGCTCCGGCTACCTGAACGCCGTAAGCAATGCCTTTTTTGAGCTCTTCCCTTGCTCTCTGGTCCATATAGGTCATAGGTCTGCGGATACATTTTCCCTCTTTGTCAACAAGAACGAGTCCCTGCATAGCGCTGCAAAAGGATATACCCTCAATCTGTTCCTTCTTAACCGTAGGAGCTTTTTCAAATACTGTCTTCGTGGTAATGCACATTGCGCTCCACCACTCGTCGGCATCCTGCTCCGCGCCGCCCTTTACGCCGGTTTCGTCGTCAACATAAAGACCGTAGCCTTCGGTTGCGGAAGCGAGGATTTTCATCTCCTTGTCAATTTCAATAAGACAGGTTTTGATTCCCGTTGTTCCGATGTCATAAGTAATTACGTATTTACCCATAAATATATCCTCCAAAATTATTTTTCAAATGTAAATGCCGATTCAATGAACTTTAAAAGCTGGGTTACTATAACCTCGTCGTCCATTTCCTCAATATTAACGCCGGTATAGATTTCAAATCTTTCCCTGTAATAATCACAGGTATATGAAAACTGAAGCGAGGTAATAAGATTATCAAGGAAAAAGGCAAAGAGCCTCGGGTCAAGGTCGGGACGAACATCGTCGTTTTTAAGCGCCTCGGCAATCGAAGTAACATATTTTCGCGACGTTGAGTATTCAATCTCCCTTGCGAGTCTTGCGGCGTTTTCGCCGTTTCTTTCGCTTGCAATCTCATTATACAGTTTTATATAGTTTGCATTTCTCTTTGAGTGAATACAGGTTGTTCTTATAAGCTTTTCGGCTTTTTTCAGAAGCTTGTCATCACTCTTCATAATATCGTCGAGCGCGTCGTCAAGGATTTTTATCCCCCTTTGAATACAGGTAATAAATAAATCCTCTTTTGTAGCAAAATACTTATACATAAGCCCTATGCTTATTCCTGCATTTTTAGCTATAACGTTTATGTTAGCGTTCTCATAGCCCTTCGACGAAAACTCCTCAATTCCGACCTCGAGTATTTTTTCCTTTCTTTCGTCGCTTGCCCTTTCAAACGCTTCCTTATATCTTTTTTCAATCATAATTTATTTTCGTTAGAATTACACAAAAGAAAAAAAGTGTTTTTGTGCAATAACTACAAAACTCCTTTGGTGAGCGTTTATTCACTTCTCTATATTATCACTATTTATTAATATTTGCAATAAAAATAAACAAAAAAATATAACTTTTTAATTGACAAATCGTGAAAAAGTGATATACTTAAAGTGTAAAAATAGTGAGTGGTCGCTCACGCATAAAACGGTGAGCCGCGGCTCACTAAAAATTTAAGGAGGTTATTATGGATACAAGATTTGCTATCAGTGAGTATCCTAACGCTGCTGCTATTACAGCTCAGCTTGATGCACTCATCAAAAAACCCATTTACTCAATCAACAGAGACGCTCTTAAAAAGTATGAGGAAGAATACTTTGATAAGAAATGCGCTAAGTCAAAGGCAATGATTTCGGAGGCTAAGAACGTAATCCCCGGCGGTGTTCAGCACAATCTTGCTTTTAACTATCCCTTCCCGATTGTTATGGTAAAGGCTAAGGGCAATAAGCTTTACGATATTGACGGAAACGAATACTTCGATTTCCTTCAGGCAGGCGGTCCTACAATCATCGGCTCCAACGACGACGTTGTAAAAGAGAAGGTTAAGGAGCTTCTTGACGACTGCGGTCCTTCAACAGGTCTTTTCCATCCTTACGAATATAAGCTTGCTAAGAAAATCAGCGAGTGCGTTCCTTCGGTAGAGATGTTCCGTATGCTCGGTTCGGGTACTGAGGCTTGTATGTGCGCGGTTCGTGTTGCACGTCTTGCTACAGGTCATAAGAACATTATTAAGATGGGCGGCGCTTATCACGGCTGGTCAGACCAGCTTGCATGGGGTATGCGTGTTCCCGGTACTCTTAACACTCAGTCACACGGCGTACCGCTTTTCGTATTCAAGCATACTCAGGAATTCTTCCCCAACGACCTTAAGTCTCTTGAAACAAAGCTTAAGATTAATAAGTTCAGAGGCGGCACGGCTGCAGTATTTATCGAGCCCTGCGGACCCGAGTCGGCAACCCGTCCCGTTGATAAAGATTTCCCCAAGGGCGTTCAGGCTCTTTGCCGTAAGTACGGCGCTCTCCTTGTATCCGACGAAGTTGTAACAGGCTTCCGTATCGGTCTTGCAGGCGCTCAGGGTTACTACGGTTATGACCCAGATATTACTATTTTCGGTAAGATTATCGCAGGTGGCTATCCCGGCGCAGGCGGAATCGGCGGTCACAGAGAGGTTATGAAGTATCTCGGCGCAGGTCTTGATAAGTCCGAAGGAAAGAAGATTCACAAGGCAATGTGCGGCGGTACTATGGCTGCTACACCTATCTCCTGCGTAGCAGGTTATACAGTAATCGAAGAGATTGAAAAGAGAAACGCTTGTCAGGTTGCAGGTCAGATGGCTGACAGACTTGTTAAGGGTATCAACGAGAGCATCAAAAAGTATGACCTCCCGTTCGTATGCTACAACGTAGGTTCTATTTGTCACCTCCACACTGTTGCAACAATGCACTTCAGAATTAACTGGAAGAAGCCCTGGGAGATTCCGAACACATTTAAGCAGACGGGTATTCGTCAGACAGAGATGCAGTATATGGGCGCTGCTTATATGGCAGAAGGTCTTGTAACTCTTGCAGGCTCACGTCTTTACACTTCAAGCGCTTATACCGAAGAGGATATTGATGAATGCATCCGCCGCTTCGATAAAGTTCTTTCACAGTGTGAAAAAATCAGCGACTGATATAAAATAGTTTAGGGAGCGGATTTCCGCTCCCTGTTAATCCTTTAAGATTGGAGATAATTATGGCTTACGAAATTCAAGAAGCTAAAGAATTAGTAGTTAAAGCAGGTAAGGACCTTATTGAAAAAGGTCTTATTGCACGCACCTGGGGTAATGTTTCAGCCCGTATTTCCGATACTCAGTTTGTTATCACTCCTTCGGGAAGAGCTTACGAGGATTTAACTCCCGAAGAAATCGTTGTTGTTAATATTGACGACTGCTCATATGAGGGCGACATCAAACCCTCTTCGGAAAAAGGCGTTCATGCTGCGGCATATCGCCACCATCCGACGGTTGACTTTGTTATTCATACCCACCAGAAGGCTGCAACAATCGTCAGCATTACCGGTATGGAAATCAGAAACGTATACGACGAATTCAAGGACGTACTCGGCGATAAGGTTCCCTGCGCTGCATATGCAATGAGCACAACCGACTCTCTTCGCAAGAAGGTTGAGAGATGTATTGAAATGAATCCGAGCGCAAGAGCAATTATGATGATGCACCACGGTACAATCTGTATGGGTGACAGCTATGAGCACGCTTTTGCACTTGCTGAATCGCTTGAAAAATGCTGTGAAAAGGTTATTAAGGATAACTACCTCCGTCACTCATGGGCTAAGGAATACAGCGAGGGCGATAAAATCGCTTACTATCTTGAGAAGAACGACGCTCCCAAGATGCCCGAAGCTATTGCAGACCTCGGCTCTTCGGTAAGAAACGGCAATATCTTTACTCTCACGGTAGGCGGCAAAACGGTTGACGTTGACGTTGAAACAGGCGTTGGTATTAACGGTATTGCTCCGAAGATTGAAAAGCTCCACAGAGCTATTTACAATACCGAGGACTGCACAATCATCAAGCAGCTCACCGACCCCTATGTTGTTGCAGTATCTCTTACCGGCGACGATATGGTTCCGATGATTGACGACTTTGCTCAGATTGTCGGCGTTGACGTAAGAAACTGTCCGTGGATTGACGGCGATACCGACGCTTGCGCTGACGAGATTGGCGACAGCATTGATAACCGAAACGCAGTTCTTATTCAGGGCGCGGGCGCTCTTATCACGGGTAATAACGCAGGCGATATTCAGGCGCTTGAGATTATTATGGATAAGGCTTGTCAGGCTATTGTTGACGTTGATATTTTCAACAGAGCGCATTACGTACCTAAGCTTGAATGCTTCCTTATGAGAACCGTTTATCTTGCTAAATACAGCAAAAAGATTAACGAAAAATAATTATTTAAAAACTTCGGAGGGAAACCTTAATCAGGTCTCCCTCCGTTTTTATTTTCAGTATTTATTAGTTCTCTAAAGCTTTTTATTTAGTATTGTTTTTTATCCTTTTTGCGTTTACGTATTGCTGTCCCGCTACGGGCTTCTTACCTGTTTTAGCGTAAACAAGCTCTTCGCAGGTTACAAGCTTATATCCCTTTTTACAGAGAACGGGAACCATTTTTTCAAGCGCTTCGGCGGTAGTGGTATACAGCTCGTGCATAAGGATAATATCGCCGTCCTTAACGTTTTTCATAACTCGGTTATATACGGTATTCTTATTTCTGTCCCGCCAGTCCTTGGTATCAACCGACCAGTAATAGAGGGGCATATTTTCCTTTTTGCACTCGTTTCTGATAGCGGCGGTAGTACTGCCGCCGGGCGAGCGGAAACAAGTTGGATACTTTCCCGTAAGCTTATAAATCTTATTTGAGCATTTTTTAATATCGGACGCGGTAACGGACTTACCGTAATGCTTATGATTAATAGTATGATTTCCGAGCTCCATACCGAGCTTAACCTTTTTCTTTATATTCTTTTCATTGCCTTTCATGGTACTTCCGACAATAAAGAAAGTGGCTTTTGCGTTATATTTTTCGAGAGTATCAAGTATCTTTTTACTTGCCTTTTTATTATAGCCCGGACCGTCGTCAAAGGTAAGCGCAATCAGCTTTGCCTTCCCCGTTTTAACGGTTTCAGGCGCGCTCCATTTTGAATTAAGAGAGCCCTTATACGTTCTTACGCGCACGAAATATTTTTTTGAGATTTCAAGATTATAAAGTCTTGTATAATAGGTGTTTTTATTCCTGACCTTCCATATTCCGCTCGTCTTTTTAGTAAAATCCTTTGAGGTTGAATACTGAATTTCATAACCCTCAACGCCGTCCCGGGCTTTCCATTTTACTACCATTCCCGCGGGCTTGCTTTTAATTTTAACAACGGAAGTAGCGGGGAGAGCCGACCCGGCATAAACGCCAAAAGAAGTGCTCAGCAAGCTGAACGTCAAAAATATCGCTAATATCGAAACAAGAACTTTTTTCATATTACTCTTCCCTGTCCTTAATCTTATATACTTCTGCGCCGAAGGGCATTAACGAAAGCTTTGCAAGCTTAAAGAACTGCTTGCCGAAAGGTATACCGATAATAGTAATGCACCAAAGCAAACCGAAGAAAGCGTTGGTAATTGCCATCCAGATACCGCAACAGCAAATCCAGAAAAGATTTGCAATAAAGCTCGGAGCTCCGCCGCCGAATTCAACGTCCTTACCAAAGGGTGCAAGAGAGAGCTTTGCAAACTTAAAGCACTGTTTACCGAGAGGAATTCCAACAATGGTAATACAGCATAATATACCTGCAAAAAGCCACTCGAGCGCACATTCTATTCCGCCGAAAAAGAACCAGAACACATTTCCTATAAACTTCATATTATTTCTCCTTTTATATTAACGTCGGGGGTCGCTTTTCACTATTTACACTGCTCTTCAAAGTCCGCAACCAAGGCGTCCTGAATTGCTTTTAGCATTTCGGGCGCCTTACCTCCTACGGGCTTTTTATCAACCGTGTTCACGGGGATACAAAACGAACCCGTTGAGTGAATAACAACCTCGTCCGCTCCCATTAATTCATCAAGTGTAAATTCCCTTTCCTCCACCCTGTAGCCGAGCTTTTTTGCAAAGGCAAGCAGCCTTAGTCTTGCGGTTCCGGGGAGGACCTTATCGTCAAGCGGATGAGTTATTACCGCACCGTTACTGAAAATAGAAACGTTTGAGTGAGCGCACTCGGTAACTATTCCGTCACGGATAAAAATTGATTCGCTGCAACCCTCTTTTTTCGCCTTGGTTGCCGCAAGACAGGACGGAATCAGATTCAGCGTTTTGATATTGCAATAGTAAAAACGCTTATCCGTAAAGGTAATAACGTCAATTTTTTCATACGTATTCTGAACTCCCTCGGGAGTCAGCATAATACAGAGATTGCCCACTGCATTTTCACAGGCGTGTTCCCTTATTCCGCTTCCGCGGCTGACCTGCATATAAACGAATTGCTCGGGCGAGTCAACCTTTTTAACCAAATCCCAAAGCAATCCTTCAAGCTCAGCCCTTTCAAGCGGGATTTTAATATCAAGCAGACGCGCGCTGTTATAAAAGCGATTGAGATGCGCGTCCAAATCAAAGATTTTATGATTATGCGCATAGGTAGCGTCATAAACTCCGTCGCCGAAATAAAAGGCTCTGTCCGTAATGGGCGCAACCATTTCTTCAATAAGTGAAATTTCACCGTTGTAATAAGCTAAATTTTTCATAATATCACCAAGTCTATTATACTACAATTATAAAAGACTTACAAGTAAAAAAGGAGCGGAAAATAACCGCTCCCGTTTAAAACTGAAAACTAAAGAATCTCTCCGTTTTCGATATCAAATTTTAACGTATTGGTTTTACCGTGCTGAGTGTATTCGATATAAACCTTTCCGTTTTCCTCACTGACGTGGGTTACCTTGCTGTCATCGTCGGAAAGAACGTCGCGGAATACCTCAAGCTGTTCCTCGTTATACTGGGAAATATCGTCGCTCATAAAGAGCACGCCGCCGAAAAGCTTGATGAATTTTGCAAGCGTTTTCTGTTGTTCAAAGGTAAACTCGATATTATCTCTTCTGAGAAGGAAAACGTCGGGGTCGCAAAGAAACGCGCGTCCGTTAAGACATCTTCTGTAAATACTGTTATGAACTGCGTTCGGGGTTGATACGTCCTCACGGTGCATATTTTTTCTGAGCAGCTTATGAGGCCACCAAAGCGCCATATCGGGACCTATTCTCATATACTCAACCTTACCGAAGCAGGGCATTTGCTGAACGCCGCAGCCGAGGATTTCCTTATCCCCTACGCATTCGCGCAATAAATCAATTGAATCGTATGCAATCTCGCCCCTCGTCTTGCCGTGAATCGGGAGTACCGAAGCGGCATAGAGGAAATCAAGCTTAACAAGGTCAAAGCCCCAAACGTCAAGCACCTCGTGAAAAACGTCCTTAATATACTGTCTTGCCTCTTCGTTATAAATATCAAGCGCATAGAAGCCGCCCCAGTTGTGACCTACGGGAACGGGCTTTCCGCTTTCGTCGGTAATAAGCCAGTCGGGATGCTCCTTTGCGATAACGCTTCCCTTTTGAGCTCCGAAGGGAGCAAGCCAGATACCCGCCTTAAAGCCGTTTTCATGGATGGCGTCGGCAATCGGCTTCATACCGTGGGGGAACTTCTTTTTATCAACAAGAAGCCAGTCGCCTACCTTTGTTTCATAACCGTCGTCAACCTGGTATGTATTAACGTATTCCTTTTGCTGAGCAAGGGAGTTAAGGTCACGAAGAATAATATCCTCGCTTATATCCTGATAGTAATTATACCAGGAGGTATAGCCCTTAATCTTATTATTTGTACGCGGCTTTACACCCATTTCCTTAAAGTATTCGTCGAACACCTCGTCATAGTCGCCGCCCGTAATAAAGAGATTAAGCACCTCGTAAGGCTCGTCAATCGTTTTTCCGTCCAAATCCTTGGAGAAACGCATTGAGTCGTTATGCATATCGGCGTAAATAAGAGTATATCCCGTTCTGTCGTCAAGCGAACCGAAAAGGTCGATATTGTCGCCGTTTCTTACGTATGCAAAGCCGTGGGAGTGGAACTGTCCCTTTTTGTAATCGGTATGGATAAAGGTATAGTCGCCTACATATTTCATACCGTACATCTTTCCGTAAGGGCTCTTGCCTATTGTATTAAGGTCGGATACGGTTTCGTTTCTTGTAAACTCCTTTGTATCCGTCCATGACTGAAAGCCGTTTGCAAAGAACCTTGAATCGTCGTGGAATTTATAATCAAGCTGAAGATAAAATTCAAGAATCTGCAAAGGACTTTTCGGGAGAACCTTGAGCTTTAAGGTATTAAGATGCTCGTCAAGCTCAAAGGAAAAATCGTCGTTAGGCTTATTTGCAATTTTAACTGTTCTTCCGTCAAGTGTGTACTTGAAATAATACTTGTAATGCATGGGCGACGCTCCGCTGTTTTTACTAAAATATATGCCTGTATTTTTTAATTATAAATAGGGTTACTTCAAAAAGCAACCCTATTATATACATTATTTTAAATTTTTCAAGTACTTTTTTAAAATTTTTCCAAAGAATTTGCAAGAAAGCTCTTTGTCTTTTCGTTCTTCGGATTTTCAAAGACCTCCTGAGGCGTTCCCGCTTCAACAACTACGCCGTCCGCCATAAAGAGAACCTTGTCCGAAACGTTCTTTGCAAATTCCATTTCGTGAGTTACAACAATCATTGTGCTGCCCGTATCCTTAAGGCTCTTGATTGCCTTTAAAACCTCGCCGGTAAGCTCGGGGTCAAGGGCAGAGGTCGGCTCGTCAAAGCAAAGAATATCAGGTCCCATCATAAGCGCTCTTGCAATGGCAACACGCTGCTGTTGACCGCCCGAAAGCTGACAGGGATAAAAGTCAATTTTATCCGAAAGACCAACTCTTTCAATAAGCTCCTTCGCTTTTTGGTCAAGCTCCTCCTTACTTCCGAGCTTTAATAACTCGGGCGCAAGGGTTAAATTTCTTAAAACGGTATACTGAGGGAAAAGATTGAAGGACTGGAAAACAAGACCGAAATGAAGTCTTTTGCTTCTCAGCTCGCTTTCCTTAAGCTTTTTATCCGTCTCGCCGTTATAAATCTGTTCGCCGTTAACCGTAATTGTTCCCTCTTCGGCAAATTCAAGGAAGTTTATACAGCGCAAAAGCGTTGTTTTACCCGAACCCGAGGAGCCGATAATTGAGATTACCTCGCCCTTATCAAGCTCGAAGTCGATACCCTTAAGAACCTCGTGATTACCGAAGCGTTTATGAATATTTTTTACTTCTAAAACTGCCATAATTTAACTCCTGTAATAATCAAGTTTCTTTTCAATTCTGCCAAAGCCTATTGTAAGAAGACCGTTGAATAAAAGGAAGAATACGCCCGTATAGAAAAGCGGCCATATAAGTCCTCTTGCGGTAAAGCGGTCCGCCATCATAAGTATTTCGGAAACCGCAATAACTCTTGCAAGGGAGGTATCCTTAACAAGCGTAATGATTTCATTACTCATCGGCGGAACAATTTTCTTTATAACCTGCATCAGGGTTACTTTAAAGAAAATCTGGCTCTTGGTCATACCGAGTACCATACCCGCCTCGTGCTGACCTATGGGTATACTCTCAATTCCGCCTCTGTAAATCTCGGAAAAATACGCGGAATAGTTAATAACAAACGCTACAAGCGCAGCTAAAAAACGCGTTTTCATCGGGGTATGAAAAACAATACCCGGAACATAGAAAACAACGAAAAGCTGGAGCATAAGCGGGGTTCCTCTTATAATCCAGACAAAGGTTTTTGAAAGCCATTTCAAAGGCTTGAATTTTGACATTGAGCAAAAGCTGATAAGAAGTCCGAGCGGGAGCGCAAAAACAAGCGTCAGTCCGAATAATCTGACGTTTTCCCAAAAGCCTTCAAACAGCTGTTTGTTTATAGCATAAAAATCCATAATATATTCCTACACATAATAACGGGAGGGTACGGAGACCCTCCCCTGCTTTATAATGTTATTATTTTACAAGCTGCTCGCCGAGGTTGTATTTATCGGCAATTTTCTGAAGAGTACCGTCAGCCTTAAGCTCGTCGATAATCTTATTAACTTCAGCCGTTGTGTCGCTGTCCTTACGGAAAGCAATACCGTACTGCTCGTCGGCAAATGACTTTTCAACGATTGCAAGGTCTGCGTAGTCGCTGCCCTCACCGAGAGAACCGATACCGGTTACATAGTCGATAACCGCTGCGTCAGCCGTACCCGCCTTAACTTCCATAAGCGCGTTCTTCATAGCCTCAACGGGAGTGTAGTTAGCCTTGCCGAAGAAGTCCTTATAATCCTCGGACTGGATAGCCTCTTCACCTGCTGATTCCTTTTCGGCTACAACGGTCTTGCCGTCAAGTCCGCCTGCCTTGGCAAATGCTTCAGCATTTTCCTTCTTACAGATAATAACCTGCTTGTTGTTCATATAAGGATTGGAGATTGACATTGCTTCCTGTCTTTCGGGAGTAATTGTAAGTCCGTTCCAGATACAGTCAATGTTCTTAGCGGAGAGCTCGGTTTCCTTAGCGTCCCAGGAAATTTCCTGGAATTTGGGAGTTACGCCGAGTTTTTCGCAAACTGCCTTACCGAATTCAACCTCAAAGCCGGTAAGCTCGCCCTTATCGTCAAGATAATCCATCGGCTCAAAATAAGTAATGCCGATAACAAGCTCGCCCTTATTCTTGATATATTCAAGGTCGGAAGCCTGAGCAGTGTTTATGTCCGTTGTTTCATTATTATCAGCGGCTTTCTTTGCACAGCCTGCAACTACTGCGCCGATAATAGCAACAGCTAAAAGAACTGCTAAAATCTTTTTTAAATTCTTCATAATTAATACCTCTTTCATAATTATAAATTTATTTTGTAGGTACATTATACTTTATTTCTTTACCAAAGTAAAGTATTAAATTAGTAAAATGTAGGATTTTTTAAAAGTTAATAAACTTTTATTATGTATATAATATATAATTTTGTATAAATATCCATTTATTGAATAATAATTGACAAGTATTTTCGGTTGTGGTATTGTAGCATATACAAAAAACTGTATAAAAAATTAATAATTATACAAAGGAGAAAAATTATGAAAAAGAACATTAAAAAGATTTTATTAGTAGTTCTTGCAATCGCTATCGTCGGCGGCATCTTCGCTGCCTGCGCAGGAAACAAGACATCTGATGAAACAACAACCGCAGCACCTGCTGAAAAAGAGACTCTCGTAATGGCTACAAACGCCGAATTCCCTCCCTATGAATATCATGAGGGCGACGCTATCGTAGGTATTGACGCTGAAATCGCTCAGGCAATCGCTGACAAGCTCGGTATGGAGCTTAAGATTGAGGACGTTGCATTTGATTCAATCATCCCCGGCGTACAGGCTAAGAAGTACGATATGGGTATGGCAGGTATGACTGTAACAGAGGAAAGACTTAAGAGCGTTAACTTCTCTGACTCCTATGCAAAGGGCGTTCAGGCTGTAATCGTTAAAGAGGATTCCGACATTAAGT
Source organism: Eubacterium sp. (assembly GCA_017458975.1). GTDB lineage: Bacteria > Bacillota > Clostridia > Oscillospirales > Acutalibacteraceae > Eubacterium_R. The sequence goes on along the minus strand of JAFSZK010000061.1, from coordinate 1,991 downwards.
CAATCGACGATATCAAGGGTAAGAAAATCGGCGTTCAGACTTCTACCACCGGCGATATCTACGCTTCCGACGATTACGGTGAGGAAAACGTAACAAAGTTTGATAACGGCGCAATCGCTGTTCAGGCTCTTCAGAGCGACAAGGTTGACTGCGTAATTATTGATAACGAGCCCGCAAAGAGCTATGTTGCAGCTAACAAGGGACTTAAGGTTCTTGAGACCGCTTACGTTGAAGAGGATTATGCAATCTGCTTCAATAAGGAAAACAAGGAGCTTCAGGACAAGGTTAACGGCGCACTTAAAGAGCTCATCGCTGACGGTACCGTTCAGAAGATTATTGATAAGTATATCAAGGCTTAATTAGTTAATCATTTATAGAATTAGGGCGGGTGCTCCGCCCTGATTTTATGTATAGGAAAGGTATTAAAATGACCGCATCACTTAAAATTATAGACGATTTAAAATTCGTATTTGCTGAAGGTGACAGATATAAGTTTTTCCTTGAAGGCTTTTTAAACACCTTAAAAATAACGGGCGGCGCTCTTGTTGTCGGCGTTATTATCGGCGTTATCATTGCGGCAATAAGAACCTCTTTTGACAAAAACAAAGAGTCGATGAAGCTTCGCGGCGGAATAGGCTATTTTATCCTCGGATTCTTAAACTCAATCGCTAAGGTTTATTTAACAATTATCCGCGGAACTCCCGTTGTAGTACAGCTTATGATTATGTACTTTGTTGTTTTTGCAGCGTCGGATAACGGCGTAATGGTAGGCATACTTGCCTTCGGTATTAATTCGGGCGCGTATGTAGCCGAAATATTCCGTGCCGGTATTATGAGCATTGATAACGGTCAGTTTGAAGCAGGACGAAGCCTCGGCTTTAACTACTTCCAGACTATGAGATTTATTGTTATTCCGCAGATGTTCAAGGCTGTACTCCCCACTCTTTTAAACGAGTTTATTGCGCTTTTAAAGGAAACCTCGGTTGCAGGTTACGTTGGAGTTATGGACCTTACAAAGGCGGGCAATATTGTTGCAGGAAGAATATTTACTTACGTTATTCCGCTTACAACGGTTGCGCTTGTATATCTGACAAGCGTAATGATTCTTACCTCGCTTGTAGGAAGAATTGAAAGGAGGCTTCGTAAGAGTGACAGATAATAATGTATTAATTGAAGTAAAGGATTTACAAAAGCATTATATCGGCGGCGAAGTCAGAGCCCTTAACGGCATTACTACTACTATCTCCAAGGGTGAGGTTGTAGTAATCGTAGGTCCTTCGGGCTCGGGAAAATCAACCTTCCTTCGCTCGCTCAACCTTCTTGAAATTCCGACAAGCGGCTCAATCGTTTTTGAGGGAACCGACATCACTGACAGGAAGGTAAATATAAATCATCACCGCCAGAAAATGGGTATGGTATTCCAGCACTTTAATCTTTTTCCGAATATGACGGTACTTAAAAACCTTACAGCTGCTCCGATTACCCTTCTTAAAAAGAGTAAGGAGGAAGCCGAAGCAAAGGCAATGGAGCTTCTTAAAAAGGTAGGTCTTGAGGACAGAGCGGACGCTTATCCTAACCAGCTTTCAGGCGGTCAGAAGCAAAGAGTTGCAATCGTAAGAGCCCTTTGTATGGAGCCCGACGTAATGCTCTTTGACGAGCCTACTTCCGCCCTTGACCCAGAAATGGTAGGCGAGGTTCTTGAGGTTATGAAGGACCTTGCAAAGGACGGTATGACAATGGTGGTTGTAACCCACGAAATGGGCTTTGCAAAAGAGGTTGGCTCAAGAGTTATCTTTATGGCTGACGGTCAGGTGCTTGAGGAAAACAATCCTCAGGAATTCTTCAACAATCCGCAGCACCCGAGACTCAAGGATTTCCTCTCCAAAGTGCTTATATAAAAAACAGCAATAAAAAAAGAAGGTCGATAGTGAAATGATATAATGATGGTAGACACAAAAAAGTGTCTGCCATCATTTTTTTTGTGGTAAGAT
>JAFSZK010000060.1 GCA_017458975.1 Eubacterium sp. | reverse complement strand
CCAAGCAAGTCGGGATTCGATGTCCCGACTTGATTAATATCTTTCGATTTCACATAAAAAGATGACAAGAAACATTGAATTAACGTCTTTTCGATAGTTGAGAAGAAAGTCCCGTCTCTCGCACTATTCTCCACAACTGCTTTTTTTGAATGCAAGAGATTTACAAGCGCATATTGTCAAAACGTATTTAATTAATTGATTTCTTATAGAATAACAGTTGACAAATCACCTTTTAAAATGATAGAATAGTGTTGCCAAATATTTAAGCAAAAAAAATACTGTATTTTGTACACAATAAGAGTGGTGCTTTTTATTTTAATAAAAATGCTTGCTCTTATAAGCAATGCTGCTTTTATTGTGTACAGTATTTGTTTAAATGTTTGGCGACAGTTGAGCTTGCGTTTTTGGGCGTGTAGCTTGACTGCACGCCATTTTTATTTGTTGAGGAGGAATTAAAAAATGGGATTATTTGATAAGGTTACTCAGACAGGAAAAAATATTGCAAGCGCAACCGGTAAGGCTGTTGGAAATGCAGCAATAAATGTTGGTTCTGCAGCGACAACAACCGCTAAAGAACAAGGAGAGCTTGCAGGATTGAAGTCTGAAATTAATGTAATTGAAAAAGAACTTAACGCTTCTTATTCTATGATAGGAAAAAAATACGTTGATTTTGTTATTTCTAGCGGTGAAATGCCAGGAATTGATGTTTCTGACATCTTAAAGATGATGGAGCCAAAGGTTGAAAGAAAGCAAGAGCTTGAAGCTAAAATTATAGAGCTGGAAAAGAGAATTAAGGAAAAGGATGAACTAAGGGGGAAGCAGGCTGCCGAACAGGAATTCCTTGCAGGTAAAGAAAAGCTCGACAAGGCGCTTGCAATGGGCGTTCTTGACCAGGCTGATTATGACGTAAAACTTGCTGAGCTTACAAAGGTTCGCGATAATTATGAGGTTATCAGAAAGCTTAATCAGCAGGTTCAGATGGGTATTATCACTGAAGAGGAAAAGAACGCAAAATTATTTGAAATACTTAATTAGCGGAGGGTATTATGGCAAAAACGATTGCCGATTGTCCGCAATGCCGCGCGAAATACTCTATGGTTGCGATATCAGAGAGAAAAGGCGGTTTTAGCGGAGGAAAAGCTGTTGCGGGCGCTATAATTGCAGGACCTGTTGGCGTTGCTGCAGGAGCTTTGGGAAAGAAAAAAGTTACATACAAGTGTAAAAAATGTGGCTTTGAAGTAGAATTATAATTGCTTCTTATCTTGTAATAAATTATATAGTTCCAAGTAGGTCATGTCATTTGATTCTATTTACATTGAAAACCAAAGAGCTACAAGAAATATGATACATAATCCTTTCCTATATGAGGTTTATCTTCAAAAAAATGGAGATGAGACCCAAATTAAAGCGAGGCTGCGCCTCGCTTTTATTATTAGTTTTTATTAAGCATATCGCCTAACGTTTTTAACATTTCAGGTATTGCATAAGGTTTCGCAAGATATCCGTTCATACCCGCGTCCATAGCTTCCTTTTTGTCCTCGTCAAAGGCATTAGCGGTTACCGCAATAATCGGTATAGAAGCCTTTTGTATATCGTCAAGCTTACGGATTAATCTTGTTGCCTCGTATCCGTCCATTTTAGGCATCTGGATATCCATCATAATAAGGTCGTAATAACCACTTTGAGATTCTTCCATCATTTTAACAGCTTCGGTACCGTCGTTTGCAATTTCAACTTCAAATCCGAATTCACCGAGAATCTGCATTGCAATCTGCTGATTAAAATCATTGTCCTCTGCAAGTAATATTCTTTTTCCGGTAAAATCAATTTTATCAGAATTTTGCTCATTAGTTTCAGCAACCTGGTACGGCTTTGAAAGAACGTCTCTCAGCTCTGACATAAATATCGGTTTTGAGCAGAAGGCAGTTACGCCCGCTTCTCTCGCTTCTTTTTCAATGTCCGACCAGTCGTAAGCGGTAAGTATTATTATCGGAGCACTGTCGCCGATTACCTTTCTGATTCTCCTGACTGTTTCGATACCGTTAAGGTCGGGCATCATCCAGTCAATTATATACGCCTTAAATTCATCGGAATTATTAATCGCGTCTTTAACTCTTACAATAGCTTCTTTACCGTAATTTGTCCAATCAGGTCGCATACCGATTTCACGAAGCATGGAACAAACCGAAAGACAGGTATTAGTATCGTCGTCAGCAACAAGGATATGAAGACCCTGAAGCTCGGGTATCTGTTCATACTTAACCGTTTTGCCACTGATTTTAAAACGCATATTGATAATAAATTCGGAGCCCTCGTCAGGAATACTCTTAACGGCAATGGTTCCGCCCATCATATCAACAATGTTTTTGGTAATTGCCATTCCGAGTCCCGTACCCTGAATACCGCTTACAGTGCTTGATTTTTCACGTGTAAAGGGTTCAAAAATTGTCTTTTGAAACTCCTCGCTTATTCCTATTCCGTTATCCTTAATACGGAATTCAAAATCTGCATATCCTTCCTTATTGCACTTTTTTTCAATAACCCTTAAGCTTATAGTTCCGCCCGTGGGAGTAAACTTAATTGCATTGGTAAGAATATTAAGAAGAATTTGATTTAATCTCAGTTTATCAGTGATGATTTCCTCATTATGAACGTCCTGAGTATCAATAAAAAGCTCGTGCTGTTTTGATGCGATATTGGGCTGAATTATTGTTCTGATATCGTGGATTAAGTCGGGAAGATGAAGCTCAGCCTCATCAATTTTTACCTTTCCGCTTTCAATCCTGCTCATATCAAGCACGTCATTAATAAGCGAAAGTAAATGCTGACTTGAAACGGAGATTTTTCCGAGATAGTCCTTAACCTGCTCTTTATTATCAATTTGGGAAACTGCAAGCGCGGTAAAGCCGACTATCGCGTTCATCGGCGTTCGTATATCGTGGGACATATTATTAAGGAAGGTTGTTTTTGCACGGTTTGCGTGCTCTGCCGACATAAGCGCATTAGCAAGCGCTACCTTTTGTTTCTTAGAACGACTCGAATCAAGCACAAGGAAGAAAATAATTACGGCAATTAACACTACGACAATTCCGAGAAACAGACCTATATGTTCAATTATTAAATCAGCTACGGTATAAGTATACAGCTCATCGGAATAGTCGTTAGCAATACTTACGGCATAATCCTCGCCGATAACATTAATACCTCTGTTTATTAGCTTCAGTAAGCCCTCGTTACCTATCTTTACGCCGAAGCATTTATCATCCTTTTTATTCGACTGCTTTAGGTGAAGCTCGCTGTACTTTCTGTTTTTAAGAATATCGTTAGCACGCATACCGTTAAGAATTGCGCATTTAACCGTTCCCTTTATTACGGCGTCAAGGCATTCATCTGTTGAAGAATAGAACTTAATCTCAGCTTCTGGATAAGTTGTTTTGACAAAATAATACTGCATACGGTTATTTCGGTTAATAGCAAAACTATCTGTAGGATGCATATCGTATTCACCCTTATATACAATCTCCTGCGGCGCGGAAATAACCGGATTGGACTGATATATACTGTTTTGTTCGGAATAATATAAATCTCCGCCTACGGGAAACAATAAATCAATTTTTCCGCTTTTCATTTCGGAAATCATATCGTCGTAGCTGTCAAAACCCCTGTAATTGATAACAATGTTTTTCAAACCTAAATTATCAATGATTCCGGGTACAAGGTCCTTAACAATTCCGTTAGGATTTCCGTTTTTATCAGTATCGCTGTAAGGAAGATAATTATTAAGATAACCAACCGTTATTTTGCTGTTAGAAGCAATCCACTCCTTTTCAGCAGCAGAAAAAGCATGGCTTGAAATACTGCTCGGATAATACTTGGTACGAAGTGAATTAATGTAGTTGGGCTCATCTGCGATTATCTCAGCCTGAGCAGCATTAAGCTGCGTAATTAAATCCTTACGCTTTTTATTTACGCACAAATAATAATCAGAGGAGCCGAAGCTGCAAATAACCTCAGCATTGTTTCGTCCGTGCGCTCCGTCGCCTTCCGCGGCAAGAATATCAACCTTTTCGTCATCAAAGGCTTTAAAAAGATCTTCGTAATCATCAAAAGTAACAATATCCGCTTTAACGTCATGTTGAGCTAAATAATGCTTAAGAGTATCGGAAATAGCACTTTTAAGCACACCGATTTTCTTTCCCGAAAGCGTAGCCGGGTCAGGAGAAGAAACGTTATCCGATTCATGTTTAACAAGACTGTAAATCTCGCTTCCCATAGGTTCATCGGGATAAAGCAATAATTCTTTTCGTTCTTCTTTATATGCAAGACCGGCAAGTAAATCTATCTCGCCTTTAATCAGTTTATCATAAAGCTCGTTATAGCTGCCGTAAATATATTCATATTTCCAGCCTGTGTACTCGGATAGCTTAAGGTAATATTCATAAGCGTAACCGGTCTTTACGGCTTTTTCATTAGCGCCCTCCTGAAATACCTCGTTTTCATAATATCCGACCTTAACGATTTCGCTGTCATCAGCAGCAAAAACAGAAAGAGGAATTACGCCGATAAGTACGCTTAAACACACAAGCGCCGAAATCAGTATACGAAGCACTTTTTGTTCTTTATACATAGCATTATCCTTTCAAAATAATCAAACTGATTGTAATAAAACTATATCATAAATTATAATAAATATCAAGGAATTGTATTTACATATAATAAATATAGTAAAAATAAAAACAGCAACTGAATAAGAGTTGCTGTTTTTATATAAAACTTTTAGTTTCCGTCTGTTACGACTTCATTGGTACGATAATAAATCTCTCTAAGCTTCGGTCCGAAGAATACCAAGGTTACTATAGCAACTACGGAAATCAAACCAATGATTAAAGCGTATTCAATCATACCCTGGCCGTTTTCATCTAATATAAATCTCATAATTTTACTCCATATTTAAAAAAATTTATATTCTTTTTTTACATAATACCACTTTTTTAAAGATATTTCAAGTACTAAATAGAAAAAAATCTATAAATTGTTGTCTTTAATTAAAAGCCGACATTTAAACACTACATTTTCTATTTCGTTATATTATTGAATTATATTTATAATAATGATATAATTATAGAAAAGGAGTGATAAAATGGCACAGGAAAAGCTTTCTAAAACTAATTGGTTTACAATATGCCTTTTCAGCTTTATGGGCGGAGTTGCATGGAACGTAGAGAATATGTATTTCAATACATTTCTTTATAATTCCGTATATGCCGGTGCATCAAAAGCGGCGCTTGACGGTACTATGTCCCCCACTACCGCTATTAGCCGTATGGTTGCATTATCCGCAATAGCGGCGGTTGTGACAACTTTTATTATGGGTACTTTAAGTGATAAGCTTAAAAACCGAAAGTTGTTTATTTCGGTAGGCTACATATTCTGGGGCGTAATTACGGGAATGTTTGGCTTCATTACAAGAGATAATGTATCCTCTCTTTTGCGTTTGTCCGACGACGCTAAAATACTTACAACAACTGTTTGGGTTGTAATTATTATGGATATTATTATGACCTTTATGGGCTCAACAAGTAACGACGCAGCTTTTAACGCATGGGTTACGGATATAACCAATCCTAAAATAAGACCCGTACTTGAAACCGTTTTACAGGTTGTTGTTTTTGTTTCGGCAGGCGCGGTTATGGGCGTCGGAAGCCTTGCTCAGGCAGGCAAGGTTTCATATCAAATATTCTTCATCGGTTTAGGAATTATCGTATCTCTATGCGGTGTTGCGGGATTATTCCTTATCAGAGAGCCTGAAAACAGATTGCCGAAAAGCAACGATAACTCAAGCTACTGGTCTGACCTTTTTTACGGCTTCAGACCCTCAGCGATAAAAGAAAATATAAGGCTTTACCTGACTCTGTTTGCAATCGGCTTTGCTACCATTGCTTATCAGGTATTCTTCCCCTATCTTCTTGTTTATCTTCAGTATGTGGTAATTCCCGAAAACGGCGGAGATAATTTCCTGACAACAAGCGTTATTATTACGGCTGTAATTGTTGTAGCAGTGCTTATAGCGGGAATTGTAATTCTTTTGAAGCTTGGTTCTAAAAACAAGGCCTACTGTCTTATTCCCTGCGCGGTATTGATGCCGCTCGGTTTGTTCATACTTTCAACCTCAACAAATATAACTATGGTTCTTATCGGTATCGTTCCGGCTGCTATGGGCTTTATAATTATGACAATACAGCTTAATGCAGCAATTAAAGACTTTATACCGATTGGTAAAGCGGGTCTTTTCCAGGGAATAAGAATGATATTCGTAGTTCTTATTCCAATGGTAGTGGGTCCTGCGCTCGGCGATATAGCATGCAGAAATTCCGCCGTAACCTACGCAAATGAATACGGTGTTGAAACGATTGTTCCGTCAAAGAGTATGTTCCTCTATGCGGCTATTGTTGCGGTATTCGTATTTGTTCCGTTATTCTTCCTTATTAAAAAAGGATTTAATGTTGAAGAATCAGTTGAAGAGACAGTAAATGAATAAGTGGGATTTTTACACAACAAAAGAAATAAAGCCCGAGGGTTGGATTAAAAAACAGCTTGAAATTCAGGCAAGCGGACTTAGCGGAAATCTTCACAAGGTATGGCCGGATATAAAAGAAAGCGGCTGGATTGGAGGAAAGCGCGAGAGCTGGGAAAGAGTTCCCTATTGGCTTGACGGGTTTATTCCGCTTGCATATCTTCTTGAAAATGAAGAAATGATTAATGATGCAAAAAAATTTGTTGACTCAATTATTTCCAAGCAGGAAGATGACGGCTGGATTTGTCCGTGTAATAAAAAGCACAGGAAAGCCTATGATTCCTGGGCTTTACAGTTAATTACAAAAACTCTTAAAGTTTACTACGACTGCTCCGGAGATGAAAGAATCCCGAAAGTGATATATAAGGCGCTGAAAAACTACTATGAATTATTAAAAAGCGGAAAGATTTCACTTTTTAATTGGGGTAAATTCAGATGGTTTGAAACATTTATCGCTTTAAACTTTTTATATGAGAGATATAGCGAAGAATGGATTAAAGAGCTTGGAATAATCCTTAAAAAGCAGGGCTTTAACTACGATAATGCTATTGAGCTTTGGAAAACTCCGAAAGACATATGGCGATATAAAACACATATTGTTAACATAGCAATGATGTTAAAAAGCGAAGCTGTTTCTTGCGATTTACTCGGAGAAGGATATAAAGACATCGCTGAAAGTTACAGAGAGATACTTGATAAATACAACGGTACTGTTTACGAAAGCTTTACGGGAGACGAGTGTCTTTCGGGTATAAGTCCTGTTCAGGGTACCGAGCTATGCGCGATTGTTGAGCAAATGTATTCCTACGAGCATTTATTTGCGTACACCGGCGATTCAAAATGGGCCGAGAGGCTTGAGGTACTTGCTTTTAACGCTTTACCCGCAACTGTAAGCGAGGATATGTGGGCTCATCAGTACGACCAGATGAGCAATCAGATTGCTTGCAAAAAGCTCTTCCCCTTTTCTCATTTCGGAACAAACGGTCCCCGAGCGCATCTCTTTGGACTTGAGCCGAATTTCGGATGCTGTACTGCAAATTTCAGTCAGGGATTTCCTAAACTTGTTATTTCGTCATTTATGCATAAGGATAATACGATAATAAATTCTCTTATGCTTCCCTGTCGTCTTAATACAAAGGATGTAAAAATAGAGATTAAAACAAATTATCCTTTTGAAAACAAAGTTGAATACATAATTAACTCAAAAAAGGCATTTGATTTTATAATCCGTATTCCCTCATTTGCCGAAAGACTTACTCTTAACGGTATAAAGCTGGAAACAAAGGATATAGAAATAAATATTAACGAGGGAGAAACTAAAATCAATATTGAATTTGAAACTCCTGTTATCCTCAAAGCGCGACCGAATAATCTATATACGGTAAAAAAGGGTTCGCTTTTGTTTTCGCTTCCTATTTCTTATAAAAAGAAAATGCTTGAATACACTAAACGCTCAGTTGAAAGGAAGTACCCTTATTGCGACTGGGAATATTTACCGACAAGCGATTGGAGCTATGCTTTCAGCGGTAAGAATTTTAAAGTTAAATATAACGGCATAAGCGATATACCGTTTTCTCAGGAAAATGCACCGATTAATATCAGCGCGAAAATGCAGAAAATTAACTGGGGACATATGAAAAGGCTAAAAACTGTATGCGCCAAGACGCCTGAATCTGTAAAACCGATTTCAAAAGCAGAAACAATTGAGCTAATACCTTACGGATGCGCAAAGCTTCGAATGACTGAAATGCCGATAATCGAGGAATAACGCTATTATGATATCAGATAAAAGAATTGACAAGGGTAAAGCGTTCGACTGGGGAAATACTTCCGAAGAATACGCTAAATACAGAAATATTTATCCGTCTATATTATATGACCGCCTACGGGAACTCGGCGTCGGAAGGGACGGCAGCTCATGGCTTGATATAGGTACGGGAACGGGTATTCTACCGCAGAATCTGTATAACGAAAAAGCTGAAATAACAGGCGTTGATATATCCGAAAAACAGATACTTCTTGCAAGAGAATCCGCAAAGAAAAGCGAACGCAACATAAATTATTTAGTTTCTTATGCAGAAGCTACGGGACTCCCTGATAATAGCTTTGATACTATTACTGCTGCGCAGTGCTTCTGGTATTTTGACAGAGATAAGATTAAAGCTGAAATATGCCGCCTTTTAAAGCCAAACGGTAAGTTAATTAAAATATTACTGGACTGGTCTTACGATGATGACTATGTTTTAAGCAGTATCAATTTAATTAAAAAATATAATCCCGACTGGGACGTCAGCAAAAACGCGCTCAAGGATATGTACGACGATTTATTTAACGCAAGAAAAACCGAGTGCTTTAACTGTGAAATACCTTTCACTCGCGAAAGCTGGCACGGAAGGATGTGCGCCTGCAGAGGCACGCTTGCTTCTATGGATAAGGAAACCTTTGAAAAATGGAGCAAGGAGCATACTGAGATGCTCAAAGAATATCCGAACGAGTTCACCGTAAAACACAAGCTATATATTACTTATTTTCAATTATAAAAGAGTTGTCCTATGACAACTCTTTTTTGTAATCCTGCTTCGCTAAATGCAGGAGATTTTCTTTTTTATTCAGCTCGGGATTACCCGAAACGTCTTTAATAAGCTTTTCAAGCTCATATGATATTTCAGCGCCTTTATAACCTATTTTCTGTAAATCAAAACCGTTTATTTTCAAATCGCTGATTTTGTAGGGCTCGTTGCTTTCGATAATCTCTTTTGTGAGGTCCTTAATATAGTAAAGCTCATCAATTTCATGTTGAGAAAGCTCAAGATTATGCGTTTTCAAATCGGCAATTTTTAAATCAATATAGTCATAAGTAAGCTCCTCACCGAGTAAACGAAGCCATTTTTTTATATTACTTCTTTTTCGTGTTATAAAATAATCGTGATTAGAAATAAGAGTCAAGACCTTATTTTTAAAATCATTACTCGGATTAAATCTTGAAAGAGCTTTTTGGGCAAGCTCGGCGCTGATAACGGGATGTCCCTTAAAATGGTCCTGTCCGTTTGCGTCGGTCGTTTTACAATAAGGCTTTCCTATATCGTGAAGAAGCAGAGAAAAGCGCATATAGTCCTTTTCAGGAGAAATTGCAACCGATTTAACGCTGTGAGTATAGACGTCGTATAAATGCCATTTACTGCGCTGTTCAAAGTCAAAGCACGCTTCAAGCTCGGGGATTACAACGGCAAGCACCTCTTTGTATTTTAAAAGTACGTTTTCACAGTAATCGCCGAGAAGAAGCTTTTTAAGCTCTGCAAAAATTCTTTCGCCTGCAATATTAAGCAGCAGCTCCTTATTCTCAAAGATTGCTTTTTCCGTTTCTTTCTCGATTCTAAAACCCAAAACAGCCGAGAAGCGAAGGGCTCTCATAATCCTGAGTGCGTCCTCTTTAAAACGTGTATCGGCGTTTCCGACAGATTTAATAAGCTTACTGTTAATATCATTTCTTCCGCCGAAAAGGTCAACAATCCCCTCTTTTTCGTTATAAGCCATTGCATTAATCGTAAAATCGCGGCGTGATAAATCCTCTTTCACGTCGGATACAAAATTCACCTTGTCGGGATGGCGGTTATCATTATAGGTCGACTCGGTTCTGAAGGTTGTTATTTCAAAGTTTTCACCGTCAATAACCGCAGTAACAGTACCGTGTTTCAGACCCGTTTCAAAATATCTGATTCCTTTTCTTTCGAGAACCGCTTCGGTTTCCTCGGGCTTTGCAGAGGTTGTAATATCAACGTCTCCGACGCTACGGCAAAGAATACTGTCGCGAACGCAGCCGCCGACAGCATAAGCTTTATAACCTTCATCGCAAAGAGCACATATTAACTTTTGAGCATTTTTATTTAGATTAATCATCATAGTTAATTACAAGTTTAACAAAATTCTTTTTATTGAATTGCTCAAGGTCTTTTAATGCAAGTTCCTTTTCGTCGTCGGAAAAGATATTGTTTTCACTCGGATAATACCATTTATCAAACAGCACTTCGTTGGTACAAATCATTTTTCCGTCACTAAGCGCCCAGTCATAAATATATATTTTCCGTTTATTCTTAATATATATAAGACTGCCTTTTGTTCCGTTTGAAATATTCTTAAAATAAGCGAGTCCCTTAGCCTGTTTCATAAGAACTCTTACCTTTTGTTCAAGGGGCATTTTTTTAAACTGCACCTTATTAATAAAAGGTATAACAAGTAATCCCAGCACCAGAACCACAGCGATAATTATAATTACTTTAGCCGTCATTTAATATCAACTCCGATAGTTATTATCTTAAACGGAGAATACTCTATAACGTCGCTTTCACGCTCAAAATCTTCAAGCATATTAAGGAGCTTAACCTTACTGTTAAGCTTGATTTTTCCGCGTTTTCCGTCTTGTTCGCTAAGGCGAATAACAATCATCTTACCGTCTTCGCTGTACTTTGCGCTCTGTATATAAAGCGGCTCAAAGGTCGGAAGAGTCCACTCTCCGTCACATTTAATCAGAGGGATATTGTACTGAAGTGCGATATTATTAATTCCTGCATTTTGCGAAGAATCCTTATGAGGCATAATCATATAACAGAAATTATGCATACCCCTGTCGGAAATAACATCGGGTCTGACGGTAGCACGCAGAAGCGATAAAGAAATCATATTATCATTAAATCCGACGCCGTATTTACAGTCATTAATAATGGCAACTCCGCCGTTTTCCTCATCAAGAGAGCACCATTTATGGTGACAGGTTTCAAAACGAGCCTTCTGCCACGAGGTATTCTTATGAGTATCTCTTTGAATATAACCCGCCGAGGTATCGCAAAGAGCCTTTCTTGTAAGAACATTACACGAAAACTCTGCTTTTGCAAGCTTATGCTCCTCGTTCCAGTTTACTGTGTTTTCAACCTCAATTCCCCTGCTCTGTCTGAACAGACGTACATACATTGTCCACTCGGAATTATCCGTTTCAAGTACCGCTTTAAACGAAGCGCACTCGCCGTCAAGCTCATATAATGCGAGTTTCTCTTTAACCCTTATATTAATCTCTCTTTCGGCGTAATCAGGCATTATATCCCATGCGTCATAATTGCCCGGGCGGTCGTCATAAATCTTAAGCTTGTTAAAGTCGCCCTTAGTCCACTCACGATTAAGCTCTCTGTCATAGAGAGAAGCTATTGAGCCGTCATTATTAAACGTTACGTTATAAAACGGAGTTTCTGCCTGAGCGCCGTTAATACTTATCCAGTCCGTGTTCTTTTTACCGGCTCTCAAAGCTTTGCAAGACATAGTCGCAATATTCGGGATAAGATAATTACCCTTCTTTCCGTAACGAGTGGAGCTTCCCTTTTTATTCTCTATAAAGGTAAGCGCGTCTCTCTTAAAATTAAGAGTATTGAAGTATTTTCCGTTAGTTCCTATTATACCGTCAAGCGCTTTATCAATTTCGGCATAGTCCCTCATCGCGTCCTCATAAACGGGACGGATATGGGAGCCGGGTAGAATATCATGAAACTGATTTATAAGAAGCTTCTTATAAATTTTCGTTATTTCCTTTTGGCGGTTTTCTCCTTTTATAACAGTTGCTATCTCGGCGTTTCTGATTTTATTTTCAAGGGCTCTGTTAGCCTTTTTTAAATCCGCCTTAGTAGTAAAGGTTCCGCGGTGCATTTCAAGATAAAGCTCACCGTCCCAGGTTTCAAGACCCTTTACGTTTTTAAGGTTTTTCTCAAGATATTGGGCACCGCCCATATGAGTACATTTAGGCATAACGCTTACTTTATCAAAGCGTTTCATCAGCTCAAGCATATCCTCGGTACAACCCGAACCGCCGTCGCCGTAGCCAAACATATTCATAGTCTTATTTCCTAAGTTTTTATCAATATATGCATCCCAGTTAGCCTGAATCTGAGACGGATAGTTCCAGGTTATAAAATGGGTAGGAGGAACGCAGGCAAGCACCTCGCTGCCGTCGATACCGCGCCAGATAAAGGAATTATGCGGAAAACGGTTAGTATCGTTCCATGTTGACATTTTATTAGATACAAAATATTCAACCCCGCAACCCTTAAGAATTTGAGGCATAATCCAGGAATTTCCGAAAACATCGGGAAGCCATACGTTGTTTACTCTTTTTGAGAACATACGCTCATAGGTCTTTTGACCGTATATACACTGACGGATAAGACTTTCCGCATTAGGTATGTTACAATCGGGCTCAACATACATTGCACCGACAGGCTCAAACTGACCCCTTTCAACCTTTTCCTTTAGCTCTTCAAAAACGTCCGGGTAATATTTTTCAAGCGTTTCGTAAGTATAAGGCTGAGTATGGGTATATTTAAAATCCTTATACTTATCCATTAAACGAAGCTGAATAAGTACGGTTCTTAAATTTTTCTGTATTGTATGTATTCTTCGCCAGTAATATGCTAAATCAAGATGTGAGTGTGCTATAAGCGCAACTTCACCGGAGCCGTTATATACCTTATTAGCATATATAACGTCGTCCATATATTTCTTGGCTTCCTTGATACCCGTAAGCTCGTTTGAATATATATCAATGAGATTCATCGCGTTATTGAGCTCGACCTTAAGAAATTCCCTGTAATCCTCATTAAAGAGCTCGCTGTTCATAATATCAATAAAAAGCTCAAAATCCCAAACTAAATCCTGAACCTCATGATTTACGGTAGAAATATAAGCGCCTTCAAATATCTGGCGACAGCCTCTTACCGACAGGGACTCGGGATTACGCTCATCGTCAGGCTTTGAGCGGTTATAACCCGTCATTTCAATATTCAGCGTTTCAGAGGTATTAACATATGGAGAAATAAGTATTCTCTCACGGTTCGGGTCAACACCGCCGACATACTTTCCGTTAATTTTAACGCAAATTTCCGCAGCCGTTTTAAGAGTTAAATATAGCTCTTTTTTCTTAAGCTCCTCAGGGATATTAACTTCAGCCTTTATAAACGCAGTACCGTCGGGCGTGAAATACATATCGCCTCTTTTGAGCGGTCTGTAATCTTCGCTGTAATACTCATATTCCGTTTCACCGATTTGACGGGCATCACGAATAAAGAGATTTTCAATCTCCCACTTAGACGAATAAATATACTTTTTTAGCTGTTTAAAACGAAGCTCAATGAATTCTTCACGCCTCATTGAGCGTCTTTCAACCTTAATATGAGCCATAACTAAATCTCCTGAAAATAAGGTCTTTTGCGGATTGCAACAATGCTTACCTTCTTATTCAAATCGTTATCAATCTGTTCTTCTATCCAATCGGTACAACGATTAAGAATAAGACATTTTGAGCATTCCCCTCTGAAAACAAGGGTCAGCTTTCCGTTTTCAAGGCTTTCATATTCAACCCAGCCGCCGTCTCCCTGAAGCTTCGGCTGAATTACATTTTCAATATAATCCTTAACAGTCATTTATAATACCGCCCATAACCTTTCTGATAGTATCAAGTCTTGCCTGTGCATTTTCCTTGCTATTATCCTTAACGGAGTAATAAACCTTTATTTTAGGCTCTGTACCGCTGGGTCTTACAGCCATCCATGAGCCGTCGTTAAAAATATATTTAAGTACGTTTTCTTTTGGCAAATCAAGTATTCCGTCCTTAAAGTCAATTATTTCTTTAATTCCGTCAAGAAGCGTATTTCCCTTTTCCCTGAAGGTTACCATCAGCTTTTGAATTTTTTCGCTTCCGTCCTTACCCTTAAGTACAAAGGAATCGAGATAGTCAAGATAATACCCGTATTCTTTATATATCTCATCAAGAGCGTTCTTAAGCGACATACCCTTATTTTTATAATATGCCGCCATCTGACAAATAAGCATTGAGGATACAACGGCGTCCTTATCCCTCGCATGGTTTCCGACAAGATAGCCGTAGCTTTCCTCGTATCCGATTACAAACTCTCTTCCGTCTTTTTCGTACTTATTCATTTTGTCGCCTATAAACTTAAAGCCGGTAAGGGTTTCGTCTACTTTTAAGCCATAGTTACGACCTATATTTGCTCCGAGCTCGCTTGTTACTATAGTTTTTACAAGCATTGATTTTTCATTAAGCTCAGTCTTCTTCATTTCACAAATAAACTTTACAAGAAGCGCGCCGGTCTGGTTACCGGTGAATAAAACATAATCGTCTGCGTCTTTTACGGCAATACCCACTCTGTCACAATCGGGGTCAGTACCTAAAACGATATCCGCGCCGATATCCTTTGCTTTTTCAATACCGAGAGTCAGAGCCGCTCTGTCCTCGGGGTTCGGTGACTTAACCGTAGGAAAATTACCGTCCGGCTCCATTTGGGCATCAAGAACGGTCACGTCCATATTTTCAAGTACCTTAGTAACCGGTACCAAGCCCGTTCCGTGAAGCGGCGTATAAACTATTTTAAGGTCGCTGTTTTCAGTATACAGGGATTGTTTTTTTACAGCGTTAACAAATTTATCAAGCTCTTTTTCGTAAATTGAAATAATCATATTTTGTTTAATATAATTTTCAGAACTTTCGACGCCGTCAAATATTGTTTTATAGTCTTTAATATTATCAATATACGAAAGCGCAGCCTTAGCGTCCTCGGTACAAAGCTGACAACCCGTAGAATCGTAAACCTTATATCCGTTATATTCTTTCGGGTTATGGGAAGCGGTAATCATAACTCCCGCGGTACACTTAAGCTCTCTTACCGTAAAGGACAATACAGGTACAGGAACAATTTTATAATACGCGTAAACCTTAATTCCTTCGCTTGCAAAGATTCGGGCTGCATACCATAAAAAATCCATTGAATTCAGTCTTGAATCGCAGGCTATTGCTACCGATATTTCACCCTCGTTATTCGCTTTAAGATAAGCGGCGAGTCCCTTTGTTGCTTTAGCCACCGTGTACTTATTCATACGGTTAGTGCCCGCGCCCATAATTCCGCGCAGTCCTCCCGTACCGAAGGCTAAATCCTTATAAAACCTGTCCTCAAGCTCTTTATCGTCGGTAATACCGATAAGCTCGTTTTTTGTTTCCTCGTCAAAGCTTAACCATTCTTTGTATTTATTCAGGTAATCCATAAAACACCTCAAAAGATTTTTTATAATTATATCATAATATATAAATTATTACAATAAAAAGGACGGAAAAACCGTCCCTTTTAAAGATTATTTTTTCTTGTTCTTCATTGCCTTTTTAGCTTCAAGCTCAGCTTTTTCGGCAAGAGCCTGTTTAGCTTTTTCTTCCTGAGCTTCACGCTCTTCTTTTTCTGCTTCGGCTTTTGCTTCGTCATAAAGAGAAGCGATTTCGTCAAAGTGGCTGTAGCTTTCAGCCTGATTCAGAAGTTTAACGGCGTCGTTATACGGCTTAGCGGCACGGTTGAATTTAGCAAATTCATCCATAAGAGCCTTAGCCTCTTTCTGAATCTCTTTCTTTTCGGCAGTAAGAGCCTTTGCTCCCGCCTTATCCTTTAACTTTGCAAGCTCAAAGATTTCCTTATCAAGCTCGTCCTCTTTATCAAACAGAGCAACAAGAGCGTCCATATCGGGTTTTAGAAAATCGTTTACGCTGCCGTAGTATTTATCATAAGCTCTCTTTGCGCTTTTCTTACTTTTAGTAAGCTCAATTCTGAAGGCGCGGAAGGCTTTTTCGTCCTCGGTATTCTTCGGGAGAGCCTTAGCCTCTTTAATCTCCTTGGTAATTGAATCAATATTAATAGCATTGATAAAGTCAAGACCCTGATTGAATATTTCAGTATAAACCTCAAGCTTATGCTTGCCAAGCTCGGAATCAAACTTATCAAGCTCTGCGCATACAAACTTAGAAATATCAATATCTTCGTTATATTCAAGGTCGGCCTTGTACTGCTTTTTAGCTTCCTTCTTTGCTTCGCCCTTCAGGCTCTTATAGTTCTTTTCAATCTTCTTAGGCGTAGCAACAGCCATTTCTCTTGCGTTTTCTACAAGGTCGATTGCGTCAACAATCTGTCTGTTTTTAAGCGCTTTATTTGAGAAATCCTCAAAGAGCGCGCGTACCTGAAGAACGCGGATAACGCTCTTTTGCTTCTTCTCATCGAAATCATAGAAGAAGTAAGGAACAACGTTAAGGAATGCTCCTACAGCCGCCATAATTATAAGAGCGGGTAAGAATTTATAAAGAAGGTCGCTCTGGCCGGTTTTAATATCAAGAATATCAAACGGCTTTTCATATCCGTTACCTTCGAAGATACCGAATTTTTCCTGAATTGCGGGAAGAACCGCTGACGTTGCAAGAGTTACAACATTACCGATTGTAGCAACGGCAGCAAACATTCCGTCAATTCTTTCACCTGATTTATATTGCTGGAAGTCGCGGATATCAGCCTGAATAGCAGGAGTTGTAATCTGTTCAACCGAGCCGACAAGATAGTTAAGCCAGCAACAGAAAACAAGCCACCAGAACGCGCGAACATTAACAATCATAAGAAGAATACATACAACGTTCATAAGATTAACGGTTACAAGAACTCGTTTTTTTCCGAATCTCTTTACAAAGAACGGTGCAAAAAGCATTCCCCAAAGCGAAGCGTTGCCTATAAGCGTCCATGCAAGGGCGTATTGGTTACCGTTAGCCGTGTGGCCGTAGGACTGGTTATAAAGAAGAATGTTCTGATAAGAAAGCTCAAGGAATCCGAGCCAGCCTGCAAGGGCTATAATCCAGAAATACTTATTTTTTGCAACCTCTTTAAGGGCGTCCATAAATCTAATCTGGATAGTATGGGTTTTAGCCTGTACAATCTTTTCCTGAGTATTGGCGTAAACTACGATTGTTAAGCCTATACCGATTACGGCGTAAATGGGATAAGTAATTCTGTAAACAATGATATTTGTCTGGTCACTGTTTGAGAAATAGTTCGCAATTACGGGGTTTAAAATATTCATAATCGACGGAGCAAGCGAGTATACAACAGCCTTAATCGCAAGCACGTCGGTTCTTTCCTGAGTATTCGGAGAAAGAACGTGAATAAGATTTTCATATGCATCCCTGAAGAAATTAAAGAAGAAATGCAAAGCAAGATTACATAGGAATACTACGACTAATTTAATAACATAGCCCTTTTCCATTCCGAAGGACTTGCCCGGGAACATAGAATACATCTGTTGATACGGGAACCAGA
Organism: Eubacterium sp.; assembly: GCA_017458975.1. Classification (GTDB taxonomy): domain Bacteria; phylum Bacillota; class Clostridia; order Oscillospirales; family Acutalibacteraceae; genus Eubacterium_R. The sequence continues at coordinate 21,312 of JAFSZK010000060.1, read as the reverse complement.
CATATATCAGCGCAATAATCGCAGTAGGTATACCCATTGACAGCAAATACGGTCGGTATTTACCGCCCTTTCCTCGGGTATTATCAATCATATTAGCCCTTATTCCCGTAAGCGGAATATTAAGCAGGGTTGCAATAAGATAGATAATATAAGTGTCTCTCGGTCCTACTCCAACCGCAGTACTGACAATAATATTAGTTGTACTTACAATAAGGGTTGAACCGAGCTGAATAATGAAGTATGCGCCGATACCGCCGAAAGCGTATGCCCCAATTTCCTTAAACGACATAAATCTTCCGAGCGGCGGCTCTTTCCAATAATACTTAACATTATTCAGAGTAGTTGTTGCTTTTGCCTTTAAATCTTTTACAGCCATAAAATCTCCCCTAAATAATTTATAATAAAAGTATATCATATTATTAATTATAATACAATAAAAAAATAACAGCACTGAATTTGATTTTCTCAAAAACAGTACTGCTATAAAAAGTTACATTCATTATCTGTTGAATTCATTATTCTCTCTTACAGATAATACGTATGCAGGGTCAACCATTGCTAAAATGTCTGCACATTTCATCATAATTTTGAACATCATCTGCGCCCTCCTTTGCTTTAATCAAAAGGTCATTTCCTTTTGTCAAGTGCATTATAGTCTTCGGGCACGAAAAGTCAACAAATATTAATTAGAGTTTATAATTTGTTTAGAATTAGATTTTGCGCAATGTATTTTTTATAAATCAAAGTTTACTGTAACGCCGCTGAGGCTTGTAACAACAAGCTTATTATCCTTAATCTCCCACTTATCACAGGAGCGGCAAACCTCAAATTCCTTATTGGCAATAACGGGTGCGTCCTTTTTATTTGTGTACTTAAGATTCTTAAGTCCCTCTTGATTAACGTCCTCGGTTGTCATACCGAAATACTGAAGCTGTTTACCCTCGGTAAGCTCAAATTCGGTATAAACATCAAAGTAGTATTCCTTGCCGTCATACTCAGCCTTTGAGAGTCCCCAGCCTGTTTTAAGCGCGTCCTCGGCTAAAATATGATAGGCTTTAATATCAGCCTGTGCGAGGAGATATTCAAACATATTTGACGCGGAGAAGGAGCTTGCCTTTCCTGTCATAATTGTTTCATAAGGTGTAATTGCAAGATTGTCGCTCTTTGTAACAGAGGTAGAGATATAGTTATAAAGATTAACGGTATAGAGCTTTTTACTGGACTTTCCGGCATAGCATTTAGTCATAATCTCATTAACCTTGTTTTTAAATTCCTCGACCTTTTTAATGTGTTCTTCTTTGGAATTTTTATAAGTAATTGATACGCCGGATTCATCGCCTTTTACGTCTATTTTTTCAACCAGGGCATTAAGAGGAAACGAAGTATAGAAAAGCTGATTAACGTCTTCAATCATACCCGTATTAAATCTTGCGCTCTCTTCGCCCTTAATAACGCTTTCACAAAGCGCCTCATACGCGTTATAAACGCTCTTATCAAATGACGAATATGTTGAGTCATACGAATACTTCAGCTCAAATGCTTTTTCTTTATTTGTATTATCCTTTTTTGCAGCACAGCCGCAGAAAGCTCCGGCAACAATTACTGCACATAATAAAAGTGATATAAATCTTTTCATTGCTTTTCCTCTTATACTTTTATTTTTGAAAGAATTTCTCCGACCTTATCGTGAATAACAAGCTCGGCATATTTATCGGCAGGCGTTTTGTCACGGTTAATCAGAACAAAATGCTTACCCTTAAAGTACCTTATAAATCCGGCTGCGGGATATACGTTAAGCGACGTTCCCGCAACAATAAGACAATCGGCGTTGCTGATTGCTTCAAGAGTTGAGCTTATACACCCTTCGTCAAGTCCCTCTTCGTATAAAACAACGTCGGGCTTAATAATGCCTCCGCATTCACATTTCGGCACGCCTTCGCTGTTTTTAATATACTCAACAGGATATGACTTACCGCAGCGGGTACAGTAGTTACGAAGAACGCTTCCGTGAAGCTCTAAAACGTTTTTACTTCCCGCCTTTTGGTGAAGTCCGTCAATATTCTGAGTAACAACTGCTTTAAGCTTTCCCGCCTTCTCAAGCTCGGCAAGCTTTAAATGAGCCGCATTAGGCTCAGCGTCAAGACAGAGCATTTTATCACGATAAAAACGGTAAAACTCATTAGTATTGTTAACAAAGAAGGTATGGCTTAAAATCTCCTCGGGAGGATAGGCATATTTTTGATTATAAAGTCCGTCGACGGAGCGAAAATCGGGTATTCCGCTTTCAGTTGAAACACCTGCTCCGCCAAAGAAAACTATATAATTGCTTTCGTTAATTATTTCCTGTAAAGTCATGGCTAAAAATTCATATTATTCCAGCCCCAATGGCTGTACTCGCTGTATTTTACATACGTTCTTGAAGCGGGAACGTTTAAAAGCTCTTGAGATATATCACAGATTCTTGCGGTTAAATCATCATATGCACTATCAGACGCCGCGCCGAAGATTGATATATCAAACATTGCGCAAGCTTCGTCGCTTCCCTTAAAATACATCGCGCTTGGCTCATTGATATTAACCATAAGCCAGCCTTCGCTTTTTCCGGGAATTGCAGTAATAGCCTCACCGAGTGCAGCTTTTAAAGCTTCTTTATTATCATTTACAGAATCAGAATTTGTTTTAACTTCAATAAAAGGCATAATTAACTCCTATTTACATTTAATTGATTTAACTGCTGAATCAGCCGAATACTGGGTAATACCCTTCTTTGACTTAATTGCAACAACCTTAAAATAATATACCTTACCCTTTTTTAACTTTTTATTGGTAAAGCTTGTACCTTTAACGGTTTTCACCTTTTTATATCCGCTGTTCTTTGAGGTTGAACGGTAAACATTGTACTTTGTAGCGCCGTCAACCTTTTTCCATTTAACGGTAACGCTCTTTTTCTTTGACGAAAGCTTAACGCTTGTCTTTTTAAGATTAGCAAATTTATACTTTGAGCCTTCGGCATAGCCCTTGCCCTTTTTATTTGAAGAGTAGGTATTCGGATAAACCGCCGAAGCATTTGCACCGGGAGCAATATAGAAGCCCCAGCCCTTATTGGAGGCAAAGGTGTTGCCCGATACAGTACCCGATTTACCGAAAAGACAGATACCGTGCTTTACCGCTCCGCTGAGATAATTAGATTTAACAGAGGAGATATAAGAATCGTCATTTACATATAATCCGTTTCCGCCTACCGACGTAGCCGTATTGCCCGTAAGCTCGGCGTCGTTTGCTTTGTAAATAAAGCTGAAGCCGTGAGAACCGGGAGATACAACCTTATTTGAAATAATATGAGAATTCTTAGAACCTGAGGAGGTAACGCCTGTTTTACCGGGCTTATTCACGGTATTACTTCTGACATAAGTTCCGTTTGAGGATTTAAGCATAACTCCGTGTTCGCTCGGTGACGTAACGGTATTTGACTGAACAACGCAGTTAGAGCTGTCTTCAATACTTATACCCTGTTTGAACTTATTAATCTTATTTGAGCTTACGGTAACCTTATTACATTTATCGTTAATAATGATACCCTGACGCTGATTCTTTGAGTCAGTTGTATTAACCGTATTACCCGAAACTACGGAATTAATCGTATCAAAAAGTCTTATTCCGTAATAAGGAGTTGAAACGGTATTATTCTGTACCTTGATATTACCTACAAGATAGTTACCTGCTGCAACCTTCTTTGACTTACTTGAGTTTACTGTATTACCGAATACATAAATCGGCGACGGGTCGTCAAAATCTTTAGTTTTAATAACGCTTATATTGTTATTGGCAATAACCGAATTACAATTCTTATTAATTGCGCCCTTATGAGAGGTAACTGTGAGGTCGATACTCTTATCGTTTTGCATCATATAGAACAGGATACCCTGACCGCATTTTGAAATTTTATTACCCGTTACGGTTGTATTAATAAAGTTAAAGCAAGTAATTGCGGTTGCTCTGATATTAGTAAACGTATTATTTACAATTTTAATATTTGACTGATATTTTCCCTGGAAGGAAGAATGAGTACCTACACCGCGAACAACGTTATTAAAGGTACAGTTAGAAACTGTAAAATAGTTATTCATTGTACCGTCATAATACTTATCTTCACCCATTCCCTTAAAGTGTTCACCCTTGTCGAGAATATCAATCTGCAGCGCTTCGGCAGAGCCTTTTTTAATATCGGCAGTCTGACCCTCAAAAACGCAGGAATCAAAAACAGTATTATAAGAACCTGCAACCTCAACGTGGTGGGACATATAGTTATTTGAGAATTTGGTTCTGTTAAATCTGACGTTCTTAGAGTGACATATACGAACAAGACAAGCCTCGTTAGTACTTCCGCTGGGATAAGTAAGCTCACCGTCATTTACGGTTAAATCGTGAAGTCCGTTATAGCCGTAATAATTGCCATCGGAATAAAAAATATTGGTTTTAATTGTAGTAAGCTTTACTCCCTTAAGATTAACAGTAGTATTACTCGGAAGCATAAGAGAGGTTTCAACGTTATAATTACCGGCAGGAACGTTAACGGTAAATTTCTTATTATTCGCGCTATGCTCTCTGATGTAATTAAAGGCGTCTTTTAATGCGCTTGTTATATTGTTTCCGTTAATAGCAGAATAGTGAACGGTAAAGTCGTCGCGTACAACCTTAACTGCCGGCTCTGCAGCCCAGATAACGGTTTCAACGGGTAAAAGAACAAAGAGACTGTTCCAGTATGAATTGTACTTTACGTATGCGTCGGTTCTGTTAACACCGTTAGAAATAATACTGAAGCCGTCAACGGTATTAACGCCTATCCATTCATCTTTAACGCTCTTTAAAGAGGAAATCCACTCATATCCGCTAACAAGCTCTAAACAAGTACAAATATAGTAATTTTTGTCTTTAGATACACTTGCAGAGCCGTCGCCGGTACCGTGGGGCGTAGTGTTAATTAAATAGTATAATTCGCTGTTTGAATCGTCAAGAGTTACATTATCAGAGGTTGTAACATTCTTTTTGATTCTGTTTGTTACATCGCCTTCTGTATACTGGGTTGAAAGATTAATATCCTTTTCGCTGAAGTTGATTGAAACGCTGTTAACCCTGTCAAGCGCCGTAACCGTTACCGTAGCAGTTGCGTATTTAGTATTATCCATAACCGCAGTAGCTTTAACGGTAAAAGTATCGGCTGTTTCTTCGCTGTCGACGTTAAGAAAACCTGTATCCGAAATAGTTGTTGACGCGCTTTGAGCACCTTCAACAGACCAGGTAACACTCTTATCAGGCTCGGTACCTTCCACGCTGGCATTAAACTGATATCCCGACCTCTGACTGAGCGTAACAGAGGAAGGATTTACGCTTACGCTGTCTATAGTTGCCGGAGGCTGGGGGTCATCGCCATCAGCGTTTGCCGTAAAAGGCACGGTACAAACAGTAGTTATTATCATCATTAATGATAAAATTAAAGATAATGTCTTTTTCATAATTAACTCCTTTTAATGTATTAATGATATAAAAAGGCGCAGTAACGGTTATACCCTACCACGCTTTGTTTTTATATCTCATTAACATATTCTCATATCCTTTAAAAAATTATATATTTATTTTATCATAAATTATAATCATTGTAAAGGAGTAAAACTAATCTTTGTGTCCTGCGGAGCGCAAAAGCTTTTTAACCTCCTGCTCACTCAGCTCACGGTACTTGCCCTGGGCAAGCATACCAAGCTTAAGAGAGCCTATTGCAGTTCTTTTAAGTCTTGCAACCTCAAGCCCCTGACTTTCGCACATTCTTCTTATTTCTCGGTTTCTGCCCTCTCTTAAAATAAATTCAAGAACAACGCGGTTTTCCTCCTCGGACAAAACCGTAACCTCCGCGGGAGCAGTCTTTTTGCCGTCAAGCTCAATACCGCTTCTTAAATTATTTAAAACAACATCATTTACCGCAGGTCTAACCGTTACGCGGTATACCTTTGCGTACTCATGGGACGGATGAGTCATACAGTTAGTAAAAACGCCGTCATTAGTAAGAAGAAGCAGTCCCTCGCTGTCCTTATCAAGGCGGCCGACGGGATATACTCTCTCTTTAATATCGGGAATCAAGTCCATTACGGTCTTTCTTCCCCTCTCGTCGCTTACTGTGGTAACATATCCGCGAGGCTTATGGAGCATAATATAAATCATTTTACGCTTTTTAATATGGGTTATCTTTTCTCCCCTTACGGTAACAAGGTCCTTATACGGATTAATCTTCTCCCCTCTTTGCGCAATATGACCATTCACCTTAACCTTTCCCGCGGCTATAAGCTCTTCGCTTTTTCTTCGTGAGGCAACTCCGTGCTCAGCCATAAATTTTTGAAGCCGTACTTCGTTTTTATTAGCCATTTAAATTCTCCTGTGATATCAAATCAACTTTATTAATCAATTCGTCAGACGAATATATTTCAACGTATCCGATAACTTCGCCCCTTCTTACGGGCGGATATACAATAGGATAATAATATATCTTAACCCAAACTGTCTTTAAGGCGGAAACGGTAAAGCAATATGAGCAATCAAGGTATTTATTACCGTCCTCAAGCGTTCTTAAAGTGCATTTTTCGTTTGACTGATAGGTTTTATAATTAAGCTTTGCTTTTTTAATAAGCTCCTTATGGTCATTCCAGTCGTTTTGAGCGTTTAACGTAACGCAGATAATTTTACTTCCTCTGTAGTTATATACGCTTACAAGACATCTTCCCGCCTTACTTGTATAGCCTGTTTTAAGACCGATAAAATTTGAATCGCTTTTAAGAAGCTTATTGTGATTATATACATTATAGGCGGTATAGTCAATAGTTATAAGCGCACTTTTCTTCTTTGAAATGCTCATTAATACATCGTTTCTGCATGCCTCGGCTCCGAGAAGCGCCATATCATAAGCGGTTGAATAATGAGAGCCTTCGTCAAGTCCCGAGGGCGTTGAAAAATGAGTATTATACATACCGATTTCTTTTGCCCGCATATTCATTTTATCGCAAAAGTCGTTAATATTTCCCGATAGGTAAACTGCAATAGAGTTAGCTGCATCATTACCCGAGGCGAGCATTGCACCGACGACTAAATCATAAAGAGTTATCCTGTTTCCTGTTTTAAGATTAATCAGCGTTCCCTCGGTTTTATCAAGCATTAACGGCGTTATTGTTACGGTTTCATTAAGCCTTTTGCTTTCACACGCTATAAGACAGGTCATTATTTTAGTAGTTGACGCCATTGGCATTTTTTTATTAATGTTTTTCTTATCAAGCAAAGTTCTGTTTGCAGAATCAATAACTGCGTACGCCTTTGCGCTTATGTAGGAGGCTTTTACATTATAACTCGGGAGTAACAGAACCGCTAAAAACAAAATAAAAAACCTTTTAAACATAATAATCACCTGCACATTCTAATTAATAGTATGCAGGTGATTTAAAATTATATTATTATTCGGCTTCTGTAGCTTCGGACTCTTCGCCCTTTGAAGAAATAAGCTCGGTAAGCTTATCAACAAGCTCGGGAATCATCGCGATTGCGCGGTCAGCAGATGAGGTGTAGTTGTTAATCTGCATTAATCTGCACTTGCCGTCCTGAATTACGATGAAAGCAACGGGCTGGATTGAAACGCCGCCGCCACCGCCGCCTCCGAAGAGCTCGGCATTCTGCTTCGACGGAAGGTCCGTACCGCCCGAGGTAAAGCCGTAAGTAACCTTTGATACGGGAATAAGTGTTGTGTCGCCCGTTACCATAGGTTCGCCGATAATAGTTGATACGTCAACCATTTCCTTCATTCTTTCAAGGGTGCTTTCCATAATTTTGTTAACCGGAGTTTCTTTCATTTTTATACCTCTCCTTAATTATTTATTTTTAATCAAATTAACTACAAATACTTTTCCCGCTTTAAGCAGAACCTTTACAAGAAGACCGACGCTTATTGAACCGATAAACTGAAGCTCGTATTCGCTCCTCGGCGAAATAAAGTCAGCCTGAATATAATCGTCATATTCGTCAACCTTCATCTGGTTAAGGATTATGCCCTTCATCGGATAGTACCACGAGCAAATCGCTCCGTATTTTTCTCCGATATCGGCGGGGTCGCCGCCTCCGATAATCATTTTAACATATAATGAGTAAATATGCAAACCTTTAATTAAAGTTGTTACGGCTGAATTTACAGTCTGAAGTAAATTTGAAATTAAAAGGAGTATTCCGACAATACCCTCGTCGTTATAAAGCTTTTGAATAAAGTTTGGCTTTTTCGGCTTATCTTCAACCGCCGGCACCTTAGCTTCTTCTTTATTTTCTTCAGTGATTTCTTCCTTTTGCTCTTCTTCAACAATAGTTTCTTCTTCGGTCTTTTCAGCTTCGGTTTGCGCCTTTGTTTCTTCCTTGGTCTTTTTCTTTTCCTTTTGATTCTCTTTAGCGTCCTCAGCCGCCTTTTCGGGCATAAGAATAAAGGAAAGGAGCTTTGAAAGCTTAATGTCAAATTCAAAAAACAGAACTCTGACCTTTGTAGTCCAGCCGTTATCGAAAATTATCGTAAACTCGGCTGAAAGCAACATCAAAAGAGTGATAAGAATAAAAAGAACAGCAAGAATTATTAAAAATACTTTCACTTGTTTTATTCATCCCCTTCCGATTTTTCTTCTAATATTGCGTTCTTTTCGTCCTGCTTTTCCTCGTCAAACAGCGATGTCTGAGAGTCGTCCTTACCGAGGTTTTCAATCTCCTCGGTTTTCGGCAGGTCGGGTAAATCCTCAAGTGAATTAAGCGAGAAGCACCTCAAAAATCTGTCGGTAGTGCCGTAAATAAGCGGTCTTCCGGGCAAGTCAAGTCTTCCCTTTTCTTCAATTAATCCCTTTTGAACAAGCGAAGAAATCGAGCCGGAGCAATCAACTCCCCTGACCTGTTCAATAAAAGAACGCGTTACCGTTTTATTATAAGCAATAATTGCAAGAACTTCAAACGCAGCGTTTGAAAGCGGAGTATTCTTCTTAATCTCAAGAAGCTTTCTTACCTCATCGCTGTACTGCTCACGGGTACAAAGCTGATATTTGCTTTCAACCTTAATGAGCATAAGACCCGAGTCTCTCTCATCATACATTGCGCTCAAATGTCCAAGCATTTTAGTTACTGTTTCTATATCAAGCTCAAGCACCTCGGCAAGCTTGCTTACCTCGACGGGGTCGCCTGCGGCAAAAAGCATTGCTTCAAGTGCCGAAATCAAGTTTTCGTTTTTATTCAACGACGTCTACCTCTTCATTATCAATATTTGTATTAACCTCGTTTACCATCTGAACAGTCGGATTTTTCATATCGCCGTCAATAGTAATACGCTTTGTTTTAGCAAGCTCAAGCACCGCAAGGAAGGTTGCAACAAGGTCGCTTTTTGACTGAGCTCCTTCAAAAAGGCTTTCAAACTTTACCTTTTTACCGCTCCAGAGCTTCCTCATAACCGTTCTGACTTTAGAAGCAACGTTAACAAACTTTCTTGCAACAATTGCTTTAAAGGTATCGACGGGTGGCGGCAGTCTTCTCATAGCCTTTCCCGCAACGTTTATGTAAGCGTCAAGAAGCTCGTCGCCCTCATGAAAACGCTCATAGTCGTAATTAACCCAACCGCCCTCGGGTTCTCTTACAAAACGTCCGAAGCCGTCGGTCTGTTTCGAAAGCTTTTCAGCCATAAGCTTACAATCGCGATACTCTATAAGCTCGCCGGTAAGCTCTTTTTTCAGCTCCTCAGCTTCCTCATGGCGCGGCAGAAGCGATACCGTTTTTATATAAATCAGTCTTGCTGCCATTTCAAGAAAGTCGCCCGCAATATCAAAATCAGCCTCTTCCATCTGGCGCACGTAATCAAGATACTGATTAACAAGCTCAACAATAGGAATATCGTTAATATTCAGTTTATGCTTACTTATGAGATGTAAAAGCAAGTCCATAGGACCCTCAAACACCTCAATTTTATACGTTAAATCAGCCATATTATATCCTTAGCTAAAAATAAGATGCGGAATAATTGAAATAACAAATAATAACGCAGTAACCGCAACGTTAAGAATTTTATCAAGAACTCCCGTTGCAAGAAGAACAAGAAGTCCAATCATTGCATATCTTTCATACTGCATATATTTATAATAGGTTTTATTCGGAAGAATTCCCGCAAGAATCTTTGAACCGTCAAGCGGCGGTATCGGAATAAGATTAAACGCGCCGAGCGATACGTTGATAATTGCAGAAAATTCAAAGAAGGTTTTAACATAACCGAGAAAGGCGGAGCTCGGCTCGCCCATAGCGTAAACAATAAAAATGCTTATAAAAGCCATAATTATATTGGATACCGGTCCTGCAAGAGCTGTAAGCGCCATACCGCTTTTCGGATTTTTAAAATTACGCATATCAACGGGAACCGGCTTTGCATAACCGAAGCCGAAAAGAAGAATCATTATCATACCTATCGGGTCGATATGTGATATCGGATTAAAGGTTAGTCTTCCCTCTTTTTTAGCCGTATTGTCGCCGAGCTTATATGCAACAAAGGCATGTGAAAGCTCGTGAATAGGCGAACAGATAAATACAACGAAGCAACCCGAAAGAATGAAAATAACGGCTTGCTGAATATTGCCCTGTCTTATCAGTGAAATAAGCGTTACCATTTTATCACCTTTTATCGGCAACAACCATTCTGTCATTACCGTAAATATCTTTCTTTACTCTAATATTTTTGAAATTTATAAGAATGTCATTAATGCTTTTGCCCTGGTCGTTGCCGATTTCAAGAAACAGCTTTCCGAAATCACGGAGCTTATCAGCCCATTTATCATTTATTATCCGATAGAAATCAAGACCGTCCATACCTCCGTCAAGCGCGATTTTCGGTTCTCTTTTAACCTCACTTTGAAGCGAGTCAAGGTCGCCCGACTTAATATACGGAGGATTGGAAACAATAATATCAGCTTTTGGCAAATCAATCATATCGTTAATATCGGCATTAATCGGAAATGCGTTTTCAACACCCCTTGAATTTTTACATAAATACTCGAAAGCGTCCTTGCTTTTTTCTACAAGATATACGCTTGAATTGAGCTTTTTTGCAAGGCTTATGCCGATACATCCGCTTCCTGCGCATAAATCAATAATTACGGGTCTTTCAAGCTCCTTTGCGTAGTTATACACAAGCTCAACAAGCTCCTCGGTTTCGGGTCTCGGAATTAAAACTCCCTTACCGACACAGAACTCGCTTTCGTAAAAATCCCATTTACCGATTACATACTGCAGGGGCTCGCCTTCCCTGAGCGCCCACAGCATTTCAGCAAGGCGAGAATGAATAATATCGTCGTTAATATGCAAGGAGTATTCACTGTTTTTTATTCCCGCAACAGCACAACAAACGCAGAGCGCCTTAAAATCGGCTTCGTCAACATTATTGCCCTGTAAAAAACGTACCGAATATGAATAAGCTTCTTTTAAATTCATTACTTAATTTCGTCATCCTCGGGGTTATCGGTAATAACTGCTTTAAAGGCTGAGATACCAACCTCTATAATGTCCTCTTCGGGCTCTTTTGTTGTAATTCTCTGCATCCACAGACCGGGTGCGGAAAGAATTGTTACAAGTATATTATCGTGACGTCCCGCATATTTTATAAACTCATATCCCAGTCCCATAATAATCGGAATCATAGGAAGCTTAATAATCGTCCATAAAACAACATTGTGCTTTAATTCTTCGGGAACAACAAGCGAGAGTAAGGTTATTACAAATATACTTAATATAAGCATTACAAACATAAACGAGGTACCGCACCTCGGGTGAAAACGCGTGCAGCTCTTTACGTTTTCAACGGTAAGCTCCATACCGCTTTCATAACAGCATATTGTTTTATGCTCAGCGCCGTGATACTTGAATACCCTTTTTATATCCTTCATCTGAGATACAAGAGCCATATAACAAACAAAGATTATTATTTTAATTACGCCCTCAAAGGTTCCCTGAAAAGCGTCAAGCGCATTATGAGAAAGCGTATTAATACCCTTAAATATTAAATTCGGTAAAAAGAAGAAAATAAGAATTGCGAGAGCGATGCCTAAAAATGAAGCGATACCCATAATAAAATTCATAAGCTTATCGCCGAACTTATCGTCAAGCCATTTTTCAAAGCCCGACATCTCGCTGTTTTCAATTTCTTCCATACCCGATACCTCGGCGGAATACATAAGCGCCTTATAGCCCATAATCATTGACTCAATAAAAGCTGTAATTCCTCTTAAAAGCGGAGCCTTAAGGATTTTATGCTTTTCTCCGAAGTTAATTATATCGTGGTATTCGGTTAATATCTCACCGTCGGGCTTGCGCACGGCAGTAGCCATACCCTTCGGACCTCTCATCATTATTCCTTCGATAAGAGCCTGTCCGCCGACGGAGGTTTTATGTGTTTTTTTAGACATAAAAGTCCTTTCTATTGTTCGTTTTCCATATCTGCAATTTCTTCTACGGGAAGAAGAATTGTAACGAGAGTTCCCTTTCCTTCAACGGAATCAATATCAAGAGAGCCGTGATGGAGGTTTACAATCTCGTTAGTAACGGCAAGTCCGATACCCGAACCTCTTACGCTGACGTTAGCCTTATAGAATTTCTCCTTAACATGGGGCAAATCCTCGGCTGATATTCCGCAGCCCTGGTCTGCAATTGCAATCTGAACGAAATCTTTATCGTCCTTTTTTACAAATTCAGCCTTTACAAAAATCTTTGAGCCGGGTCTTGAATATTTAAGAGCATTGTCAAGAATATTCATAAACACCTGCTTAAGCCTGTTGGGGTCCGCATTTGCTACGGAGGGTATTTCGGGTACGCTGTATTTAACCTCGTAGCCCTCTCTTACGGCTCTTTCCCTGAAGGTAAAGAGTGTTTCCTCAAGCTCAGCTAAAATATCGGTTTTTGTAAGCCTTAAATTCATACGTCCGCTCTGAAGCCTTGAGAAGTCGAGAAGCTCCTCAACAAAGCCCTCAAGCCTTCCGGCTTCGCTTACAATTACCTGTAAACCCTTTTTGGTAAGCTCGTCAACATTGTCCTCGTTACCGAGCGTTAAGGTTTCGCCCCAGCCCTTAATTGAGGTAAGAGGCGTTCTCAGCTCGTGAGAAATTGTTGATATGAAATCGTTTTTCATTTTATCGGCAGCCGCAATTTCGGTTGCCATAGTATTAATACTGTCAGACAAATCGCCTATTTCGTCGTTATACTGCTTCTCAATTCTGACGTCAAGATTGCCCTGGGTTATGAGCTTAGTAGCTTCATTTATCTCTTTAACGGGCTTAATAATCGAACGGATAAAAAAGCGGTTTGAATATACTATTATTCCCATAATCAAAAGGAGAATAATAAGAATTAAAAACCTGATTGTTGCAATTTGCATATCAAGCTTTTCAATGTTCGTCATAACTCTTATTGCGCCGACCTCGGTTCCGTCAGTATCCGTAACCGCGCGGCATACAGCCATCATTTTTTCACCGTTAGCTGCTTTACCGATAAACTTAGCCGATTTGCTTTCATTTTGCATTGCCTCGTCATAATCGGGCATTTCCTGTTTATCGATTGCAAAACCGCTTGAGGATAAAATAACGTCGCCGTCATTATCAATAATCCAGAGCGTTGTACGGTTTTTATAAGAATAAGAGTTTACGAAATCCGCCGCAGAGGCTTCAAGAGAATTACCGGCTTTAAGATTATTCTGAAAATAGCTTACCGCGCTTTCCGAAGCGCCCGAATTAACAATACTTTCGGTAGTATTATAATAATAGTTTTTAATACCGACCGAAAGAATTATAAACGCAGCAAGAAAAGCAAGCGCAATAACGGCTAAAATATTAATAATCCATCTTCTTGTAATACCTTCAGCCTTTATCCACTTAAAGGGAGGAATCGAATTAACCGAAGCAGTTCCGTTTTTCAAAGACGAAATAAGCTTATCGCCTTCCTTTTTAAACTGAAACATATAATTCCTTCTTATTGATGGTCAGTAATCCACTTATATCCGAGTCCCCAGATAGTAACAAGTCTTGTCGGACTTGACGGGTTATCCTCAATCTTCATACGCAGACGGCGAATATTAACGTCAACAATCTTTTCGTCGCCGAAATAGTTTTCGCCCCAAACCTGCTTTAAAATATCGGTTCTTGAAAGAGCCGCGTTCGGATTTTTAAAGAAATATTCAATAATCTGGAACTCAACCTGAGTAAGCTCAATAATCTCACCGGATTTAGTGAGAGTTCTGTTTCTGAGATTAAGCTCAAATTCATCGAGGTTAATAGAGTCGCCTGAATTATCGCTTCTTGAAACGCCGCGCATCATTTCAACTCTTCTGTATACTGCGTCAACACGAGCCATAAGCTCACTCGGAGAGAACGGCTTGGTAACATAATCGTCAGCACCGAAAAGGAGTCCCGTTACTTTATCCATCTCCTGCGTCTTTGCACTGAGCATAATAATACCGAGGTCCGAAGAAGCCTTGCGAAGCTCCTTACATACGCTGAGTCCGTCAAGCTCAGGCATCATAATATCAAGAACAGCAACGTCAAAGCTCTGTTCGTCCTCTTTAAATTTCTGAAGAGCAACCTTTCCGTTTTCAGCCTGTTCAACGGTATAGCCGCTTCTTGTAAGATTAATTACAATAAACTCTCTGATGGAATCTTCATCTTCTGCAACAAGTACTTTTTTCATATTATCCTCCCTAATTAATAGTTTTTATATAAGATTTTAAATCATTATCGCTTATTTTAATTGACGAGCTTCCCTGCTTAATCAGATAACAGTAACCGTTATCCTCAAGAGCAACCGAGTAGCCCTTATACTTTTCGCTGTCATACGTTGCCTTTAACACGGGCTTCACCGAAAACAGCGTAGCTTTAGTATTTTTTTCGGTAACCGTCATTTCCTTACTCTTTTTATTGTAAGAAGCGGTAATCTTATTAATTATATTATCGGGTATGACTACAAGATATTCGTCATTAGAGCTGTACAGCGCAAACGCAGAGTGATACATATTATACTGTTTATAGTTTTTAAACTCTATTGCCTTGATTTCTTTTGGCAATTTCTTAATCTTATAGTCAAGCGGTATATCAATATTCTTATCACCGTTTACGTCAAAACAGCTTACCATCGCGTTTCGCCTTGTATCCTTAGTACTTCCGGTTGAGTAGCTGAAATAAGGCGATATTATCGTTGAGTAACTGTCTGACCAGAAAATAAGCTCGGTCAGCATTGAGGAGCCGTCGCTCATAATTGCGTCGGCATATACTCTTGATTTGCCGTCAGACCTTTCGGTTGTAAGCTTTGTGTATGAGGTTACGCTGTGGTCAAGCTTGGTTTCACCTATCTTTTTAAACTCATTACTTTTTAAAGAATATAAAACAGCCTTTGACGAATAGTTATTAAGCTCAAAAAGCAAAAGCTCGTTAATACCGTCACCGTACATATCGGCAGCAATAAAATTATTTACATTAATGCTTTCGCCGATTTTTTTAAGCTTAAGGCCTCCCTCTTTAACGGTACTTCGGTAAACGCAGAGCTCATGGTTAGTCGAGCCCGATATAACGTCCCAACAGACGATTATATCATACTTACCGTTTCCGTTAAGGTCGGAAAACTCAAGGCAGTGAACGTCCTTACCTTCACCTTTAATATTATCTATAACCTTCCATGACTTTTCTCCGCGTTTAATTACGGCAAGGTCAATCTCACCGAGATTATCGCTCGGCTCATAAAAGGCAATCGCTTCGTCACTTTTATCTCCGTCTAAATCGAAGAAATTATATGACGTAATATATTTTCCGGAATTAGGGGCTTTAAGCGAATAGCCGTTCGGAAGATAAGTATCAAGCGCGTTTTTAATATCGGCGTTATCGCCGAACGGAGAGAGCGGTGATATTAAATCGTCAATGGACGAGGATACCTTAAAGCTGCACCCCGAAAACATTAATGCGACAAGGATAAGTGATAAAAAAATCTTAAAATATTTCATTGACACTCTCCTTTCACACATATGCAACCTATTATAACAGATTTAAATAATAAAATAAATAGAATTTATAAAAAAATTACAAATGTTACAAAAAAATATAAATAATAATAAAAAATGCTGTACTTTTTGTAAGTACAGCAAACAAATTTTAAAAAATGTAATTATCCGGCAAAGGAATTGTCATCAACTACCGAATTAGTTCCACCGTTACCGCCGGCGGGTTTTGTATATTCATCATCATCGTCAAGATCCGAGGTTGTAAACACGTCTTGAGCTATGATATATTTATGAAATTTATATTCAGGCTGTGAATAAAATTTACTCATATATCCATACCTCCCTTTGTATTCAAGTATACTATATCAAATCTTTATAGTAAAATCAAGACCCAAATATTGAAAATTTATAATTTATTCATAATTGTTCATTAATTAGTGAAAATTCTACATTAATTAGGCAAAATGTACAATATATTGTTAATAAAAACGCATCAAGCACAAATTATTATGCTTGATGACGAATTATTTTTTAATACACTTCATACAAGGTGTAGTGTTTTATTCTTTCTTTCTCTTATTTTTTTCAAGTATCGCAGGTCTGATTTTAAATCTGTATAAATCATATACCGTCGAAACAAGCGGCACGGAGCAAATAAGACCGATTAAGCCGAACTGCTTACCCCCGATAACAATTGCAAGGAAGGTAATAATTCCAGGCATATCAAGCTCCTTACCCATAAGATGAGGATTAATAAGCTTTTCTACAAGCTGCTGAACTAAAACGCAAAGCGCAAGGAAAAGAATAGCTTTTAAGAGATTACCGTCCTGAGCAAATACAAGAAGCGTACCGATTGCCGTTCCTACAATAGCGCCCACAATGGGAATAAGCTGAGTAACCGTAACAATTAGCGAAATTGAAATTTTATTCGGCATGTTCAGTACAAGCATAAACAGGAAGGTTCCGCAACCGGTTATAAGCGCCTGAATAAGATTGTATTTAAAGTAAATCTGGAACTTTTTGTTCGCTAAATCTATAACGTATAAAGCTCTCCTGTATTCCCTGACGGGAAGAAAGGTTTTAAGTATAAGCTTAAATTCCTTTTTGACCTCTTCCTTTTTAAGAAGAACAAAGATTGCAATAATAAATCCGAGTCCGAAATTAATAACAATATTTGAAGCGTCCTTTAGCTTGGAAAGAGCGGTATTAAGAATGTTACCCGTGTTCTTTTTAAAATAAGTAACAATCTTATCAAAATAGTTGTCAAGGTTCTTTTCAACGGTAGTAATGACACTTGCAAGCTTCGGCTCCTTGGTCTTTAATCCGTCAAGAACATTGAGGAACTTTTCCCACAAATCCGGCGCTTTTTTGTATAGGCTTACAACCGTATCCTTAAGATTAGGGATAATAAGTCCGATTACAAGCGCAGCAAAGGCAGCAAAGATAAATATTGAAACCGTAACGGAAAGCTTCCTGTGTTTTTTAATATCGTATTCCCTGCCCTTATTTAATGCTCTCTTTTTAAAGAGCTTGTCGACAGCGTTGCTAACAAGGTTTAAAATAAAAGCAATACAAAAGCCGTAAATAAAGGGATTCAGAATAACAAAAACATAATTCACAAGCTTTTTGGCTTCACTTGTATTAATTGATATAAAAAGCATAATGCCAATAATTACAATTAAAGTAACGTATTCAAGCATAAGTTTTTTATCAAGCTTTTTCAAACAATCACATCCCTTTTTTTATAATAGTATAACAGAGAAAAAAACTAATAGCAAGAATTAATAAAATAGATTAAAAAAAATCTTGCATTTTAAATAATAATGTGTTATATTATTTGAGCATTAAAAAATGCTATGCGCCGGTAGCTCAGCTGGATAGAGTGACTGGCTACGAACCAGTAGGTCGGGGGTTCGAGTCCCTTCCGGCGTACCAATAACCCGTAGTACACATCCGTGTACTGCGGGTTATTAATATTTAGGGACGAGAAACGAGCTTCTGTTTTTGCATATAAAAAGCCCCCTTAACGGAGGCTTTTGCTTTATCCGAACAAATCGGTTTTTTCAACCTGCTTTTCAAAGAAGCGTATCGGCTTTTTAACAAGAAATTTCACGCCTAAGCCGAATAAGAGTCCTACTGCTAAATATGCGCTGAGTTTAAGTAGGTCAATCCAGTAGTCGTTTGCGTATGAGCCGCATACGCACTCGCGCATTGCGTCAATTACAAACTTAAACGGCATATATGGATGAAGCACCTGGAAGAAATTTGGAACTACGTCTATCGGGAAGGTACCGCCCGAGCCGCCGAGCTGGATAACAAGACATATTACCGCAATCGCCTTTCCGATATCTCCGAAAGCAAAAGTTATCGAATATATGAATACCGTAAATACAAAGGCGGCAAATACCCCGGCTAAAATAAATTTAAAATCGTCGTAACACTGTATCTTTAAGAAATACAAATCTCCCAGACAGATTATCAACGCCTGAGGTATCGAGAAGGTCAGGAAGGTAAGCATCCTGCCGAAATAGTTTTGATAAAGCCGCACGTCTCCAATTTCCTTCTTTTTCTTAACCTTTGTTGTTATTACCGCAACAAGTACGACGCCGCCTACCCATAGAGCAAGAGTGCTGTAAAACGGAGCCATAGCCGAGCCGTAGTTTTCAATACCGTAAATCTTATCGGTTTCAACTATTACAGGACACGCAAGAAATTTTCCGAGTTGGTCCGAATTAGTACCTGCAACGTTCTGAAGTGTGTTTATAATTTCGCTTTCTCCGAGTCCCCTTATTTTTGAAGAAAGGCTCTTGAGCTGCTTTTGAGTATTGGCAAGTATTTTATCAAGAGCAGAAACAAGGTCTCCCGTGCTTGACACCGTACTGTCAATGCTTCCCGCAAGCTTTTTGAGAGTCGGCATCTGACCGTTAAGGTCGCTGACAAGGTCGCCCGTAACGACAAGCATATCAACTAAATTAGCAAGATTTTTATCAATAATCGGCTGGGAATTGTTCTTGTAATTCTTTCTTATTGAAGCAATCTCTCCGGAAAGAGTTGCCATTTCATCGGTAATTTTTTTAACCTCGGCTTTTGTTGCGCCGTTTTGCGCGTTTGTAAGAAGGGATAATATCTTATCCGTTTTTGAAATAGAGTTATTAACTCTTGTAAGAAGCTTATCTATTTCGGGAGTTTTAACGGAAAGGGATGACTTTACGGTTTCAAGAACGGTTTTAACACTTTCAAGATTAGCTTTATACTTTGACAATCTTGTTATTGCGTCGGAAACAGGCTTTGAAGCTGCTTCGCCTGTCTTTTTATCAATTCCTTTAATAATTGCTGCCGCCTCGTCGAGTCCGCTCGAGCTCTTGCTGAGCGCTTTGTCTACTGAAGACGTTATTCCGTTTACGCTCGTCTGAAGAAGCTTTGCCATATCGGTACCGTCGTTAATTATTCTTCCCGAATCCTTCATAATTCCTTCGAGCTTCTGAGAATCAATCGAATCGCCGAGAGTCTGAGTAAGAATCATAATATCCTCAAAGCCCTTAACGGTCTGTCTGACGTTGTTAATTGAGCCGCTCGCGTTTTCAATTTTTCCGGCAAGATTATCAAGAACATTATCCTTACTGTTATTTGTTGCGTCGGCAACAAGGTCAATCAGAGAACTTACAACGTTAATAACGGTTGTAACAAAGGATTCGTTTACCTCCTGCTGGATTGTCTGTACTACCTTATCGGTAATCTTAGTGGCTATTGCATTTTTCTTTTCATTAGCATAATAAGTTATGCTCGGTTGTTTAAAGTCGTTTGTAACAATGCTTGTAAGCGATTTTGAGAAGCCTTTCGGAATTTCTATACCCGCATAGTACTCTCCGGCTTTAATTCCCTCTAACATCTTATTCTTTGAAACAAATTGCCAGTCAATTAAATCATTAGCTTCAAGATTTGATTTAATCCTTTCACCAACGTCAATTTCAATGTCTCTGAATTTGTAGCCCTCGTCCTCAATAACCACAGCAATCTGCATATTACCCGTTGAGCCGTAGGGGTCCCAGTTTGCATAAATATTAAACCACGCGTAAAGGGACGGCAATACTGCAATACCCACAGCAAGAATTATTGCCATTGAGTTAGTAAATATCTTTTTTAAATCTCTTTTATATATCTTAATTATATTTTTCATATTAATCCTCGTCCTCCTCTTCGTCCTCGTCTTCGTCGTATGGATTATCTATATCCTCTATAAAAATATCATATTCTCCGAATTCAATCTGGTCGTCGTCCTTAAGATAAGGAATAACCTTTGATTCAATAAGATATTTTGAATAATCGGCAATTATAAAAACGGCAACGTCAAAGAATATTACAAGCACCCATGCCTGAAGCCATTGGATTTCGTGATGAGTTCTGTGGCTTATAAAAACTCCGGCAAAGGTAAACAGCAAGAACAAAACAGTCGTTGTAATCTTTGCAATCTTCAGTATTCTTGCACCCTTATCAAAGTTTTCAAAGATTTTTTCCTTTAGAAATTCATATTTGATAATAATCTTTTCATCGTGAGAAAGCTCGTCGGAATTAATATCAAGCTTATTCTTATTTTCTTCCATATTTTACCTCTTTAATATATCTTCTATCGCTAATCTGTTTGCAAGCCCTTCGGAGAAAGCGGTTGCGTTTCCGCAGGCATTGCCGAGCTTAAGAGCAAAATCATAGTCCTTCTTTTCAATATAGCCTGCAAGAAAACCCGCCAACATACTGTCACCGCAGCCGGTGCTGTTTATCAAAGTACCTTGTGCGTTTTTGCATTTATGAATATTTCCGTATTCATCAAGAAGCATTGCTCCGTTTTCAGCCATTGAAACAAGAACGTTAAGAGCTCCCCTGCTTTTAAGCTCTTTTGCATATTCAACAATCTGATTATTATCAACAGAGTCTTTACCAAACAGTTCGGCAAGCTCAAGATGATTCGGCTTAATCAGAAAAGGCTTATACCTGAGAGTTGAAAGAAGCGAATCACCCGTGGTATCAACAACAAATCTGACGCCCCTGTTTTCAAGTCTTTTAATAATGTCTTCATAAATATCGGGCGTAACGCTATCGGGGACGGAGCCTGATAGCACAAGAAAGTCGCCGTCTTTAATTGTTTCCAGCTTTTCATAAAGAGTGTTTATATCCTGTGCATCTACTTCGATAGACGCGGAATTAAAGTCGTATTCCTTAATACATTTTAGCTTAACGTTAATTCTCGTCCTGCCGTT
>JAFSZK010000059.1 GCA_017458975.1 Eubacterium sp. | reverse complement strand
TAAGGTTGTGGTTTTACCGCTTCCGGGCGAGGACATAAGATTAAGAAGAAAGGTCTTGTTTTTCTTAAGCTCGTCGCGGAGCTTATCCGCCTCTTTGTCGTTATTTTCAAATACGGATTTTTTTATTTCAATTACTTTAAAATCAGCCATTTTATTCACTCCTCAATGCTTCTACGGGGTCCTTGCGCGACGCGATGCCTGCGGGTATAAGTCCGGCTACAAGGGTTAATACAACGCTTAAAACAACAAGTATTATTGCGCCCGTTGTCGGGAACGCAGCGCTTACAATTACGCTTTCAAGCTTGTAGTGCAGTATTGCGTTTATCGGTATAAGCATAAGTCCCGTCGCCGCGACTCCGAGCAGTCCCGAAGCAAGACCTATAATAAAGGTTTCGGCATTGAATACGTGGGAAATATCCTTCTTTGAAGCTCCGATAGCTCGGAGAATACCGATTTCCTTACGTCTTTCAAGAACGGAAATATAGGTAATAATTCCAATCATTATTGACGACACAACAAGGGATACGCCTACAAAGCCCATAAGTACATAGCTTACCGCCTTTATAATGCTTGAAACCGAGGACATAATCATTCCGACGTAATCGGTGTAAATTATTTTATCCTCTTCGTCAACCGATTTGTTGTATTTATCAATACATTTTATAATCTCTTCTTTATCCTCAAACGAGTCGGCATAAATCGCAATCGAGTTCGGCGACGCTTCGTCAACAACGCCGAGCTTGGTAAGGTTGCCCTTGTAGGATTTTTCGGGCATCATAGCCGCCATGGCGGGAACGAGCTTGGCAAGCAGGCTGCCCTGCTCCTTATCAAAGCGCTTTCCCGTAAGGACGTCGAGCTTTTCGTTTTTAAGCTGGTCGGCAACAACCTTGCTCTTTGAGGTGTAGTCGATTACATGGTCGGAAAGGGCTTTGGTATAGCCTATTGCGGGGATAGTCGGGATTGAAACGTTGTCGTCCTTAATCTGAATAATTCCCGAAATCTTAAGCTTGATTCCCTTTTCGGTAAGCTTTTTTATTTCCTTTTCGCTGACGCCGAGGAAATCGTAGTAGCCCTTGGAGTTCTTTTTATACTGGTCGCAGGCGGGAATACAGTAGAATTCCTTTTTGCAAATATCCTCGTACTTCCAGCTTTCAACCTTTTCAACAACCTTTTCGCCCGCCTGAACGCGTTTCATAATATCGTTATACTGAGCAGACGGAAGAAGTCCCATCATATAGAGGTAATTACTCATAACCTCGCCGTTTGCGTCAAGCGCAAGCACAACCTCGTTATATTCCTTAGGCCAGCTGCCGTAAACAAGGTCGTACTGGGTGGTAACCGAATCTGAAATTCCCGTTCCGTCAGGCTTTGAGGAAAGCTGAATAAAGCAGTTTACCATATTAGCCATACTGCCCGAGTTGTTAACCATATCCATCATATCGTCAACGCTGAACAAATCGTTATTCATCATAATTTTTGCCGCGGCGTTATCGTTTACAAAGGTGGTGCCGTCGGTATTAAGAAGAACGCCGTCGGTATCGTAAGCAAATATATCGAAGCCTGCGTTATAGCTGTAAACAACTCCGCTCTTGCCGAGGTACGGCTTAATCTCGGAGTTCGGCGCGTCAAGATATTTTTTGAATTTTTCAACGCTGTTTTGTTTCATGCTTCCGCTCATTGCGCTTGCCTGCTGAACCATTGCGGTATTTGAATAAACCATACCCTCCTTGTGGCCCTTCTTTTCAGCCGAGCTCTGGGTGGGCATATTCGACATAAGCGAGGAAAGGTCAAACGCCTGCTTGTCAACCGTAAGCGGGAAGGAGTCCATAGCGTCGCGCTGGATATCATCAATATAATTGTTAATACCCGTTGAAAGAGAAAGAATAAGCGCAATTCCGACAATACCGATTGAGCCTGCAACAGCGGTTAAAATCGTTCTCGTCTTTTTTGTCATAAGGTTATTGAGCGAAAGCGTCAGAGCCGTAAGGAAGCTCATCGACGGCTTTTTAACCTTTTCGTCCTCGGGCTTGGGCTCAGCCATTTCGTCTTCTTCGCTGTAAGGATTGCTGTCGCCGATAATCTCGCCGTCGCGCAGGTTAACGATACGGCTTGAATACTTTTCGGCTATTTCGGGATTATGGGTTACCATAATTACAAGTCTGTCCCTGGCTATCTCTTTAAGAAGGTCCATAACCTGAAGAGAAGTAACCGTATCAAGCGCGCCCGTCGGCTCGTCGGCAAGAAGAATATCGGGGTCGTTAACAAGTGCTCTTGCGATTGCAACTCTCTGCATCTGACCGCCCGACATTTCGCTTGGCTTTTTATTAAGCTGGTCGCCGAGTCCGACGTCCTCAAGCGCTTTTTTTGCCCTCGCCTTTCTTTCCGTCTTGCTGACGCCCGTTAAGGTAAGCGCAAGCTCAACGTTTGAAAGAACGTTCTGGTGGGGGATTAAATTATACGACTGAAAAACGAAGCCTACTCTGTGGTTACGGTAAGCGTCCCAATCGGAATCAAGAAAGCTTCTTGTGCTTTTTCCGTTAATTATGAGGTCGCCCTCGGTATAGTGGTCAAGACCGCCGATAATGTTAAGAAGGGTCGTTTTACCGCCTCCCGAAGGGCCTAAAACGGATACAAATTCGTTTTTTCTGAAGGAAATCGAAACGCCCTTTAACGCCTCAACGCTTGTTTCGTCGGTATAATATTTTTTGTGAATATTATTAAGTCTAAGCACAAAATCACCTCTGAAATATTCTACTGAAATTTTCCGCAAAATATACTAATAAAGAAAATATAACACTTTTTTGGCATTTGTCAACATAATTAAAGAAAAATTAATATTAAATTATAAATCTATATTATAAAAAAATACTTGACATTTTACATTTAATATTATATAATCTCACTTGCACTTGAAAATGGCTTTATAGCTCAGTTGGCTAGAGCATTCGGTTCATACCCGGAGTGTCACTGGTTCGAATCCAGTTAAAGCCACCAACGGCCCGGTGGTCAAGAGGTTAAGACACCGCCCTTTCACGGCGGTAACACGGGTTCAATTCCCGTCCGGGTCACAAAAAAGAAACAGCACCACACGGTGCTGTTTTCTTTTTG
>JAFSZK010000058.1 GCA_017458975.1 Eubacterium sp. | reverse complement strand
ATGAGCATATTTTTTGTCAGAACAAAGCACAAAATCACCATAAGGCTTGCCGCCTTATGGTGATTTTTAATGAAGTTATGGCGTAAAAGATGCCATTTTTGGGCTGACATTCTTTACGAAGGACGCCCCTCATATGACAGCCTTTTTATATATCTCTATTAGTTCATTTTCGTTTACATAAGCACTTAAAGCTCCGTGAGCTGTTACGCACTTTCCGCCTGTTATATTGCCGAATCTGATACAGTCTTTTAATTTATAGTCATAATATAGTCCGTAGATAAAGCCGGCTAAAAACGCGTCTCCCGCGCCTGTAGAATCTATACAATTAAAGTTCTTTAAAGCGGGAACGGTAAATAATTCTTTGTCAATTCCGATACAGCCGTCTTTATCAAGCTTTACAACTACCTTATCAAAGTAATCTTTTAGTTTCTCAGCCGCTTCATACGGAGTGGCTGTGTTTGTTATTTTCATAGCTTCTTTTCTGTTCGGAGTATAATAATTAGCAACGCTCAGATAATCTCCGTACTTTTCAATACTCATTTCATCGTCCCAGCCCGTATCAAGAACAAGTATCGTTCCGTCATTTTTCAGTTTTTTATATACGTCAAGAAAACCGGATGGCTGCATAATAGTTATCTTTGAGCCCTTGGCAAGCATATAAAAAGCTTCCTTTGTTTCATCGTCGGGCTCTACGTTGCCTTTACCGTATGAAATAAAGCTACGGTCGTCAGGAAGTATAATTGCCGATGTAATATTAACAGGTATTTCGTCGCCTTTATTCATATTTACAGGCGTTACAGAATATTCAAGGTACTTTTCTTTTGCAAATTCGGAAAAAATATCATCTCCGAGCTCGGTTGCAAGCTTTGTTTTTATTCCAAGCCTTGAAAGATTTATCAGAGTAGCCGGAATACCGCCGCCTAACTGTATTTCAAATCCCTTTGAATAAACTTCCTCGCCGACCTCGGGAAGCTTTTCTATTCCCTTATAAATCAAATCTATATTAGTTGTTCCTGCTCCTGCAATAAATGACATATTATTTCCAGTCCTTTGTATATTCTTTATTTAATTCAAGAAATTCGCATATAAGCGTTTTTGAAAGTGAATATGAGTTAACAAGGGGATGAAGCGTTAATGCGTCAACGGCAAGAGAAACTGATTTATTAATAATTGCTTTTGACGCAAGTCTTTCGTAATTCTTAACTCGCCTTATTAGCTCAAGACACTGTTTGTCAGTATTTTCAAGTTTATGGGGCACTGCTTTTCCGTTAACAATGTCACAGGTGATTTCTACAATATCACTACATTTCAGAGAGGGGATTGCGCCGTCGTTTTCGGTACAGAGAATCATTGTTCCCGATTTTCCGCTTTGCTCAATTTCTATAAATTTCAGAGCTACGCCCGCATATCCGCCGTCATCCTTTTCATAGATATCAAACTTCCATTTATTCTTTCTTTTAATACCCGTTTCCTCAGCCATATAATTGCTTTCGCGGATTCCGTACCAATAGTTGAATATTTCAAGAGCTTTGTCAAAATCGTTTTCAATATCTACTTTTTTAAGCTCCTCAGTCATACTTTTATTGACTTCACAAATAAGCTCAGCTCTTGTTTTATCGGCTTTCAAAATATTATTTATTGCCTTTTCTCTGTAATAAAAATAGTAAAGATATTCGTTAAAAATTGCATTTCTTGAAAGCAAAAGCTCTTTTTCAAAGTATCTTAAATCAGTATCAACATAGGCTTTATCGTTATTAATTATATCGTAAAGCATTTCCTTTCCGTTGATTTTTACCGAAGTAAAATAACTGAGGTGATTAAGCCCGTATATTTCGCCTTCAATGTCATTTATATCAACATTATACAGTTTAGCAAAGGTGCGAATCATACCTGACGGAGCGTCGCAGATACCGTATGTAAAACTATATCCTAAATCCCTGAGTGTCTGACTTACAAGCCCCGCCGGATTTGTAAAATTAAAGACCTTACAGCTCTTTTTAGCGTGCTTTTTAATCAGCTCACAGTATTCAACAAGGGAAGAAACGCTTCTCATAGCAAAAGAGAAGCCCGAAGCGCCTGTGGTTTCCTGACCGAGAACGCCGTTATTAAGAGCAATTCTTTCTTCCTTTACTCTCATTAAATCTCCGCCCTCGCGAATTGTCGTTATAACATAATCGGCATCAGATACAGCATATTCTGCGTCAGTTGTAATTTCAAAATGTAAATCAGGATTAATTCTTTTTGCGGTTTGCTTTGCCATATTTCCGTAAATATTCAGCTTTTCTTCATTGTTATCCATAAAGATAAGCTCGTTAATATTAAGCTCGCTTGCTCTTTGAGCAATTGACTTTGCAAGGAACATTGAGCGAACTCCGCCTCCGCCTATAACTGCAAGTTTCATAAGCATTCTCCTTTTATTTATACTTATATTATAATTTATAACTGTTTTATTTTCAATTTAATTATTAAATTTTTCTTTACAAACTGTATAATTTTGTTATAATATTTAGTAATCGTTAATTTTTGGAGGTGAAAATGTGAAAAAAACTATTTCGGTATTATTATCGGTAATGCTTTTATTTTGCACATTATCGCCTCTTTATGCTTATGCTGACGAGGATTTAGGGGTTATAAGCATTACTCAGGAGGAAATGAACGAAGACGCGGGTAAATATATAGAAAAAGCGCTTAAGCTTGCCAAGGAAGATGAATATCAGGGAAGGGAGCTTACCGTTGAGGTTCCTTCAGGTACTTATAAGCTTTCAAGATGTCTTCATATTTTCAGCAATACTAATTTAGTTTTGCAAAAGGATACATATTTAGTTAAGAATTTTTCTGACGGCAATATGCTTAAATGCGGCCTTGCGGAGGAGTCCAATTACGGATATAGCGGTTATTCCAATATTTCGGTTACAGGCGGTACATGGGATGAGAATTACTGCGGCACCTCCTGCGGTATGCGATTTGCTCACTGTAATAATGTAACAATTAAAGACGTTACAATTAAAAACAATAAGAATTCTCACCATTTGGAGATAGCGGCTTCTGAAAACTTTGTAATTGATTCATGTAAGTTTTCCGGCTACAAGAGAACTAACAGCGGTGACGGACAGGCAATTCAGATTGATTTAATGCACTCCTCGTCGCATTTTCCGTCTTATTCAAAATATGACGATACGCCTTGTAAGAATATTACGGTTATGAACTGTGCTTTCAGCAGCGTTTATTCGGGAGTCGGAACTCGCTCCTGTGTTATCGGAAGCTTCTTTGATAATATTAATATAATTAACAATCGCTTTACCAACATTAAAGATAATGCAATCTGCGCCTTTAATTATTACAATTCAAAAATAATCGGTAACACAATCAATAAGGCGTCGCTCGGTATTATTTTTGAGCACTATCCGAGTGATAAGCTTGTTTCAAGGTATAATATGCCGTATAATAAATCAAAGGCTAAGTATAAAAATCACGACTGTAAGTCCGTTATTTCAGGTAATTCAATTATCGTAAGAAATTCAACCGAAAGAAAGAACGCGTCGGGCATTCTTGTAAATGGCGGTACTATAACTAAAAGCCTTGCCGACAGATACGGTTTTAAACAGAATAATTATATCGTTTACGGTATTAAGGTAATGAAAAACAGTATTAATACTCTGACTCCCGGTTGTGAGGGCATTGTTTTTAACGACGTACGTGAATCGTTAATATCCTCAAACACCATTACCTCCTCGGTTAAATCCGCTAAGTACAAAAACGGAATAACTTTACGACGCTCTCCTAAGATTTCGCTTAATAAAAACAGCGTTAAGGGTAAGTTTTATAACGCTTTTGTTTGTGCTTACGGCTCAAAATACATTAAGATTAATTCAAATAAGTTTAATTCCTCCCGGGGATACGGAACAAATGTTGATTCCTCTTCAAGCGTAAGCGTTTATTACTCTAATAATATGTCTTCAAACGCAGGAGGAAAGATTATAATTAACGGTCATGCCGCAAATCTTCTTGGCAGTAATATATCTTATTCGTACACGAGCTCAGGAAAAAAGAACTATATTGATATAAAACCCGTTAAAAAAGCAACACATTACAGAATTTACAGGAGCACTACGAAATACGGTAATTATAAATTCATCAAAGCGGTTACGGTTAATAAAAAATCTAATCTTGCCCGCTATTTTGACCCCTATGTTACAAGGGGTAAAACCTATTATTACAAGGTTGAGCTTGCAAGAACGGATAACGGCTCAATTATTTTCGGAAACATTACCGCTCCTATTGCTATTAAAACGAAATAGAATTATTAAAGAAGGATGAAAATCCTTCTTTATTTTATATTGATTATATATAAATATAGTGTTATAATAAATTTAACTATATATAAAGGTGAGATTATGCAGGATATAAAGAAAAAAATTGATGATTTAAGAGCAAAACTAAGATATCACTCGGACAGATATTATAATGATGACGCTCCTGAAATTGAAGATTTTGAATACGATATGATGATGAGGGATTTAAAAGCTCTTGAAGAGCAATATCCCGAATTTGACGATATTAATTCTCCGACTAAGAGAGTTGGCGGAAAAGCCGATAATTCTTTTGAAGCGGTTGAGCATACCGTAAGAATGGAATCTCTTCAGGACGCGTTTTCAAAAGAAGAAATTTTTGACTTTGACAGAAGGGTTAAAGAGGTTCATGATAAAGTTAATTACGTAGTCGAACCTAAGATTGACGGACTGTCGGTATCTCTTGAATATGTTAACGGCGTTTTCTCAAGAGGCTCTACAAGGGGCGACGGTGATACGGGTGAGGATGTAAGCGGAAATTTAAGAGTTATAAGAAGCATACCTCTTAAGCTTAATAAGACGCTTCCTTTTATTGAGGTAAGAGGCGAGGTATATATGCCTAAAAAGAGCTTTGAGAGAGTTGTCGACCGCCAGCTTACTCTCGGTGAAAAGCCTTTTAAAAATCCGCGTAATGCCGCCGCAGGCTCACTTAGACAAAAGGACAGCTCAATTACTGCAACAAGAGGTCTTGATATATTTGTTTTTAACGTTCAGCAGATTGAGGGTTATGAGCTTACTTCTCATAAACAAAGCCTCGATTTTCTGAAAGAGCTCGGCTTTAACGTTATTCCGTTTTATGAAAAGGTAAGCTCAATTGACGAAGCGTTTAAAAAAGTTGAAGATATCGGAGAGACTCGCGGAGAGCTTGAATTTGATATTGATGGCGCCGTTATCAAGGTTGATGATTTTGAAGAACGCGAGGCGCTCGGCTCTACTTCAAAATTTCCTAAATGGGCAGTTGCTTTTAAATATCCTCCGGAGGAAAAGCAAACGAAGCTTATTGATATTGAGATTGCTGTCGGCAGGACAGGCGTTTTAACTCCTACCGCTGTGCTTGAGCCCGTACATCTTGCGGGAACCACAGTTTCAAGAGCTACGCTTCATAATCAGGATTTTATTAACGATAAAGGCGTTAATATCGGAGATACGGTTACCGTAAGAAAAGCGGGAGATATTATTCCCGAGGTGCTTTGCGTTAATGAAAAAAACAGTAACGGTAACTATGTATTTCCGAGCGTATGTCCCTCCTGCGGCGAAGCCGTTGTAAGGGAGGAAGGCGAAGCGGCAATTAGGTGTAACAATCCCGAATGTCCCGCTCAGCTCCTCAGAAACTTAATACATTTTTGCTCCCGTGATGCAATGGATATTGAGGGACTCGGTCCTTCAATAATCGAAACCTTTGTTGATAACGGGTTCATTAATAAAATTAGTGATATTTTCCATCTTGATAAAGATAAAATCGCCGCACTTGACGGCTTTAAGGAAACAAGCGCAAACAATATAATTTCAAGCGTAGAAAAATCTAAGGATAATGACCTCGGCAAACTAATTTTCGCACTCGGTATACGTCATATAGGAGCAAAAGCCGCAAAGCTTTTAAGCGACCATTTTAAAACTATTGACGCTGTTATGAAAGCCAACACGGAAGATATCCTTGAAATTGAAGGCTTTGGGCAGATTATGGCAGAGTCCGTTGTTGATTTTTTTAATACCGAAGGCGCAAGGGAGCTTATAGACGAGCTTAAAGCGCTAGGCGTTAATACCGAATCCAAAACGATTATTACGGATAACCGTTTTGAGGGTATGACCTTTGTTTTAACCGGAACGCTTGAAAATTATAAGCGAAGCGAGGCGTCAAAAATAATTGAAAGCTTCGGAGGGAAAACCTCATCAAGCGTATCAAAAAAGACCTCGTATGTGCTTTCGGGCGAGTCCTCGGGCTCAAAGCTTGATAAGGCTAACGCTCTCGGTATTCCTGTAATCGGTGAAGAAGAATTTGAGGAAATGATTAATGCATAATTTCAGAAAAAAACAAAAAAGAGTAAAAATAATTCTCAATTCTGTTTTAATTATTACTGCTGTTTATATTCTTGCATTTATAGGAGCGGAGCCATATATTCAAAAGTCACTCGGTAGTTCGCTTGTGTTTAATTATATCGCCCAGCTTATGATAGTCGTATCCTTAGTCTTTCTTTTTATTTATTATTCCCGCTTTTCTAAGGCTGATAAGTATATTGAGAACGCAGAATATATTGTATCCGACTGCGGCTATTATCTGACTTCGCGACCCGAAAAGAATATAAGCGAGTATTATAAGGCTGTTTTCGATGATTTAAAAAGCTGCGGCTTTCACGGTGAGGAAAAGGTTGAGGTAAACGAGCTTGAATTTGACTTTGCAGGCTTTAAGGCAAAGGAAGGCTTTTATATAACAGTAATCAGTGAAGTCGACAGAAACGATATTATTGCTTACATTGACAGCGCTATTTATGACGCTACCGCTCTTAAGCTGAAAAGAAAGGGTGATTGCGTAGTATTATTCATTTGTGATAAAGCAGACGATGAAGCAATAGCGCTTTCTAAGAATTATGCGGCCCTCGGACGTAAGGAGCAGCTGAAATTTGCCGCGGCAATTTGCGAAGTGTCAAGTAAAAGGGTATATTTTCTCGGCAATAAACCGAGCGTTTGCGAAAAGCTGATTACAAATTATGTTATGAATTGCGAGTTGCCTCTAAAAGAAGAGTATAAGGGCAAGGAAAAGCTTGAATTTCAGATTGAGCTTGAAAAAAAGCTTTCTGATTTTAATATTAAATCATTTAAAGAAGGAAAGTATAATCAATAAGGAGTAACTATGACACCTGCAGAAAAATACATTAATACAATAAAAAATAAAAAGGTTGCGTTTGTCGGTATGGGCGTAGCCAATACTCCATGCGCTGCATTTCTTGCAAGACACGGGGTTGAGGTATATGCCTGTGATAAGAGGGATAAGGAATATATCGGACAAGAGATTTGCAAGGAGCTTGAAGAGCTCGGAGTTAAATTTTCTCTCGGTGATAATTATCTTGATATCTTACCTGAAATGGATATCGTATTCCGTTCACACGGTATTTTACCGTTTCAAAATTCGTGGATAGGCGAATGTATCAGTCGCTCTCAGAAGGTTACAACCGAAATGGAAGTTTTCTTTGAATACTGTCCTTGTAAGCTTATTGCAGTAACCGGCTCAAACGGTAAGACAACAACTACAACTCTTATTGCAAAAATGCTTGAAAGAGAGGGTAACAAGGTTTACCTCGGAGGAAATATAGGCAAGGCGCTTATGCCTGAGCTCGATACAATAACACAAAACGATATTGCCGTTGTCGAGCTTTCCTCGTTCCAGCTTCTTACAATGGGTAATTTAATTAATAAGCCCGATGTTGCGGTTGTTACTAATATTGAAAGCACCCATCTTGACCACCATATCTCTCTTGACGAATACGTTGATGCAAAGAGAAATATTCTTATTTATCAAAATCAGTCTCAACGAACGGTTCTTAACGCTGACTGCGATTATTCAATCGGCTCAACTGTTTATCACGATATGCGTTACGATGTTCGCGGACAGTACTATGAGTTTTCAATAAAACATCCCGTTAAAAACGGTGCTTTTGTTAACGAAAAAGGAATTATCTGTTTTTCGGAAAACGGAAAAGTTACCGAAATTATGGATAAAAACGATATTGTAATTCCGGGCGAACACAATGTTGAAAATTACTGTACTGCAATTTCCGCTGTCTGGGGAAGTGTAAGCATTGATACTATCAAAGAAATAGCAAAAACCTTCGGCGGCGTTGAACACAGAATCGAATTTGTAAGGGAATATAAAGGTGTTCG
The DNA here is from genome assembly GCA_017458975.1 of Eubacterium sp. Classification (GTDB taxonomy): domain Bacteria; phylum Bacillota; class Clostridia; order Oscillospirales; family Acutalibacteraceae; genus Eubacterium_R. The sequence goes on along the minus strand of JAFSZK010000058.1, from coordinate 1,501 downwards.
GTATTATAACGACTCAATCGCAACCTCGCCCTCAAGAGTAATAAGCGGACTTAAAGCCTTCGGCGAGAAAATAATAGTTATTATGGGCGGTTCTGATAAAGGAAACGATATGAGTGAAATGGCGCCTTATATTCTGAAATACGTTAAGCTGCTGATATTAAACGGAGCAACCGCAGATAAGATTTATGATACCGTTATAAATTCTGAAGGATATAATGAAAGCGGATTAAAGATTGTTAAAGTTGAAACTTTGAAAGAAGCGGTTGAGGTTGCTGAAAATGAAGCGCAAAGCGGAGATATTGTTTCCCTTTGTCCTGCTTGCCCCGCTTTTGACCAGTTTAAAACCTTTGAATACAGAGGAAGAGAATTTAAAAGACTTGTAAATAGCTTCGGTGAATAAAATGAATACTATTGAATTACTAAAAGAGCTTACATCTGAAATAGGGGTAAGCGGTAACGAGGAGAGTATTTCTTCTTATCTTAAAGACAAATTAAGTGAGTACGGAAAAACCGAAATTGACGCTTTTAATAACGTCAAATGTACCTTCGGCGAGGGTATTCATTTCCTTCTTGATGCTCATCTCGACGAAATCGGTCTGATTGTTAAAGCCATAACCGAGGACGGATTTATTAAGGTTGACAAATGCGGCGGTATTGACTGCCGTATGTTGCTTGCAAGCGAGGTAAGAGTTTGGGGTAAAAAAGAGGTTAGAGGAGTGATATCAACTCTTCCGCCCCATCTTCAAAAGGATGAGGATGAAAAGAAAGTCCCCGAAATTGACGAAATAGCTATTGATATCGGTATGAGTAAAGCCGAAGCTGAAAATGTTATATCTCTTGGCGACAGAGTTACTTTTAAAAGAAACTTTATCTATTTGTTAAACGGTCAGGTATCCTCCGGCGTTCTTGACGACAGATGCGGCATTGCCGCAATACTGCTTGCACTTGAAGAGCTTAAAGGCGTTAACGCCAAAATTACCGTTTTGTTTTCCTCACAGGAGGAGCTGGGTACAAGGGGCGCTAAAACAGGCGCATATGACGTTAATCCCGATGAAGCAATATGCATAGACGTTTCCTTCGGTTATACTCCGTTTTGTAAAAAAAGCGATTGCGGAGAGCTCGGTAAGGGTCCGATGATTGGTATTTCTCCTATTCTCAGTAAGGATATGAGTGAATCGCTTGAAAAAACAGCTAAAGATAATTCTGTTCCTTATCAGCTTGAGATTATGGGCGGACGAGGTACGGGAACAAATGCCGATGTAATAACCGTAACTCAAAGCGGAATAAAAACCGCATTAATATCAATTCCCGAAAAATATATGCACTCACCAATTGAGATTGTTGATATAAATGACGTTGAAAACACGGCGCATTTAATTGCCGAATACATTAAAAAGAGAGCAGGTGAATTAAATGCTTAAGGAATTGTGCTTAATTAACGGAACCTCGGGCGACGAAAAGCTTGTAAGAGAATATATAATTAATCAAATTAAAGATTATT
>JAFSZK010000057.1 GCA_017458975.1 Eubacterium sp. | reverse complement strand
TGATCGAGATCCCGAGAGCTGCTCTCACAGCTGACGAGATCGCTAAGGAAGCTGACTTCTTCTGCTTCGGTACAAACGACCTCACACAGATGACATTCGGCTTCTCGCGTGACGACGCAGGCAAGTTTCTCGGCGCTTACTATGACGCTAAAATCTTTGAAAACGACCCGTTTGCAAAGCTTGACCAGACAGGCGTTGGCCAGCTTATGGAAATGGCTGTTAAGAAGGGTAAGGCTACAAGACCCGAGCTTCACTGCGGTATCTGCGGTGAGCACGGCGGTGACCCGAGCTCAGTAGAGTTCTGTCACAAGATTGGTCTTGAATATGTATCCTGCTCACCGTTCAGAGTTCCGATTGCTCGCCTTGCTGCTGCACAGGCTGCTATCGCTGAAAAGGACGCAAAGACAGCTGACGCTGCTATCTCAAAGGAAGAGATTGAAGCAAGAATTGCTGCTGCTAAGGATACGTTTGCTAAGCTTCAGGACGCTGCTGCCGATGCAACCGATGATGCAAGAGAATTAATTGCAAAAGGTTTAAAGAGCATTAAAGCCGGCTGGGACGAAGCAAGAAAGACCTTCGGCGAATAATTAATACAAATAAAAGCGTTCCTTCGGGAACGCTTTTTTTAATTACGAATTACAAATGACGAATTACGAATTTCGGGTGAGCTACGCTCACACTCATTATGGTGTTCCTGCTAAATCCCGCTATCTTTACAAGAGTTTTTATTTATGATAAAATATAATCAACAAAAACGGGAGGGTTTTTGCCCTCCCGTAATTATATGCTTTAATTGAACGAGCGAAGCGAGAAACCTCAACTATTCACTATTCAATATTCACTATTCATTAAAGGAAATGTGCGCGCAGCTCGTCTGCGGAGTATGCGCTGAGATATGCGGGAGCGATGTCAAATACTGTCATTGCGCCGCTCTTGCCCTCTTTATTGAGTCTTGCAGCCGCTCTTGCGTATGCAACGATTACAGAGCCCGTGAATTCGGGGTTTGAGTCAAGCTTTAAGGAATATTCGATAACGTGCTTTGTTCCCTCGCTTGTTGTACCCGAATAGATTACCGAGCCGCCGTGAGGAAGCCCGCTGTGGTCGCGCTTCATTTCTTCGGCGGAAATGAAATGTACGGTTGTATCATAGTCCGCAAAATAATTAGGCAGTGTCTTGATTTCTCTTTCGATTCTCTCAAGGTCAGCGCCCTCCTCGGCAACAACGAAGCACTCTCTTGTATGCTTTTCCCTTGTTGTAAGCTCGGGGTTTTCGCCGGCTCTTACCTTATCGAGAGCTGCGGGAACGGGGATTGTATACTGTCTGCAATCAATAACGCCGTCAATTCTTCTTACCGCGTCGGAGTGGCCCTGGCTTACGCCCTTGCCCCAGAAGGTATACGCCTCGCCGTTGGGGAGAACAGATAGTGAATAAAGACGGTTAACCGAGAACATACCCGGGTCCCAGCCGCTTGAGATAATACCGATTTTTCCCGCCGCCTTGGCTGCTTTATCAACATTTGCAAAGTGAACCGGGATATTTGCGTGGGTGTCAAAGGAATCAATAACATTGTAAAGTGCCGCAAATTTCGGAGTCATTTCGGGAAGGTCGGTTGCTGAGCCGCCGCAAATAACAAGAACGTCAATATCCTCGTTACCCTTTTCAAGTTCGCTTACGCTTTTAACCGCAACTCCCTCGGTGTTTATTTTAAGGTCTGCGGGATTTCTTCTTGTATAAACGGCAGAAAGAGTAATATCGTCGTTCATTTTAACCGCCGCTTCAACGCCTCTTCCGAGATTTCCGTAGCCTAAAATACCAATTTTAATGCTCATAATAATGTCCTCCTTATTTATTATGATTTTAATTTTACAAGAAAATATTATAATACCAAAGTATATTTCTTGTCAATAAAAATGTATTGAATTATCCTTATAAAATGTGTATAATATTTTCATTACGGAGGATTAGGCAATGGAGAAAATATTAGTTCTTGACTTTGGCGGCCAATATAACCAGCTTATTGCACGAAGAGTGCGCGACCACAGGGTTTATGCGGAAATCCTGCCATATACCGCGCCGCTTGAAGAGATTAAAAAAAGAGGATACAGGGGAATTATTTTTACGGGCGGACCAAACTCGGTTTTTGATATGTCCTCTCCTCATTATACGGCGGATATTTTATCGCTCGGAATACCGATACTCGGTATTTGTTACGGGTGTCAGCTGATTTCGTATATGGCGGGCGGCGAGGTTAAAACCGCTCCCGTTTCGGAATACGGAAAAATTGAATTTACCGCGAAGGAATCGAAGCTTTTTAAAAACGTTCCCGAAAAATCGGTTGTATGGATGAGCCACACGGACTATATTGCAACCCCACCCGAGGGTTATGATATTATCGGAACTACCTTTGATTGTCCCGTTGCGGCTATGGAAAATACAAAAAAGGATATTTATGCCGTTCAGTTCCATCCCGAGGTTACCCACAGCGAATACGGCGACAGGGTGCTTTATAACTTCCTTTACGAGATTTGTCATTGTAAGGGCGAATGGGTTATGGACAGCTTTATTGACGATACGGTTGAAAAACTGAAAGCGCAAATCGGCGACAAAAACGTTATTTTAGGTCTTTCGGGAGGAGTTGATTCCTCGGTAGCCGCGGGACTGCTTTCAAGAGCAGTCGGAAAACAGCTCACCTGCGTTTTTGTTGACCAGGGACTAATGAGAAAAGACGAGGGCGACTTTGTTGAAAAAACCTTTACAACGCTCTTTGATATGAATTTTATCCGCGTTAATTGTCAGGAACAATTCCTTAAAGCGCTTAAGGGAGTGACGGACCCCGAGGAAAAAAGAAGAATTATCGGAACCGAGTTCTTTAACGTTTTCTGGGACGAAATCAGAAAGCAAAACGACAAGGGCTACTTTGCTCAGGGTACTATTTATCCCGATTGTATTGAGTCGGGCAAGGGTGACGCGGACGTTATCAAAACACACCATAACCGAGTAAAAACGCCCGAGGACGTTGAATTTTTAGGAATTATCGAGCCGCTTGCGGATTTATTTAAGGACGAGGTAAGAAGAGTGGGCGAAAGGCTCGGAATACCGCGTGAGCTCGTATGGCGCCAGCCCTTCCCGGGACCGGGACTCGGCGTAAGAATAATCGGTGAAATTACAGCCGAAAAGGTAAAGCTTTTGCAGGAGGCGGACGCAGTTCTCCGCGACGAAATGGCTAAAAACGGCTATGAAAGGGAGCTTGCGCAGTTTTTCTGCGTTCTTCCCGGAGTTAATACCGTAGGCGTTATGGGTGACCACAGGACGTATGAGAACCTTGTGGCAATAAGGGCGGTTACAACCGACGATTTCATGACTGCCGACTGGGCGAGAATACCCTACGATATTCTTGCAAAGGTTTCAAACCGTATAACAAACGAGGTTAAAAATATCAACCGCGTAGTTTACGACATAACCTCGAAGCCCCCGGGCACGGTGGAATGGGAGTGAGAAATTTGCCGAAGGCAAATTTCGAGACCGTTTCTCCAAATCTTTGATTTGGGAGCAACAGTCCGGGGGACTGATGCGTAGAAACTTGACACAGACTAAAGCCGAAGGCAAATTTCGAGACCGTTTCTCAGAAGCTTGCAGCAAACGGAGTGAATTATCCTAAAAAAGAATCTGACTTGCATTTGCAAGTCAGATTCTTTTTGGTATTTTATTTTTTATTATTCGCTTGTTTCTTCGGTTTGAGTATCCTCCGGCTCGGGTTCGTTAAGGAAAGCCTCCTTTGATACCGCCATCATATATGCGCAGTAGGTTTCGGGTCGGTGGCTGTCGCTGAAATAGGTTGAGGATACGCGGTTATTGGTAATTCCGCCGAAGCCCTCCTTTTGTACAAAGAAGCGGGAGATATTCCTGTATGCTGCGTCGGTACCTACAAAATCGTATGCGCTGAGAAGCAGCAGCTTTGCACATTCGTTTTTAGCGGCGATATCCTCGTCGCTTGTTCCGCAGGCAACGTAGGGACAAAGCGTAGTCATAAAGTAATCAAACGGAGTTTTATCATCAAAAAGCTCCTTCATTTCCTTAGTATAATAGCTTTCGAGGTTTTCCATACCCATGGCGAATATTTCCGAAATCTTATCTACGGCGTCGGTACCCTTTTTAAACGGGTGGTACTCCTTACCGAGCTTAAAACGCTTGTAGTAATCCTGCATAACCTTTTCGTAGGCTTCAAAGCTTAAAATCTTGTTATTGGATTTACTCGGAAGAGTATAAACCGTACCGTATTTTCCGAAGCCCCATGCCTCGGGAAGAACCTCGGTTACGAAATCCTCGGGATTTACGATACTGAAAATTCGTTTAAAGTCGGGATTGTTTTTTTCCTCTTCGGAAAGAATAACGCCGTTCGGAGTAGCGTAGCAATAGGTAAAAATATTATCCTTATCTATTTCAATATCGCCGAGCTTACCCTGAACAATAAGCTTTGCCGCAAGAAGATTTGCAACGGCGGCGCCTCGGGAATGACCCGTTAAAAGGAGCTTAAGCTCGCCGTCATCGGGATTTCTTTTTATATACTTAATGAGCTTATCGTAAACGTATTCTCTTGCGTCGGCGAAGCCGAGATGAACCTTGCCCTTTTCCTCAAAGCCCGCATAACCGTAACCGTCGTTTGTTATTCTTTCGGTTCCGAACGGGTCAAAATTAGAATACCACTGTTTTGTATAAGAGCCTATAAACGCGGCAAAAACAAGGTTGTATTTTTTACCCTCAACCTCGGTAGGACGCTGAGCTATAAAGTAGTTTACCTCGTCCCTTGTTGCGGTTGCGTTAATCTCAATATTTTTAAAGCCGCAGTTCTCAAGAGCGATTTTAAGATTCGGTTTTGTATAATCGTAGCCCGTGGATTTGGTTTCGTCCTCAAAGCCCTTGTCGTAACCGAGCATTGCAAACTGGCTTACCATTTTTGCGAGCTTATGGTTATATTCTTCGGACGTGTTTTTAACCCAGTTAAAATCGTAGTAAACGGTTGTAGTTCCGTCGATATTATCGTTTATAAAGTCAACCGTAAAATTGCCCGTATTTTCCATAAAATTACTCCTTGTTATATTACATTATACAAAACATTATAACAGAATAGTGCAAGTATAACAATACTAAAATTAATTATTTTTATTATCCTCGATAACAAGGGGCATATCGTCATCGGCAGGAAGGTTAAGAAGGAAATTGAGCGCCCAGAGCACGTCCTCCTCCGGTGAGGTACCGTCGGTTAAGTCAATTGTTTTAAGCCGCGCTTCGTCCATCATTTCTCCACCTCCGTAAGATTTCTGTTAATACCATAACCCGAAAAAGGCAATAAGTAAATAGAACAAAAATTCTATGTCCGAAAATCGGTACAGAAAAATAAAAACCCCGTTTTCGGGGTTATATTTCGGGTTTGAAAGCAGGCATAAGCTCAAGCTTGAACTGATTAAGCTTATGAAGATAATCAATTCTTTCCTTTTTAGCGGCGTCCTCAATTTCGCCCGTTCTTATATATTTATCAAGCTCGGCATATGTAAAACCGAGGTTATCCTCGTCGCTCTTACCGCTCAGTCCGTCGGAGGGTACCTTGTTAATAAGACAGTCGGGGAGTCCGAGAAGCGCGCCGATTTGCTTCATTTCGGCAACGGTAATAAACGAACACGGACTGAAATCACCTACGGAGTCGCCGTATCTTGTTGAGTAGCCCACCCAGTCCTCGGAGAGGTTACAGGTATTTGCAACACGTCCGTTATTACTTTGGGATACGGCGTATAAAACCGACATACGGATTCGCGGAGCAAGGTTAATACGGCTCTGTTCGGAAAGCTCAAAGGGCATCGCGCCGACTACTCCGTCAAAGGCGTCCTTGATATTAATAATATAATGCTTAATGCCGAGGTGATTAACAAGAAGCTTTGCCATATCAATATCGCTTTGTTCACCGTTTGGCATTAAAACACCGATAACTCTTTCTTTTCCGAGAGCCTCAACGCACAGCGCGGCTACAATCGAGCTGTCCTTACCGCCCGAGATACCGACAACGGCGTTGCAGTCCTTTCCGTTTTTTTCAAAGAAATCACGAATCCATTTAACACAGTCGTTTTTTACCTTAAGAGCGTCAAACATTTTATTTCTCCTTAATATATGTTAAAAATATTATAAACCATCAGCCGGATAATTTCAATAATAAATCAAAGAGGGAGAGCCAAAGCTCTCCCTGAATTTTTATTTAACTTTGATTTTCTTGGCTGTGCTCCACTGACCCGTGTATTTCTTGCCGCCCTTCATTTTGTAGGGACGTGCAAATACATAGTAGGTCTTGTTCTTCTTAAGCTTCTTAATTGTATACGCCTTTTTCTTTGCGCCCTTAACGGTTTTAACCTTCTTGGCGCCTTTCTTTGAGGTTGCATATGCAATATCATAGCCCGAAGCCTTTTTGTCAACAGCCCAGTTAACCTTAATGCTCTTCTTTGCAGCCTTAGCCTTAACCTTTGAGAGCTTAGTGAAGTAACGGTAATTCATATTTGAATACTTGCTTCTCTGCCATACGCCGTTCTTGTAAACGTATACGGCAATCTGGAACTGATAGAGACCTTTATTCTTAAGGTTTCTTATTACGTATTCGCCCTTGCCGCCGGTCCATGCGTATGTCCACTTACCGCCTGCCTTTGCATATCTTACTCTGTAGTTCGTTGCGCCCTTAACGGTTGAGAACTTAAGGGTAAGAGTCTTATTCTTCTTGCTCTGGAAGGTAGCGATTTTGCTTGCATTAATTGTAATTAACGACTTGTTTTCCTTAGCGTTGTTTGCCTCGGTCTCGCTCGGAGTCGTACCCTCGGGAACGGAGGGAGCAGCCTTGCTTACGGTTTTTCTGCTAAGCTCGGTATGACAAGACGTACAGTAAACTACCTCGTCATATGACGTTGCGGTTTCGTTTTCGTGAACGGCAGCTCCGCCGGTATGACCCTTTGCGGGAACGTAATCATTAATATAACTATCGTCACCTCTTGAGCAGGTGTAGGTTGTATAACCCTGTTCTGTGCAGGTAGGAGCAGTAACAACGGGAACATAGTCATGTTCGAGCGCTGCAATATCCTCAACCTCTTTGGTCTGCTGAGCAAACGCTGCATTAGTGAAGGTAGCGGTATATGTCGTCTTACCCTTTGTTGTACAGGTAGGAGCAAGGCTCTGAGCGCCAACGCCGTTCACTGTTTCGGTCTCGATATGGTTTGCGTCGTTAGCGCAAACTCTTGTAGCCGTACATTTCCATACGCCTTCAACTAGCTCCCAGGAATATGAGGGAGCGCCGTATGCGTGATCCGTAGCGTCGATATCCTCAACCTCTTTGGTCTGCTGAGCGAACGCCGCATTTGTAAAGGTAGCGGTATACGTCGTCTTACCCTTGGTTGTACATGTGGGAGCAAGACTCTGAGCGCCAACGCCGTCCACAGTTTCGGTCTCGATATGGTTTGCATCGTTAGCGCAAACTCTTGTAGCCGTACATTTCCATACGTTTTCAACAAGTTCCCAGGAATAGGAGGGAGCACCGTATGCGTGATCCGTAGCGTCGATATCCTCAACCTCTTTGGTCTGCTGAGCAAACGCTGCATTAGTGAAGGTTGCGGTATAAGTCGTCTTACCCTTTGTTGTACAGGTAGGAGCAAGGCTCTGAGCGCCAACGCCTGTTACTGTTTCGGTTTCAACGTGGTTTGCGTCCCTTGTACAGGTTCTTGTAGCCGTACACTTCCAAACATTGTTGTCCTGATTCCACTGATATGAGGGAGCGCCCCAGGTATGTCCGAGCGCCTCAGGATAAACAGTGTAAGAATGTCCGCAGGTACAGGTGTATTTCGTTTCGCCCGCATTAGTACAGTCGGGAGCTTTGATTATTTCTTCGGTGTAGTTTCCGTTATGCGAAGCTTTGGTTTCGGTTTCGTTATATGTTGCATTATCCGTAACGTCGGCAATTGTACCCCACGCGTAGCTGTAATGGAAATCATCGTCATACCATGAAGCCGTTACCCTCGGAACGGCTACCTCGTTTGCGGGAGTACCCGAGGGATATTCCTCGCTTGATACCGTAGTACCCGCGGCGTTAATAAATGTTACGGTATAGGTATCAACGCTTACAACCTCGCCGGTTACGCTGATATTGTTAAATGCGATTGCGCCCGAGGTTGTGCCTACGTAAGCGCCGCCGCCGATTGTAACGTCGTCAGAGGCTACAATACGGATATAGAGATTTTTCTTATTGTTACAAGCCTCGGGAAGAGCAACCTTTGTAAACGCTTCCTCAAGAGTCTTGTTTGTTGTAACGGAATATGCAGCGCCCGTAACGTCGGTATAAGTTGAACCGTCGGTTGAATACTGAAGCTTATAGTTTTTAGCGCCCTTCTTTGAACCGCCGAGCTTAGCCGATATTTTAAGATTATCATAGCCGACAGTCGAAAGCTTTGTTTCAAAATAGGGATATGAGCCCCAGGCAACGGGAGTTACCTTATCCGCTTCAAGTATCGGAGCCTGGTCTGAAATTGCGCCGTTAGCATAAATGTCGGAGCCCGACCACTTTATTTCTGCTGAGTTTGCGGCGTCAAACGAGCCGGTAAGAGTTGCCTTATCCTTCTGCTCGCCGCCGGTTGCGGTATAATAATATGTTTCGCCCGAGGTATCGGCGTTAGCAAGAGCCGCACTGTCATCGGTATAGCTGTAATCCCATGAAGCAATAACGTTTGTTACAACGGGTGCTCTTACGGCGCATTCATTTGAGGTTATTTCGTAATTGTCAATAACCGTGCCGTTACCCTTTGCCTTAACCGTAATGGTCTTTCCGATATCCTCTTGAGTTGTGGTATAGGTATTTGCCGTTTGACCCTGAATTGCAGTATCATCGGCGTACCACTGATAAACGATACCGTCGGAAATTGCGGAACCGTCGGCGTTTTTAACCTCTGCGGTAAGCTCTTCGTCGGGGAAAGCGGATTCCTTAATTGTTACCGAGCCGCCCTCAAGAGTACCTTTGGAAATAACAAATTCAACAATTTTTTCGCCCGTGTATAAGCCAAGTCCGGTTATTGTTGCTTTTGCAAAATCGCCGGGAAGAATATTGTTTGAATATTCAACCGAATAATCGGTGCCTTCTTTAAGAACCGCTCCGTTACAAGTTACCGTAAGCTTAGGACATATAGCGCTGCCGGTATATTTCTGAGCGGGAATGGCCTCAACGTTAAAGTCTGAATCTGTTGAAATATCGGAGGTCGGGAACTGTCCGTTAATCCAGGTTCTGCGTTCGCTGAGCCAGGTCTTAAGCGTATTTCCTACGCTTGAAGCGTCGTAAGCTTTGTCGTTATCAATATTATGTCTGTATTTATTCATCGAGCCCGTTTTGCTGATAGTATTAACATACTCGTCAATTGACTTAAGCGTGCCCGTTGAATCGGTTTCATTTCCTAAAAGAATCTGAACGGCAGGCTCAACGAGGGTATACCAGCTGCCCTTTGCCATCTGCCAGAAATCGGGGCAGTAATTTGCAAGCGCGCCGTAGAAGGTACGCGGAGCCTGGTTGTCGTTTGAATATGATGTTCCGCCGTCGTTTGCTCTCCAGCGGTAAATCCTTGTATTTCTTGCATACCAGCCCGTTGAAGAGGTTAAGCTTGAACCCCAGCGGGAGGAATCGAGAACACTGTCAGTTCCGAAGGATTTATCCATATCCCACATAGGACCTGCATAAAGCTTTGAATCCTTGCTGTCGGTATCCTTATAGAAATATGTTGAGGAGGTTGAGGAGTCAAGGTTCTTAAAGAGCTCCTGAGTCCAGTAAAGCTTTACTGCGCTGTCAGCGTCGAGAAGCTCGCTCCACTTTTTACCCTGATACTGAGCGGCGGGAGCGGGGTTTGTAATCTCTCTGGGACCGTATAATGCTATGCTTACAGTGGAGAGTCCCGAACAGTTTGTTGTGGTTGAAGCGCTCGGTACAACGCCTCCGTTATAAACAGAGGAGCCGAGAGCATACAGTAAATCGTAGGAATAATCAACCATTCCTTTTGAGGCAAAGTCACAGTTCTTTAAAACCCAGCCCTGACGGTTATAAGCGCAGAAGCCTGCGGGCTCGTCAACCCAGCGGTTGGATATTTCAAGCTCATAGAGATAACCGCCCGTTACGTCGGCGGGGTCGGTAAGAGCAGGGGAATACTTTCTTGCGCCTACCATATGAGCAATGTTATTTGACTGAAGATAAGCCTGAGCGCCCGTTGCAGCAGGAGTACCGTTTGAGTCGTTATACGATTTTACTTCCGCTTCGGTTCTGCCCTCAAGGTCGGTAATAACCTCACCCGTAGCGGGGTCAGTTACGGCGTTTGCTTCCTCAAGGCTTTCGTATGAGTCGGTAACGTTAACTCTTTCTTTACCCACTTCCACCTTTTCGGAAAGCATATATGAACCGAGGTACTGCTGGTTAACGTAGAGGTCAACCGGCTTACAGATTACCTGGGAGTTAACGCCTATGTATTCGGCAAAATCATATGTTATTTCGTTTTTAACAAGCGTGCTGTCGTCGGAATTGGCAAGAAGACACCATTTCTTGGATTTTTCCATTCCGAGAAGAGAAGCTTTTTTATCAAGGTTGATATTATATGGGTTCTTTTTACCCTTTGCGCTCCAGGTTGCGTTACCGCGGCCCTTCATTTTCTTAAGAGCGCCGTCATAATCAACCGTTCCGTCGGGACGGGTTACCAAAATTGTACCCGATTCATAAACGGATTTGTCGGAGGAGTTATTAATATTTGCAATTGTACCCGAGGAGGTATCAATATAAACGGCTCCTACCTCGCCCGACTTCATAACGTGAAGCGAGTAATCAGTACCGTCAAGGGTAAGGGTGTGGTCGGATTTAACTCCTCCCGCATTTGCCGCGCTGAAAGCGTCGGTTGCTTCGCCGTTTGTGAGCGGAGTTCCGTCAACCGAAGCGCTTGACGCGGTAAACCATACCTTTAAAGCGGTACAGTCGGCGTTTGTGGGCAGGAACAAATAGTAATTTGAAGAAGAGCCCGAACGCTTATGAACAGCTACTGCACCGACCATAGTTGTTTTATCGCCGCCCTGAAAAGCGGTAATATCGTCCTGTGTGATTGTGTTTTCGGGGTCTGCCCAGAAGTTGAGCTTAGCCGAGTCAAGAGTACCCGGGTCGTCAACTGCAAGAGCAGTGATTGGCGTAATCGCCAGCGCCGACAGAATGATTGTCAGCGAAATGAAAATGCTAAGCATTCTCTTTGAATAAGTTTTTAGCATAAAACATCCCTCCATTAAATATACAAAGTATGCTAAATGTACACAACAATAATAGTACTATAAAAATATATAGTCAATAATAAATATATAATTTAGCATATTAAACAAAAATAAATTTCTATTTTGTGCATATTAACTTTTAAAATAATACAGGTGTCAAAAAATCTTTTTGACACCTGTACTAAAAGTATTGAATTATAAGCTGAGCGATAAATACCGCAAGCGACGCGCCCAACGCAACCGAGAGCAGACCCTGTTTTAATAACGCGAGTAAAAGCGCGACGGCGACTCCGGCGATTGCCGATATTACATTATCCGTTGCAAAGAATACGGCGGGAATTGTCATAACCGTTAAAACCGCATAGGGCATATAATACAAAAACGAGAGGATGAATTTGTTTTCAATCTTCTTTTTAATAAGCACGAGCGGGATTGCTCTGACAAGATAGGTGACTCCCGCCATAACCGCAAGATAGGGAAGAAACGCATTAAAACTCATAGGCTTTCCTCCTTTTCCTGCTTAACGGGAAAAAGCAGAGCCGCAAGGGCGCTTGCAGTTACCGCGCATATAATTATTACAAAGCCGGAGGGAACCTTTGATAAAAGGGGTATGAATTTAAACATACACGAAAGTCCCATAGCGAGTAACACACAGTAAAGCACATGGCGGTTTTCCTTTGCAACGGGTACAACGATTGCAATAAACATACCGTAAATCGCTATGCCGAGGGCTGAAATAACCGTTTCGGGAAGAATACTTCCCGCAAGCGCGCCGACAGCCGTGCCCGCGCTCCAGCCGATATACGGAGTTAAAATAAGCCCGTACATATACGCTTTTCCTACTTCTTTTTTTGAGGACGCGACGGCAAAAACCTCGTCCGTATTTACAAACGCGATTATAAAGCGGTCGAAAAGGGTTACGCTTTTATCAAATTTCTGGGAAAGGGATACGCTCATTAAGGAATAACGAAGATTAATAATAAGCTGGGAGGCTGCAAGCTCAAAAAGAGTACCGCCCGCCGCCATAATCGGAACTGCGGCAAGCTGACCCGCCGAGGTAACGTTTGTCATAGAAATAAGGATTGCCTCAAGCGAGGTGAGTCCGCCCGACAGCGCAAAAATACCGAAAGCAAAGGCTACCGAAAAGTAGCCCAGACATATCGGTATTCCGTCGGTTATTCCTTTTACAAAACTGTTTTTCATATCTTTATTTAATACAGGGGACGCACTCGGCGTCCCCGTAAACGGTTTATTTTACTTTAACTGTTTTAGCCTTTGACCACTTGGTAGGAACCTTAACTCCGTTTACCTTTGTAAACGAGCAAACTCTTACATAATACTTCTTGCCTGATTTAAGTCCCTTAACGGTCTTGGAGGTCTTATCCTTCTTTGCTTCGGCATATTTTACGTTTTTCTTAAACTTCTTGTCGGTTGCAAGCTGAATAAGATAGCCCTTGTTATTGGTCGTTACCTTTTTCCAGCTGACGGTAACGGCAGCCTTTTTACCCTTAAGCTTTTTAACTGAGGTTGCGGCGGGCATTTTAGCGGGCTTAATCGTAAAGGTAAGCTCTCTGTCGGCGCCTTCGTACATACCGACAAACTCAACCTTAACCTTATGATTTCCGACGCTCTTACAGTTGTCGGGATAAGTAACCTTAAAGTCCATACCCTTCTCAAGAGCCGTACCGTTTAAAGTAACCTTAACGCTCGGCTTTCTTATTTTACCGTTATAAACATAGCTTGTTTTTGAAAGCTTTACGGTTGCGCCGGAAGCGTCGGTACGTCTGAAATCAAGGGATTTGCTTACGCCGTCAAGCGTTTCGCCGAGACTTTCAAGAGTTGATTTTTCCTCCTCGGCAAATACAGGCATTGCAAGGGAGCATACCATAATAATTGCGAGAAAAGCGGAAATGAGTTTTTTAGTTAACGTCATAACTATCTCTCCTTAAAACATATTACTTTATTATAATAAACTATTTTTTACACCGTGTCAATAATTAACTACAGCCTGTTTATTAACTACGTTTACCTGATTTGAATAGGAAACAACAAGATTGCCGCTCTTATCGTAATAGGTTACATAGCCCTTGACCGCGAAGTTGCATTTAGCTCCGAGACGGAGAATATCGGTTGTATAAGTACCGCTTACCTTTTCGTCAAACTTTGAGGTTACCGTTTTATTAGTTATATTAACGTCAAAGAGAGTCGGGTCAAAGGTGTTTGCGTCCTCGTAGTAAATTGCCGTTCCGATTGACTCAACCTCAAGTCCGTCGGGTATTGAAGCCGAAAGGATGAACGAGCCGATATTTTCCTCGGAGTTGTACGCATACGTAAGGCTGAGCGCGGGCTCGCTTTGGGCAATCGGAAGTGCGCTCGGGTCGTAGCCTATATCGGTATAAATCGGGATAACCGTTACGTCGTTTCCCGAGGTCAGCGCGCTGATTACGTCGCTTTCGGTATAATTCCATACGCCGCCCGTGTAACCGAATTTAAACGGAACGTCGGGCTCGAGGGTCTCAACAGATACGCTCTGCCACTCGGTGGGAGCTTTATGAATAAGCTTTACAATTTGTCCCGTGTCGTTAGCGAAGGTAAGAGTTGAAGCGCCGTTCGGTATACATATTGCCTTAACATCAGTATTAGACGTAATCGTATAGGTGAACTGAGCATTTTTCGAGAGAATCCTTTTTGATACGGTTTCATACCATGCGTAGAAGGTATAGCCCTCGTTCGGAGTTGCCGAAAAGCTTATACTGTCGCCGAATACCGCGCTTTCCCTGTTTCCGCTTGCGGGAGCGTTATTAACCGTAGCCGTACAGTTTTCGCTTTCAACCTTAAGGTAGAGATACGGGCGCAGAAGATTTATTGCGCTTAAAATCTCGGTTGTTGCAAAATCAATTTCGCTCTGGGAATAATCGCCCTCGGGGTAGCCTGAATATTGAGTGCAAAGTGCGGTTAACGCCTGATATGAAGCGGGGGTGTAGTCCTCTGCATTAAAGCTCTGAGCCCTGTCGAGCGCAGCTTCAAGAACGGAGCTGTCCGACGCGTAAGGCGTGTAATTATCGCGGTAGCTGTCAGAGCATACCGAACAGGTGTAGAGCGTATAGCCCCTCTCGTTCGGAGTTGCCGGGATTATCTCACTTTGATAATTATGGCCGGAAGCGGGGGTGTAATTATCGGTATAGCTGTCGGAGCATACCGTACAGGTATAGGTTGTATAACCCTGTTCGGTACAGGTAGGAGCATTTACAGTGCTTTCATAAGAATGTCCGTTTGCGGGAATTACCTCGCCGCTTTCAAGCAGCTCCTCGCAGTCGGCGCAGTAGGTGTCGCCCGAATAGCCCGTTTCGGTACAGCTCGGCTCAGAGGCGTTTCTTATTTCGGTATGCTTATGACGGCAGAACGGAGTCTGATTTGCAAGATAGCTTATAACCGTATTTCCGGTAAGAGTAAATTCATAATCGTCGTCGTCAACCGTGAAGCTTCGGCTTCCGCTCGGATTTGTAACGGTTGAGCTCCACTCTGTTACCGTACCCGCTCCGCGGTAAACCGCCTTAACGGCGCTGCCGTATTTAATATTTGAAACGTCCGTTACCTCAACGCCGTCAACAAAGTAAGTGATATTACCGTTTGCGTTTTCGGCGGGGATATGAAGAACGCCGTTTTTGTTTTCATAAGTCTGCACCCATTCGCACGAGCCGCTTACTCTGTCGGGTACGCAGGAGGTAAACTCATTAGTAAATACCGCCGAAGGAGAGGCGTTTGTTTCGTACCTGTAAAGCGCTTCGACCTCATTTGAGGAGAGCGCGCGGGAGATTAGCTTAACTTCGCTCAGAGTAATATCGGCTGCGCCCCAGTAAGGCGTATATGAGCCGAGGTAGAGCGTTGTGTTTGCGCTGTTTAAGAAATTCAGAAGTCCGCCCGTGTCAAGATACTGCTGAGTTGCGTTTGAACTGTTAACGGTAATCGCCTTTGAAAGCGCGCCGTTAACGTAAACGTTAATATGGTAATCGTCAATAACCGATACGGTTATGAGCTGACGCGTACCGTCGGTTATATCGGTATTCGTTTCAACACAGTCAAAGAAGAGCCTTGCCCCCGAAAGAGCGGGGTCGCTTCCGTTATCGCCGTTGTTGAAGCGGATAAAGCCGTCGGTTCCGATTGTAAAATATTTGCACTCGCCCGTGGCTCCCTGAGCAAGGGTAAGGCTTTCCTTATCGGCTTTGGAGCCGGAATTAACGCTCTGGAAAAAGCTTACGGTACAGCCCTGCGATAAATCGGAAGAAGCAAACGGGGACGCGTTAGTATTAACGTAAGCGGAAGCGTTACCTCCGATATTTACGGCTTCGTTATTCGAGTAAACCTCTTCGCTGCTGCTTTGTGAAATTTCATACGGTGAAAGCGCGGCGGTGTAAAAGCCTACGTTATCAAGGTAGGAGTCCGTAGTTCCTGCCATAGTGCCGTAAACGCTGAACGAAGCGCCGTAGTAGAGCTTTATATCCGGGCTTGCAAGGAAGGAGAATATACCGTCGTTTCCGCTAAGTCCCGCGGGATATCCCGACGCGCTTATCGTACTTAAATCAAAGCGTCTTGCAAGGGAATTATCAACGTAGTAATCAAGGATATGACGTCCCGAATCGTTTTTATAGATTGTAAGCTTAACATTAACCCAGCGCGGCGCGGAGGTATTCGTTTCATTAGTAGCGTTTATATCGAAATAACATCCGTTGTTACCCGAGGAGCCGCCGTTTCCGTCGTTAAAGAGAACGGTACCGTTACCCATAATTATAAAGTAGCGGTTATCGGCTCTGTTTCCGCTTGAAAAGCTTAAAAGGGAGGCGTTCCAGCCGTTATCCTTTTGGCTGTATTTGTCAAACGAAATTGTAACTCCCTTTGACAGGTTCTTATTCTTAAACGGGTTTTCACTTTCAACAACGGAGCTTCCGCCCTCTGACTTAACGCTGTAATACATATAAGCGTTTTCAATATCGGAAAGAGTCCTTGAAACGAGGGAATCGTAGGAGTCCTGATTATAGTAGCTGTAATAGGTGTAATCCTGAGCGGAAAGCGTTACGGTTCTGGTAATTGCGGAGTAGAAGCCGTTTCTTATTCTTTGAAGCTCGCTTTGATTATATTCGTCGGGATTGCTCCTCGTCTGAATTGCGGAGTCAATATCCCCGAAGGACGTGCCTTTATTAAGCTCCTCGGCAAAACGGCATACAAAGCTGAGTCTTCCCGCAAGAATATCATAGCTTGTCTGGTCGGAGAGATAGGCGGTATCAATATCTGATACGTACTCAAAGGTATCCTCCGAATAAACCTTATCGGAGTCGAGAGCGTTTAAAACGTTAGCGCACTGCGCGTCATATGAGCTTGTATCAACCGTAAATGCGTTGTGCGCCGCAACAAGCTTTGTATAAATAATACTGCTTGTACCTGCAACCGTATTGGATTTGTAGTTGTTGAGGTTTTTATAGGCGTTACCGAGAGCCGAAAGATAGTTCTTCCAGTCCTCCTTGGACGCGCCCTTACCTGTCAAGCCCTCGTTTTCGTAAGTATTAACGAGGTTGCGAAGAACCGATTTGTCACATATATGATATGAGAAATTAATCTTTGTTCCCGCAAAATAGGTGTTTGTGTCGGAATGATTAATACCTACGGAAATCTCCGCGCTCTGCTCGTTTCCGTTTGAAAGAGAACCCGAAACCGTGGGAGCGGCGTAGTTGAATTCCTCGGGATTTCCGTCATCGTTATTACTTCTTGTACCTATTGCTTCTGCGATTGAATTGTTTGAAGTATCAAGAGAAAATGTAATGCCGTTATTAGTATTAACCCCACAGTTGCTCCAATAGTAGCCCGTTCCGACCGACCTTGCGGCAAGACGGGTAACGATTGTATTAGTTGTAAAGGTGTTGCCGTCGTTTGAAAGGTGAACGCCGCCGACGGTTTTGCCTGCGGTAAGAACGGATTTGTCTATATAATAATTAGCCGTCGTGCCCTCGGCGGTCATTGAAATTGCTTCGCCGTCACCGGTTGAATTATGCTGGGCGTAGCAGCCCGCGTTGGTAATATCCTTTGAGGTAACCGTCGGGAACGCGCTAACCGTATCGTCACCCTGTTTACCGTCGCCCATCATAAGGAGGTTATCGGCGTTGTAATTTGACGCAAAGCACCAGCCGTTTCCGATAAATACGGGAGTATGAACAAATACGTAGTTACCCGAATAATAGGTAAGCGACATACCCGTTGAGCCGTCGGCTCTGAATAATACTGCGGAGTCCCTCGATTTTGACGAGGTGCCCGAGGTCCAGCCCTTATAAACCGCGCTTGCCGCATGAGAGGACACGGGGTGTGGCGTAACGAATATGAATTTAGTCTGGGTATATTCCTTTTCGCCGTCGGTAATACCGACCTCAAGCGTAATATTATCGTCCGTACCGTCGGTATAGCCCGAGGAAAGCGCGCCGTAGAGCTTATAGGTCTTTTTACCGTTCTCCTCCGAAAGAAGGGTGTAGCCGATATTGTTTGAATAATTATCGGTAATGCCCGTAATACTGTATTTACTGTTAAGTGTGAGCGTAGTATAAAGCTCGGTTTCGCATCCTGCGGAGGAGGTCGAGTAATAATATGCGCCGTCATTGTCACCGTCGGCAATTTCGTCGCCTCTGAACATATAGTCAGCCGCCATATTGAGTCCCGCAACCGTTTCGGTATTTTCACCGTGGGTATATATTACGTTTTCCCAGCCGTCGGAGGCATAAATTTTAACGTCCGCGTCCGCAGCGCACTGGGCTTCGGAATAGATTTGGGGCGTTTCGTAGCTGAGATACATTGCTTTTTGCTCGGTTGCGTTTACCGCAAAATCATAGAGCGAAACCTCGTCAAGATAGAGCGAGCAGGTACCGCGCGGAATATATGAGCCGTAATAAAGCTTAGTGTTTTCGCCCGAAAGGAAATCAACAAGCGCCGTGGAGGACTGATAGTTATAGGTTGAATTAAGCCGTCCGTTTACGTAAAGCTTAACTCCGGTATTGGTAGCGGTAACGGTTATGAATTGCCACTCCTTATTCTTACAGTCGCTTGCCTCGGTTTCATATGAGAACGAGCCTGTGGCGTTATTGAAATACATTTTTCCGTTATCGTAAATTGCAAAGTAGTTGCCGCCGTTATCGGCAAAAGTAAGCGCCGCGCCGTCAAAAAAATTTCCGCTGATTTCTCTGAAAAAGCTGATTGTAACGCCGTTGCTTAAATCCTTGTCGGCAAAGGGAGCGCTGCCCGAGTCGATATAGTTATTGCCCGTTCTTTCTATACTCCACGGCAAGAAAACAACGCCGTCGCGTCCGTCGTGTGAAGCCTCGTAGGAAACCTGTTCGCCGTTTGAACCCGCGGTATTGGTGTAGCCCGTACCGCCCATGTCCTCGTTAAAGGGCTCGCTGAACAGCGATTTTGAGATAAACCAGTCGGTCTGAGCGTCGTATGCGCCCGTGGCGATATAGCGGATATTGTTATTTTGAGCATAGCTTTGAGAAAGCGTACCGCCCGAGCCGTACATAACAAGTGATGGAGTATTCTGAAATGCGTTTTCTCCGATTTCATTTACGCACTCCGCGGTCTTAAAGCTCGTCAAAGCCGTACAGTCTTTAAACGCGTATGCTCCGATTGAGGATATATTCTTGTCCGAAATATCAATGGAGCGAAGGGAGGAGCATTTTGTAAATGCGCCCTCACCGATGCTTTTTACCGAGCTCGGTATGGTAACGCTTGTAAGGTTATCAAAGCCGTAAAAGGCATAGTTTCCTATTGAGCCGATTCCCTCATCGATTACAACCGAGGTAATTAAATCGGAATTGTACTGACCCTCAAAGAGCGAATTTTTCGGCTGGTCGCCCCAGGGAGCGGTTGAGCCCATACCGTTTGCGCCCGAATCGGAAGAAAACGCATAGTTTTTCATATTTCCGTTTCCGCTTATTGTAAGGACTCCGCTCTTTCGGTTAAGGGTATAGTTAATACTACCGTCGCTCGCGGTAACAACGGTACAAACGCCTTCGTTGTTTTCAATTATCTTTCTTGCAATATCGCTCGTTGCAAAGTCGATTGCATAGATTCCCGAAGGCTTATTTTTAGTATAGTTAAATGAAAAGTAATTAGGATTAACTGTATCGGCGCAGTTCTTGGGACTCGGGATGCTTGCGCCCTCGGTGGTTGAGGAGAAATTAAAATAATACTCTCCGCGGTAGTGACCGAGATTCAGCATATCCTGAGTTGCCGAGATTTTATTTGACGTGCTCCACTCATAGTGGTCCTGAACGTGGAAGGTGCCGACTCCCGTATTATTGTTATAGCCGTTCTGGTAAACGGGGGAGGAGTAGGAGGTTCCTCCCTGGTCGTTCCATTTTATCTTCTGACCCGACTCGTTTTCGTTTACGCTTGAGCCGGAAGACTGAATATACTGGTCAAATCGGTTAAACAGCACGCATTTACCCCTGACCTGACTGAGGTGAGGAACCTCTTTACCGAGATACCAGTAATTATTGTAGTTGTAATCCGAGCCGTAAAAATACTTGCCCTGACCGTAGCCGTGGATATATTGGTAAATTGCTTCGGTAAAGGCGGGCGCTCCGACGCTTCCGTCATCCTCCTTAACCGAAATCAGAACCGTCTCGCTCGGGTGAGCGTCAAGCCAGTTATAAACGTCCTGCAAAACGAAATCAAGATAATAGTAATCGTCACCGTTCCAGCAATCGGTTGAGCCGTGGACGGTCTTTACCGAATAGGACGAAGCGTCAGCCTCGCAGCGTATGTCAAGAAAACGTATACCCGCGTTAAGCTGTTGCGTAATATTAAGATTCTGGCATTTTGAAATACCCGACAAAACGCCGAAAGCGTCCTCGTTTGCAAACTTCCTTGCGCAGGAATCGTGAGTACCGGGGATTGTAATTTCGGTGAGATAGGTATCATCGCGTATAACGCTCATCCAGCTCTCGCTTGATACCGCCGAAAGGGCGGACGTGCCCTCGTCATACGCAAATACGCCGACGGGAAGCAAAGCCGTCAACAGCATTGACAGCGATACGATAACGCTTAGCACCTTCTTAAATTTTTTAATTTTCATATATATCACCTGAATCTAATAAAAGGTTAAAATATTCCAAAATAAATTATAACATATATATTATAAATATTCAATTATGCACTTTTGACAAAAAATAACCTCCCGTGTTTAACAGGAGGTCGTTGTTTAATTTTAAAATTCCTCTAATTCATCAAGCGTAATTACATATTCGCTGTTATATATTCCGCTGAGATGCTCGGGCGTGTTTTCGTCGGTTAAATAATTTGTATGCCAGGTCATAAAGAATACCCAGCCGACGTTTTGAAGCTGCGTTACGGTCGGAATTAAGCCCGTTTCGTGCATAGCAAGCGGCTTAATATAATTTGCCGCAGTATTTACGGGGGTGAAAAGTCTTTGCTCCGCGCCGTTTTGAGCAACCTCATAGCTGTCCGCTCCCGCAATATCAACGTACTGATAGCCCGGGTACCAGTTGGTAAGGTTTTCGCCGTAGTCGGTTCCGTTGTGGGAATAACCGAGAACCCAGATTAAATTATTGAGTCCGAGGTCGTTTGTAAAGTGGTCGTGCATCATAATCCAAAGGCGCTTGAAATAATCATATCCGCCCTTGCCCCACCAGAACCAGCCTCCGTCAAACTCGTGGAAGGGTCTCCAAAGCACGGGAATACCGTCGCTTTGAAGCTGAAGCAGAGCATTGCCCGCCCTGTCCATTGCGTTAATAAACGCGGCGTGCTCGGGGGTGCCGTCGGTTAAAACAGCCTCCCACTCGGCGGGAGTGAGCTCGTCAGCCTTGCACTCGTTATAGCCTAAATTAAAATTCTTTGAGCAGTGCCAACAGATTGTTACAATTCCGCCCCTTGCGTCCCACGCTTTTGCGCGCTGAACAACGCCGTTAAAATCGTCGTTAATAAAATCAAGTCCGCGGATTGCGGGGTATTTTCCCGTTGTCTGATAAAGATAGTTCATCTCGTATTCGGGAGAGTCCATCCAGGTTGATTCCTGCTGACCCGAAAAGGTTTTGTTTTTATAGGTCTTACAGATATAACGGTAAAGTCTTTTAGCTCTTTCGGTTGCGTTTTCATTAGTAAGGATTTTGTCATAATCCGTCGACTTTCCGGACGCCATATCGTTGATGAGCGTATAATCCTTGGCGTTTATAAATCCGTCCCTGAGAATATCAAAACGTCCGTCGTAATTGCTTTGATGATACGGATTATCCTCGCTTGTAACAGCGTCCTCAAAGGCAAGGCGAAGATTTTTTGCACTTTCGTAATGGCTGTAATCGCCGCAGTGGGTGCATTTATAATAAAGCCTTGCGCCGCGTCGGTATTGATAAACATAGCTGTGTTCGCCGAGCGGTTCAACGGAAAATGCATTAAAACCGGCAACGGCGCCGATTGATACTATAACCGTAATAACAAGGATAACGGATATTATCTTTTTTGTTTTTGTCTTGTTTTTCATAAAATCACCGCAATTAGCTGTTTGCAGCCTTTACGCTTTTCGCAAAGCTGTTATTTAATTATAAATTATCATATATTCCCGTTTTCGTCAAGAAAGCTCTTAACGCAGGAGCGCCTTTCAAAAAACAGTTGACATAAAATATAAATTGTGATATTATAGTTTGCAATCAAATAAAACCCAAATGCAATGACGGAATTAATTGTTATTCTCAACTCGGCAAAGAGAGCTGTCGGTCGGTGTAAGACAGCGCGAGCGGATACCAAGTCTCGTTCCCGAGCAGAGCCGCCGAATAAGTAAGCGGCTACGGATTGCCCCGTTATCATGGCAGGAGATTTGATGGAATCTCGCTGAGAGGACCTTAAGGTCAATTAGGGTGGTACCGCGGTTTATCCCGTCCCTGAGCATAGGCTCGGGGACTTTATTATTTTATATCGAAAGGAAGAATACTATGAAAGGCATTAAAATTGCAGACACAACATTGTGCAGAGAAAACAACTCCTTCTCTTTTAAAGAGAAAATTGAAATTGCGCGTCAGCTTGAAAAGCTAAATGTCGATATTATCGAATTTCCCGAAATCGAAAACGAAAAAACAGACGTTCTATTACTGCGCACTGTTTCGGCATTTGTCAATAACGGTGTTCTTTCCGTTGCGGCAGGTATGAGCGAGGAGAGTATTGACTTTGCTGCCGAGGCGCTTGATAAGGCGAAGAAAGGCGTTATAAGAATTGAGCTTCCCGTATCTCCCGTGGGAATGGAGTATACCTGTCATAAAAAGCCGGCTAAAATGCTCAGCTGGATTGAGCTTACCGTAAAGAAAGCGGGGCAAACAAAAAACGGCGTTGAATTTTGCGCCGTTGACGCAACAAGAGCGGAGCGCGATTTTCTTTACGAAGCAATTAAAAAGGCTACCGACGCGGGCGCGGATAAGATTACCGTATGCGATACGGCGGGTTCGATGCTTCCCGACGATTTTGCCTGCTTTGTTAAGGAGGTAATCGAAAATACGGGCGTGCCCATCGGCATTAAATGTAATAATAAGACGGGTCTTGCGGCGGCTCAGGCTATTCTTGCCGTAAGAAACGGCGCTGCCTGCGTTAAGTGCGCAGTCGGCGGAGATACAACCGAGCTTGATACCTTCGGCTCAATTATTAAGGACTACGGTATTGACTACGGTATTAAGTCAAGCCTTAAATATACCGAGCTTAACCGAATCGTATCCCAGATTAACTGGATTACCGACAACGCTAAAAACGACAGGACAACCGTTACGGTAAGTACGGAGTTCGAGGGAATAAGACTTGATAAATCCGATACCGAGGAGACTGTTCTTTCAGCCGTTAAAAAGCTCGGCTACGACCTTTCCGATGAGGACGGGGGCAAGGTATATAAGGAATTTCTCCGCGTTGCAAATAAGAAGAACGTCGGAGCAAAGGAGCTTGACGCAATAGTAGCCTCCGCCGCGCTTCAGGTTCCGTCGGCTTATAAGCTTGTCAGCTATATTATAAATAACGGAAATATCATAACCGCAAGCGCGCATATCGTTCTTGAAAAGGACGGCGAAACGCTTGAGAGCATTAAGCTCGGCGACGGACCGATTGACGCGTCCTTTATTGCAATTGACTCCATTATCGGAAGCCACTATGAGCTTGATGATTTTCAGATTCAGGCCGTTACCGAGGGTAAGGAGGCAATGGGCTCTGCTGTTGTTAAGCTTCGCTCGGGCTCAAAGCTCTATTCGGGCAACGGTATTTCAACCGATATTATCGGCGCAAGCATCAGAGCATATCTCAATGCAATTAATAAAATTGTTTATGAGGAGGAAAATTAATGAAGCTTTCGTTTTCAACTAAGGGCTGGTACGGAATCAGCTTTGACGATTTCTGTAACACAGCCGTAGATTTAGGCTTTAAGGGTATAGAGCTTCATAATATCCATAACCCTCTTTTTACCGACAAGGACGGAGCGTTCCACGATTATACGGCTAACGCTACGTTAAGGAAGCTCTATGAAAAAAAGCTTTCCCTTGCGTGTATGGATACGATTTGCGACATTTCGGATACCGAAAAAGCAGAGGATACAATGAAGGAGGTTGAGGCGTGCCTTAACGTTGCGGGCAATCTTCATATTCCTTATATAAGAGTAAGAGCGGAGCACGGCGAAAAAACTGAAAAGAGCTTTGCCTTTGTTACCGAAATGCTCGAAAAAATAGTTCCCCTTGCCGAAGCAAAGGGAGTAGTAGTTTTAATTGAAACAAAGGGTATGTTTGCCGATACCTCGAACCTTCGCGATATTCTTGAGAATTTTGCAAGCGACAGCCTTGCGGCTCTTTGGAACGTAGCCGAGGCATATCAGAGCGTAGGCGAAAACCCCGATACGATTATTACAAATCTCGGAGCTTACGTTAAACATGTCCAGCTTACCGATTGCAGAAAGAGCGACGAAGGCTTTGAATACTGCTTAATCGGTGAGGGTGAGCTTCCGCTTAAGGAAATTATGCTTGCTTTAAGAAGCGTTAACTTTGACGGCTTTACCTCGCTTGTATGGGACCCGAGATGGTGCGAGGAGCTTGACGATATGGAAATTATCTTTGCCCATTTCGTAAACTTTATGAAGCAGTTTAACTATACCGCGGGCAAGGAAAAGACCCTTTACTATAACAGAACCCATACGGGAAGATGCGTTTGGAAAAAGGACCTTCTTATTGAAAAGACCTTCGGCGAGGTGCTTGACCGTATGGTTGAAGAATTCCCCGACCAGTATGCGTTTAAATACACAACCCTTGATTATACAAGAACCTACAGCGAATTCCGCGACGACGTTGACGAATTTGCAAGAGTGCTGATTTCAATGGGCGTTAAGGCGGGAAGCCACGTTGCGATATGGGCGTCAAACGTTCCACAGTGGTTTATCACCTTCTGGGCTACGGTAAAAATCGGCGCGGTTCTTGTAACGGTTAATACCGCTTATAAAATTGCCGAGGCGGAATACCTTTTAAAACAGAGCGATACCCACACCCTTGTTATTACCGAGGGAGCAAAGGACACGAGCTACGGCGATATTATTGCGCGTTTGTGCCCCGAGCTTGAAAATACAAAGAAGGGCGAACAGCTTCACAGCAAGCGCCTTCCCTTCCTTCGTAACGTTATTACCGTCGGCTTTAAGCAAAAGGGCTGTATCGAATGGAACGAAGCGCTTGAATATGCAAGCAGGGTTAATAAGGAAAAGGTTTACGCAATGGCGGCAGCTGTTAAGCCCGACGACGTATGCAATATGCAGTACACCTCGGGTACAACGGGCTTCCCGAAGGGAGTTATGCTTACCCATTATAATATTGTTAATAACGGAAAGTGCATAGGCGACAGAATGGATTTGTCTACCGCGGACAGAATGATGATTCAGGTTCCGATGTTCCACTGCTTCGGTATGGTGCTTGCAATGACGTCGACTATGACCCACGGCGGAACGCTGCTTCCTATTCCGTATTTTTCACCCAAGCCGTCGCTTGCGTGTATTAATAACGAGCATATTACCGCCTTTCACGGCGTACCTACAATGTTTATCGCATTGCTTGAGCATCCCGATTTTGAAAAGACCGACTTTTCGTATATGAGAACGGGAATTATGGCGGGCAGCCCCTGTCCTATTTCGGCAATGCAGGACGTTGTAAATAAAATGAATATGACCGAAATCGTAATCGTATACGGTCAGACCGAGGCGTCACCGGGCTGTACTATGAGCTCGACTGACGACCCGCTTGAGGTTCGCGTTGCAACCGTAGGACGCGCAATGCCCGAGATTGAGTGTAAAATTGTTGACCCCGAAACGGGCGAGGAGTGTCCGTACGACGTACCGGGCGAATTCCTTGCAAGGGGCTACAATATTATGAAGGGCTACTACAAGATGCCCAAGGCAACGAGCGAAGCTATTGACAAGGACGGCTGGCTCCATACGGGCGACCTTGCGTGTAAGACGCCCGACGGAAACTATAAGATTACGGGACGTCTTAAGGATATGATTATCCGCGGCGGTGAAAATATTTATCCCAAGGAGATTGAGGAATTTATTTACACCAACCCGAAGGTAAGCGACGTTCAGGTTATCGGCGTACCCGACGAGCAGTACGGCGAGGAGATTATGGCTTGCGTCATCCTTAAAGAAGGCGAAAGTATGACCGAACAGGAAATGAAGGATTTTGTCGGAGCAAGCATGGCAAGGCATAAGGTTCCGAGATACGTTGATTTTGTTGACGCTTTCCCGATGAACGCAGCGGGTAAAATCCTTAAGTACCAGATGCGCGAGGACGCGGTTAAAAAGCTCGGCTTACAAAGCGCAAACGATATAGTTACGGCATAATAAAAAGGCAGTTGATTTCTCAACTGCCTTTCTTATTTTTTTATGCTACCTCTTTATTAGCTGCAGCTGCTCTTTCAAGAGCAAGCTTGAAGTCTTTTGTATCAGCAAAGATTTCGTTCTTATACGGATTCTTCTTCTGCTCCTTAGCTCTCTTAATAATGTTTGTAATAACAAGAACATTAACAGCGATAGCAAGAATAGCAACTACGCCCTGAGCTGTCGGGTTAGCGTCGGAAGCGCTGAGAACGAGGTCAGGATTCATTCTTCCGTCAGCGCCGGTAGCAAATCTCTCTGCTGCTTTGTAAACTGTGGGAAGAGTTGTGAAACGTGAGTGGTTCTGGAATCCGGGAACAACCTGAGCGAACATACACCAGAGTGCAAGAGTGTTTGCACGGTTCTGAATCCAGCCGCCCTTGTTCCAGAAGAGGTTTGCAAAGGTCGGTGCAAGAAGAAGTGCAACACCGCAGTACCAGGTGTGAAGAGGAAGATTGAGGTAAGTATACTCAAAGTTCCAAACATCGTATGCAAGGATGAACTGCCAGGTCATATCGGGCCAGAGCATATCCTTCTGGTCTTTCGAGGAGTAGATTCCCCACCAGCCGGTCATACACATAATGTTGATTAAGCCCGCGATACCGTTGAGGATATTCCACCAGCCGCCGTAAAGCCATACGCCTTCTGATGAATACCACCAGCCGCCTTGCATTCCGCCAATCTGCATACCTTTTACTGCAGATTCGAAGTCGGAAGCAACCGCGATAAGGATGTTAATACCAACAATAAGGAACGGATAAGCCTTGAACCAATGGCTCTTTCCGAGGCTGCCCCACTGATATTTAAGAATCATAAAGCCGATACAGCCGACTGTTGCCGCATAGAGCTTTGCATAGTGGAACCAACCGTTCATCTGAACAATTGTCGGGTTGTTTACTGCCCATTCAGCGCCTGATTTGGCTGCAATGTTGATTGCAATAAAGTAAACCGTAAGGGCTGAGGGTAAAACGATAAAGCAGAAAATACCGCCTATCTTGGTGCGTCGTGCTATTTCATTAGCAACAACGAGTCCGGTGAAAGCAAGACACCATCCGACAAGCTGCCAGATGCTTGTATCACCGTAAATCTGGAATAACATTCCCATGATGTTTTTCCTCCTGTAAGAAAAATATATTTGCGGTTCTTAAAAAGAGCCGGAAAGAACTTTACTGAGCTTCAATTTCCTTAATCTGTACCTCGTTTCCCTGAATAAGATAGGTATTTTCCGAGTTACAGTAAGGACAGATTTTAGCGTATTTAACGGTTTCATAGGTTTTACCGCAATTCTCGCAGTAGGTAACGCCCTTAACAATCTCGTGCTTCAGCTTTGAGTCCTTCATAAGCTCGCTTTTTTTGCAAGCCCATACCCAGCAGTCCTCGAGATATTCGATAATTACGGTTGAAACCTCGCCAACCTCAAGGGTGACGGAGGACACCTTTGTAAGGCTTTGCTCCTCAGCCACCTCTTCGATTGTTTTAATAATATGAAAAACTATTCCGAGCTCGTGCATTATTAATTGCCTTTTTTAGCAGCACGGTTAGCTTTCTTAATTGCAAATTCTCTCTTGACAGTATAAGGAAGAATTGCCTTGAGCTTATCCTCGGCTCTGTACATGGTTGAGCATTCGGGTCTTTCTCTCTTGAGATAGATTGCGTCGAATTCACACTTGGTTGTACATACGCCGCATCCGATACAACGGTTTGCGTCAACGATTGTTGCGCCGCATCCGAGACAGCGGTTTGTTTCAATCTTAACCTGCTCCTCGGTAAGCATCTTATAATCGTCCTTAAAGCCCATCTTGTCAACCTTCCTGGTTGCCTTGGGTACCTGGCGGTGAGCCGTATCGTAGCCCTCAAGGGTGAGGTCATCCTTATCAAGCTCAACGTAGTATCTCGGGTTACGTCCGATTGTAAGAGTTGAATTGGGCTGAACAAATCTGTGAATCGAGATTGCGCCTTCCTTACCCATTGCGATTGCGTCAATAGCAAAGCGCGGTCCGGTAAGAGCGTCGCCGCCTACGAAGATATCGGGCTGAGCGGTCTGGAAGGTAAATGAGTCAGCCTGAGCCGTCATATTACGGTTAAGCTCAACTGCGCTTCCCTCAAGAAGTCCGCCCCACTCAATAGCCTGACCGATTGAAAGAATAACGTTTTCGCACTCAACGGTCTTTGTATCGTTTTCGTCATACTTCGGCGAGAAACGGTGCTCCTCGTCAAATACGGATAAGCACTTTTTAAACACGATAGCCTTAACCTTGCCGTTATCGTCCTTAAGGATTTCCTTCGGACCCCAGCCGCAGTTAATGGTTGCGCCGTCTTCCATAGCCTCTTCAATCTCGTCCTCGGCAGCAGGCATTTCCTCTCTGCTCTCAAGACAGAACATTGAAACATTTTCAGCTCCGCAGTGCGCGCTTACTCTTGCTGCGTCAATAGCAACGTTACCGCCGCCGACTACAACAACGTTTTTACCGATATCGTATGCTTCCTTTTCGGCAGCCTCGTGGAGGAATTCAACAGCGGTGAGCACGCCCTGTGCGTCCTCGCCTTCAACGCCTGCTTTTCTTCCGTCCTGTGCGCCGATTGCCATATAAAATGCTTTATAGCCCTGCTCACGAAGCTCGTCAAGGGTAATATCCTTACCAATCTCAACGCCGCATTTAATCTCAACGCCCATTTCGCGGATGATATCAATCTCAGCGTCAATAACCTCTTTTTCGAGCTTGTAGTTAGGAATACCGTAACGAAGCATTCCGCCGGGCTCCTTATTCTTTTCAAATACCGTTACGTTAAGATAGCCCTTTTCGGCAAGGAAGAACGCACATGAAAGTCCTGCGGGACCTGCGCCGATAATAGCAACCTTTTCGGTAAAGCCGGGCTCACGGTCAAATACGCCGTCAACGGTAATCTTCGGAATAACCTTCTTGGGGATGAGTCTTGTCTTATTATCCATATCGCGGTGAGCGAGGAATTTCTTTACGTCGTCAATTGCGATAGCCTCGTCAACCGTACCTCTTGTACAAGCCTCTTCGCAGCGCTTGTTACAGATATGACCGCAAACTGCGGGGAAGGGATTTTCTTTCTTTATAAGAGCAAGAGCGTCCTCATATCTTCCCTGAGCCGCCATCTTAAGATAACCCTGGATAGCGATATGAGCGGGACACGCCGTCTTACACGGAGCGGTACCCGACTCGTGGGAGTTAATTCTGTTCTTATCCCTGTATTCCTCTTCCCATTTTTCGGGACCCCATTTAACTGTATCGGGTAATTCCTGCTTGGGATAAGTAACCTCGCTGCCGTCCTTTTTGCAAAGCTTCTGGCCGAGCTTTAACGCACCTGCCGGGCAATGCTCAACGCAGCGTCCGCAGGCAACGCAGTTTTCTTTCTTAACGTTTGCAACGTAAGCCGAACGCGACATATTCGGGGTGTTGAAGAGCTGTGACGTACGAAGTGCATAGCACACATTTACGTTACAGTTACAAATAGCAAAGATTTTGTCTTCGCCGTCGATATTTGTAATCTGGTGAACGAAGCCGTTTTCCTCGCCCTGCTTAAAGATTTCAAGCGCCTGCTCTCTTGTTATGTAATGGCCGCCCTTCTTGGTTTCAACAACATAGTCAGCCATATCGCCTACTGCAACGCACCAACCCTCAGGGTCGTCGGCACAGCCTTCTCCGTAGGTCTTTCTTGACGCACGGCAGGAGCAGGGAGAAGCGGCATATTTTCCGTCATATTTATCAAGCCAGTGAGAAATCTTTTCAAGGCCTATTGCCTCGTTTTCCATCTCAATAGCTTTTTCAACGGGAATAACGTGCATTCCTATTCCGCCGCCTCCGGGAGGCACCATAGGAGTTACCTTTTCAAGAGGAAGTCGGGTCATTCTTTCAAAGAACATACCGAGCTCGGGATGCTTTTCGAGCATCTCGCTGTTCATATTTGAGAACTCGGCTGAACCGGGCACGAACATAGGAAGCACCCACTGCTTTTCATGCTGTTCGTTTTCATAGTTCCACTCGATAAGACCGTTTTCGCTCATTTGCTCAAGAAGATTCTCAATAGAGTCGCTGAGATTCATATTAGCGGTGAGCTTTTTCATATCGGCGAGAGTACGCGGATTGCGCTTTTTCATACGCAGTGCTATCTCAGCCATCTCATCGGTGGGGCAAATCGTTGCTACTGCCCAGTATTCGGGGTCCTGCTTGGTGATTTTGCGAACGCCGAGAACAATCGGAATTCTGTCGGTAATCATTTTGCCAAGCTTCATTATCGGCTCACGAATCGGAATGGAATCATCATAGGTCCACTCGGGAGCATAGCCTAACATTTTGTCTGCCATAATACTTCTCCAATCATAATATTTTCCTGATTATTCAAATCCCCCCAGGGGGCATACTAATCGTTAATATTTTAACATTTATTTTAATAATAGTCAATATTACAATATATAATCTAATAATTTTTTATACGCTTTTGATAATTTGTATATTTTAAAAAATAATAACACCTTGCTTAATGGCAAGATGTCTGTTATTTATTCGGAAAGCATGGGGGTTGAAAGATATCTGTCACCCGAATCCGGAAGAAGCACGACTATTGTTTTTCCTTCGTTTTCGCTTCTTTTTGCAAGCGTTGCCGCGCCCCAAAGCGCCGCGCCGCTTGATATTCCTACAAGCGCGCCCTCAAGGGCGGGGAATTTTTTTCCGTACTCAAACGCCGCGTCGTCGGGTACGGTTAAAACCTCGTCGAATACCTTGGTATCAAGCGTGTCCGGAACAAAGCCGGCGCCGATTCCCTGGATTTTATGCGCTCCCGATAAGCTCTTTGAAAGCACGGGCGAGCCCTCGGGCTCAAGCGCAACAATTTTAATATCGGAATTCTTCTCTTTAAGGTATTTTCCGACTCCCGAAAGGGTGCCGCCCGTTCCGACTCCCGCAACAAAAACGTCAATATCGCCGTTTAAATCCTTCCATATTTCGGGACCCGTTGTAAGGTAATGGGTTTCGGGATTAACGGGATTTGTAAACTGACCCGCTATAATTGAATCGGGATTTTTTTCGTGTAGCTCTTCGGCTTTTTCAATCGCGCCCTTCATACCCTTTGAAGCGTCGGTTAAAACGAGCTCTGCGCCGTAAGCCTTCATAAGGTTACGCCTTTCAACGCTCATTGATTCGGGCATGGTAATAATAACCTTATAGCCCTTAGCCGCCGCGTATGAGGCAATTCCTATTCCCGTATTGCCCGAGGTGGGCTCAATTATTACCGAATTGCTTTTAAGCTTTCCCGTTCTTTCGGCTTCGTCTATAATTGCTTTTCCTATTCTGTCCTTAACAGAGCCTGCGGGATTAAAGTATTCGAGCTTTGCAAAAACCTTTGCATTAAGTCCGTATTCTTTTTCAAAATTATTAAGGCGAACAAGGGGAGTATTACCGATTATATCGCCTACCGAGTTGTAAAGAGCCATAATAAAACCGCCTTTATTTTATTATGATTATAGTATCATACCGTTTCTTTTCAGTCAATAGGCGTTTGTTGTTGAAAACGTCCTATAAATGTAGTATAATAAAATAGGTGATTAAAATGAAATTAGTAAAAAAGAACATAAATATTTTCGTATTTGCACTGTGTTTTTTTGCGCTTGGATTTATCCTTTTCGGCGCAAAAAGCGCGTTTGCGGGGGTTGTTTATCCCTGTAACGACGAAAGCTGCACTACCGACAAATATGCCATACAAAGCGAGCTTGACGAAACGGGAAGCGTTACTCTTGTCAACGGAAAAACCTATTATCTCAGCGGCGCGCTTCATGTAGAAAGCAATATGACGATTAATGCCGGGAGCGCAACAATTATCTGCAGCGGTCCGATTCTTTTTAATATTCCCGAAACGGCAGGATATAACGCAATAAACAACTTTACAATTAACGGTGGAATATGGAGATATGATAACTTAACGGGCTATAAGGGCTCGTCGATAAAGCTTATTCACGGAAGAAATATTAAGTTTATTAATATGAACATCCGCCATAATAACGCTAAGGGACACGCGATTGAGCTTATCGGTTGTAAGGACGCTTTAATAAAGAATTGTAATATTGCCGCGCTCGGCTCGGACGCCTCTAAAACCGAGGAGGCTGTTCAGCTTGATATCGCAACCCATACAACGGCATATTTTCTTGAGGGAGAGCCGTTTAATACGGGTATCGCAAAAGCTCTTCAAAACGGAGCAACCTGTAAAAATATAACGATTATCGGAAATACGATTTCGGGAAACCGCGGCGTTGTTGCGAATTATACCAAAAAAGAAAATAAGAAATATATTAATAAGCTTCACGAAAACATTATAATAAAAAATAATAAGATTAACTCCAAAAGGGGCGAGGCGGTAGCTCTCTTTAACACAAAGAGCGCAACGGTTAAGGGAAATACAATTATATGTAAAGCTCCGGGCGGAGATTCGTATACGGTAGGTCTTCATATTGCTAACTTTGCGAAAGCCAAGGGTCTGAAAAAGGGTAAGATTACTGTTTATAAAAACAAAATAAAGGGTGGACGCGAGGCACTCCTCGTTTATTCCCACACCTCCTCAAAGTTCGGAAAGGTAGTAATTAAGAGCAATAAGCTCTATTGCCGAAAGGGTAAAAACAAGGCGCTTAAGGTTTACAAAAACCAGACGGCGTCGCTTAAAAACAGTAAAAATAAGTTCTATAAATGGAACGGAAAATAAACAGATTTTATGCGGGCAGCGCGGGCTGCCCGTTATTTTTTCGTAAATAATAAAAGAGAAAACCATATGAAAAAATGAGAAAAAACGAGAAAAACAGAGCAAGTATAAATTATTTTAATTTAAGTGTTGACTTTTTTTCTTCATTTTGTTATTATTATCAGGCACTAAAAATAATTTCGGAGGAAAAGATTATGTCATCATTTATGCCAAAAGCTGACGAAATCGAACGCAAGTGGTATGTAATCGACGCTGCAGGTAAGCCGCTCGGACGAGTTGCTACCGAGGCTGCTACTCTTCTCAGAGGAAAGAACAAGCCGATTTTCACACCTAACGTAGATTGCGGTGATTTTGTTATTATTATCAACACCGATAAGGTAGTTCTTACAGGCAACAAGCTTGAAAAGAAGCTTTATCAACACCATTCGGGTTATATCGGAAACCTTAAGACGGTTAAGTATAAGACCCTTATGCAGGAAAAGAGCGACTTTGTTATGACTCTTGCCGTAAAGGGCATGATTCCCGATACAACACTCGGAAGAAAGCAGCTCACAAGATGCAGAGTATTTAAGAACGCAGAGCACAAGCACGAGGCTCAGAAGCCCGAAGCTTGGGAATTTTAAGGAGGTAAGTGAATATGTATGAATCAAATCCTTATTTCTACGGAACAGGCAGAAGAAAAGAATCTGTAGCTCGCGTTCGTGTATACGCAGGCACAGGTAAAATTACAATTAACGACAGAGACATTGACGATTATTTCGGACTTGAAACCCTCAAGCTCATCGTTCGTCAGCCTCTCGCTTTAACAGAAACAGCTGAAAAGTTTGACATCGTTTGCCGCGTTAATGGCGGTGGCGTAACAGGTCAGGCAGGTGCAATCCGCCACGGTATTTCAAGAGCGCTTCTTCAGTATGACGAGGCTCTCCGCCCGGCTCTTAAGAAGGCAGGCTTCCTTACTCGTGACCCGAGAATGAAGGAAAGAAAGAAGTACGGTCTCAAAGGCGCTCGTCGTGCTCCTCAGTTTTCAAAGAGATAATTATATTTTATTAAAGCACTTTCGTTTGGAAGTGCTTTATTTTATGCATAAAAAAGAAAGGCACGGATTATTCCGTGCCTTTTGAATTATTTAACTGTAATTGCTACGGTTACTGTTTTTGATCCAGCCTTATAAGCTGCGTTACCCGAAGCGGTAACTTTAATTTTAATCTTATATGTGCCTTTTTTAAGACCTTTTTTAATTGTGATTTTTCCGCTTTTGGCAACGGAAATCTTCTTGTTGCCGCCTGCTTTTGCGTAGCTTAAATTACCCTTGGCGCCGGTTACTTTAAGCGCTTTGGAGATAGCGACACTCTGATTCTTCTTTTTGAGCTTGCTGAATTTTACCGAAGGCTTAAGCGGCGTTGCTGCTATCGGATTTGCCTTTTTGGCAAGCTTCGGGATAGTCTGGGTTCTGAGAACCTTTCCGCAGGTAGCGCATTTATAGGTCTTTACGCCCGTTGCGGTATATGTTGCCGCTTTTGTGAGAGTACCCTTGTCGGAAACGTGATTGTTTGTTGCGGGTATGCTCTGAGCCGCTTCGGTTGTTTCAACAGTGCCTGCGTTATCGGAAAAATACTTATGACATGAGGTACAGAAATAGTACGGCTTATTTCCCGGCTTTGAGCAGGTCGGCGCTTTTGCGTTGATTTGTGTAAGGTTGTGTTGATGAACATCGCCCGAATCCATATTGTAGAAAAATTCGGTAAGATTAATTCGGTAATTGTATTGTCCGTCAACCTTAACATAATCATATACATTTTCAATAGCGTCAGCATTTACGCCGTCCGCTTTATTAAGGTAAGCGTAGAAATCGCCGTAAATATCCACGCCGTCGTTAGTGTCGTAGGTGTAATAGTTTCCTTGATAATCGCTAAAGTAATAACCGCCTTTTCCGTCGGTAAGAATTTCATATTCGCCCTGAACCACTGATCCCGTCCATTCAAGGCTTACAGGTACCTCGGCGTATACGATGCTCCATTCGGGTTCGCAGAAATTGTCTTCTGTTACCTCAATCGGAGTAAACGTAGTGTCTTCAACATATTTACCGTGCTGTGAAGAATAAACGTAGCGGGTAATGTTGTATCCTCTTTCGTATACTACGTTGTTCTGGGATTTTGTATAAGAACTATATCCGTAAATTCCGTCGGGGTCGGAAGCTCTTTGAACCTGGTCGGTTACATAATTTGCTTCCGGGTCGTCGGGGTCATAGTAATCAATGGTGTTCGGGTCTGAGGATATGGTTGTTTTCGGGGTATATGTTGTCTGGGCGTTCCATTCGTCCTCTGTAAAAACGTATTCATAGCCGTTTGAATATCTGTCGCCGAAGGAATAATCCCTTACATACGCGTTATATTTCGGAACGTAAACGTATCTTCCGAGAGTGTGAAGCGTTTTGCCGTTACCATCCTCTTCCGTGCCGGTTACATAAAAGCCCGTCGGGTCGTCCTTTGAGGTACAGAGGTAACCGCCCCATCTGTTTTCATCGGGGTCCGAAAGATAAATTCCGTTTACTTTACGCGGAGTTTCATAGCCGTAATCTGATTTATTAACGGAATAGCTTGCGCCGTTTTCAAAAACATATGCCGCAGCTGCCGAATCGTTAGTTGATTGCTCGGTTTCGGCAACGTAACCGCTTTCTGCCCAGAGACCGACCTTAACGTTCTGTCCGAAGGTAAGAGTACCGGGGGTCTCATAAGCGTTCATAACTATTGCCGAAGGGAATTTTTTGCTCTCGTTAACAAGAAGCTCGCCGTCGCCGACTATTTTAAGATTGCCGCCGTATCTTGAACCGGATATTACAATCTGCGCAAGGCGAACGGTACCGATAACCTTAATTGAAAAGTCGTCGCCCATACAATTTGCGGTTAATCTTACCGTCGGAATGCTTTTTGTTCCGTCGAGAGTAAGCTGATTGTTATCACGGTCATAGGTAACTCCCGCAAGCGCGGAGTTGTCAGCCGCATTGTTTGCGAATATCGGATAGGACTGTCCGAGAGGCTGAAACCACTCGCCGAAATAATTTCCGTTACTGTCGGGAGCCATAGCATAGATTGAGGCAAAATAGCCCCTTTCGCCGCCTTCATACTCCTCATAAGCCGGACTCGGTCCGTTTGCGGCAAACGCCGTAAGAGGAGATAATCCGATAACCAAAACCAATGATAAAAGAATTGATAATAATTTTTTCATTAAAAAACCTCCTTAATTTTTATTAGATAATCGCCTATCGTATATATTATATACTATTATTGCGAAAAGGTAAAGAAAAATTAAAGAAAAGCTTTGATTTAACATAAAAAGAGGGTATAATGATATTGTACTATTTTATTTAAGGAGGGCTAATTATGGCTAATAAGTATGAGGGAACGCAAACAAAGAAGAATCTTGAAGCGGCTTTTGCCGGCGAGAGCCAGGCAAGGAATAAGTATACTTACTTTGCTTCGGTAGCTAAAAAAGAGGGCTATCAGCAGATTTCCGCGCTGTTTCTTAAAACTGCGGATAACGAGAAGGAGCATGCGAAGCTCTGGTTAAAGGAGCTTGAGGGAATCGGCGACACACCTCAGAATCTTGCTCAGGCAGCCGACGGCGAAAATTATGAGTGGACGGATATGTACGAAGGCTTTGCAAAGACCGCCGAGGAAGAGGGCTTTACCGAGCTTGCCGAAAAGTTCAGACTTGTTGCCGAAATCGAAAAGCACCACGAGGAAAGATACCGCGCGCTTCTTAAGAATATTGAGACAGCTCAGGTATTTGAAAAGAGCGAGGTTAAGGTTTGGGAATGCCGAAACTGCGGTCATATCGTAATCGGAACAAAGGCTCCTGAAATTTGTCCGACCTGCGCGCACCCGCAGAGCTTCTTTGAAATCCACGAAGCTAATTATTAATAATTGTTCAGGGGAGGGTTATCATACCCTCCTTATTATTTTTGCATAAATATTGCATAAACTTACAAAAATTATGAATAAAAATGCAAAAAACTATTGACATCATACATAAGATGTGCTACTATATGCTTACAGAAAGGGAGTTTACGACGAATTAACAATAAAACAAAAACCGTATAAATATACATTAAGCACAAGATATAGGAGGCAGTTATGAAAGAGTATACAATAGAAAAGATGAAAACTAAAGACTATTTCAAATGCGACAATATCTGGAATATGGAAGAATGCGAGCACACTAAAATCTGGGAAGAGGAAATTAAAGAGGGCTCCCGCATAGTTTACGTATATAAATATGAGGGCGAATTTCTCGGTGAGTGCGACGTTGTTGTTAAAAAGGAGGGTATTGCCTTCCCCGAGCAACAGGCATTTCTTTCAAAGCTTATAGTAAAAAAAGAAGACAGGAACGAGGGTATCGGAACAGCGTTGCTCAACTTCCTTTTGACTCTCTATAAGAAAAAGGGATATTCCTATATCACTCTTGAGGTTAATAAGGATAATATTACTGCGGTTAATCTTTATAAATCCTTTGGCTTTGAGATTACCGAAGAGAACGAAGAGGATTTCCTTAAAATGACGGTTGAATTATAAATTACACTTATTTCGGGCGGATGTTACCGCCCGTTTTTTGTTTGACATTAACGGGAGTTTATAATATACTTAAATTATTATAGTATAAAGGTGGTTCTTGTATGAAAAGAATCCTTGTTCGCGCGGGCTTTAATCCTGCCGACGACATATCCGTATGCGACGTCGTATCCAAAAATCTGATTCGCGGTAATTCGGGAAATATGATTTTTGCAAACAGCGTTATGCGCGCTCTTATGGTTGATGACGACGTGGAAATCGGAGTTGATTATTGCAGGATGTCAAATCTTGACGCCGAGTGGATTAATGAAAAATACGATTGTTACGTTATTCCGCTTGCCGATATTTTCCGACTTAACGGAAACGTCGAGCTTGAAAGACTTACAAGACTTGTCAAGGCGCTGAAAATTCCGTGTATTATTGTAGGCGCGGGAGTAAGGGCTGAAACCTATGAGCTTATGAAAACTAAAAGGGAGTTCGACCCGTACGTTAAAAAGCTTTGCGACGCAGTTCTTGAAAAAAGCGCGATTATCGGAATAAGGGGCGAGCTTACGGGCGAGTATTTAACTCGTTTCGGGTATAAAGAGGGCAAGGAATTTACGGTTATCGGTTGTCCTTCGATGTATACCTTCGGCGAGCTTAAGCCTTTTGAAAAGCCAGTTATCAACAGTGACTCGAGAATAAGCGTTAATAATTCAATTCTTTCCTCTCCGAGCACTATTGAGTTTTTAAACGGCGTACTCAGCGACTATAAAAACAGCTTCTTCCTTCCTCAGCGATACGAGGAAATGAAGGCGTTTTATCTTGGCATTGATTATATTCACCGCTTTGACAATAAGCCCGAATATCCACACAAGGTAAATGAGGGCGTATATGCTGAAAACCGCGTTAAGATGTTCGCCTCCCCGAACGACTGGATTGATTTTCTTAAAACGGTTGATTTGTCGGTAGGCTCAAGGCTTCACGGTAACGTGACCTCAATAATTGCGGGAACGCCGAGCCTGTTTATTCCTCACGGCGTAAGAATGAGGGAGCTTATTGATTATCACAAGCTGCCAACCGTATCCGGCGAGGAGGTTGCAAAAACGAAGAACCTTGAAGAGCTTATCGAAAAGGCTGATTTCAAGAGCCTCTTTGACGTTCATCATAAGAATTTTGAACACTATAAGGAATTCCTTAAAACTAACGGACTTGAAACTGTATTCGACAGGACCTACGACGGCGACGTTCCGTATGACAAGCTTCTTAAAAAGCTTGATAATAAGGAAATCCCCTCAATAGTTACTCTTGATAAGGAGGCAACGATTGAGAGATGGGCGGAATATAACCAGAGCAAGACCGATTTTAAAAATCAGTATCTTAACAGATATGTTGAGGAATTCCGCGCGCTTAACCGAACGAGCTTTTCAAGCGATATTAAGGACCTCATTTTAAGAATACTTGATAAGCTTAAGGGAATTGACCGCTCCAATCTTGAAAGAAGAGGACTTAATACTCATAACGAGGACTTCTATAAATTATAAAAAATCCCTGTAAGGATATCCTTACAGGGTGATTTTTATTTAATAAATTTATCTATTGCGTTTGAAAGCTCGTCGAGCATTTCGAGGTCTCCGTCCTCAACAGCGTGAACAATACAGTGGTCCATATGCTCTTTTAAAATAACCTTACTCGTGTTATTTATTGCCGATTTAACTGCCGCAAGCTGGATTAAAACCTCGCTGCAATCCTCATCGTCCTCAACCATCTGCTTTACCTTCTGAAGGTGTCCTATCGCTCTTGCAAGGCGGTTGGAGACCGTTTTTTTATGCTCCTCGGAGTGATAATGCTGATGTGAATTATTATCCATATTACCGCTCCTTACTTAAAGTAATTAACGCCGCTTTCAAAGAGCTTCATATCCTTATTAAACGGAACGTTGGTATAAAGATTATCTCCCTTTCTCTCACAGTGACCCATTTTTCCGAGTACGCGTCCGTCGGGCGAGGTAATACCCTCGATTGCACAAACGGAGCCGTTCGGGTTAAAGGGCATATCGCTGCAAACCTGAAGGTCAAGATTAACGTACTGGGTTGCAATCTGACCGTTTTCGGCAAGAGCTTTAACCGTAGCCGCGTCGGCAACAAAGCGTCCCTCTCCGTGGCTGATAGGAACGGCGAAAACGTCTCCCGCATTAACCGATGAGAACCAAGGTGACTTAACGCTTGTAACTCTTGTATACGCCATTTGGGAAATATGTCTGCCGATTGTATTAAAGGTTAAGGTCGGGTCGGTTTCCTTTGTTTTGGTAATCTGACCGTAGGGAACAAGACCGAGCTTGATAAGCGCCTGGAAGCCGTTACAGATACCGAGCATAAGTCCGTCGCGGTTGTTCAGAAGCTTGCTTACAGCTTCGCTTACCTTCGGGTTGCGGAAGGTTGTAGCAATGAATTTGCCCGAGCCCTCGGGCTCGTCGCCGCCGCTGAAGCCACCGGGAAGCATAACAATCTGGGAGCTTTCAATTTCGGATACCATTTTATCAATCGTCTCGTTAATTGACGCCGGAGTGAGGTTGTTAACAACAAGAATTGAAGCCTCGGCGCCCGCTTTTTCAAAAGCTCTCGCTGTGTCGATTTCGCAGTTTGTACCCGGGAAAGCGGGGATAAATACCTTAGGCTTTGCAACCTTATTTTTATTAACAAAGATAGAACGTTCATTATAAAGAGTAACGTCCTGAGGCATTTTTGCCTCC
The DNA here is from genome assembly GCA_017458975.1 of Eubacterium sp. Classification (GTDB taxonomy): domain Bacteria; phylum Bacillota; class Clostridia; order Oscillospirales; family Acutalibacteraceae; genus Eubacterium_R. Next base: position 37,678 of record JAFSZK010000057.1, on the reverse strand, counting down.
TTTTTTGAGTCGGTCGGGAATACCTTTTCAAGCTTTGAAGTCCACTCTTCAATAAGTTCGTCGCAGGTATAAACCTCAGAGTCGATAATGAACACGGAGTTGTCGTTAGTTTTACCGAGAAGGATTCCGTCCATATTTTCGCCCGCCGCAAGCTCAACAACAAACGAGCCCTGAATCGGAGCAAAAAGTGTTTCGGGGAGCAGGTCGCGCTCAAAGGTGAAGCCGAATTTATCGCCGAACGCCATCTTACAGATACATGCAGCCGCACCGCCCTCCTTAACAACCGAAGCCGAAAGGATTTTACCGTTTCTGATACCCTCGTAAACGCTCATCATAAGCGCCATTGCTCTGTCATAATCGGGAAGCGAGGAGCTGTCGTCAATCGGTATGGGAAGAAGTAATACGCGGCTGTCCGCCTTTTTGAATCTTGAAGATACCGTCTTTGAAGCCTTGCTCATACCAACCGCGAAGGATACGAGAGTCGGAGGAACGTCAAGCTCGTTAAACGAGCCGCTCATTGAGTCCTTACCGCCGATTGACGGGGTTTTATATCCAAGCTGAGCCGAAAGCGCGCCGAGCAGCGCAGCGGTGGGCTTGCCCCATCTCTTCGGGTCGTCGCCGAGTCTTTCAAAATATTCCTGGAAGGTAAGTCTTGCCTTTGACGGGTCACAACCGACGCTTGCAAGCTTTGAAAGCGATTCGGTTACCGCAAAAGCGGCGCTGTGGAACGGAGACCATGAGGAGAGCTTCGGAATAAAGCCGTAAGCCATAACGCTCGCAGTGTCCGTTTCACCCTTGAGAAGCGGAATTTTTGATACCATTGCTTCCTCGGGAGTAAGCTGGTAGCTTCCCGCATACGGCATTAATACCGTAGCGGCTCCGATTGAGGAGTCAAAGCGCTCAACGAGTCCCTTCTGGGAAGCAACCTCAAGGCGGGAAAGATTGTGTTTAAAAGCTTTGGCGTTGCTTAAGCCGCGAAGCGCCTCAGGGACGGAAGTCCTGTATGAGTCGCTGTCAATCGCGCCGATTTCAGCCTTTGCGTGCTGAACAACGCCGTTAGTATTAAGAAAATCACGGGAAAGGTCAACAATCTTGTCGCCCCTCCAGGTCATTTCAAGTCTGTTTTCATCGGTAACAACCGCAACTACGGTTGCTTCAAGGTTCTCTTCATTAGCAAAAGCCTCAAATTTTTCAACATCGCCCTTGTCAATAACAACAGCCATTCTTTCCTGGGATTCGGAAATTGCAAGCTCTGTACCGTCAAGACCGTCGTATTTCTTGGGAACCTTGTCAAGGTCGATTTTAAGACCGTCGGCAAGCTCACCGATTGCAACGGAAACGCCGCCCGCTCCAAAGTCGTTACAGCGTTTAATCATTTTTGCAACCTCTCCTCTGCGGAAAAGTCGCTGAATTTTTCTTTCGGTCGGGGGATTACCCTTTTGTACCTCTGCGCCGCAGGTCTCAATTGACATTGAGTTATGCGCTTTTGAGGAGCCCGTTGCGCCGCCGCAGCCGTCGCGTCCTGTCTTGCCGCCGAGAAGAACGATTACGTCGCCCTTTTCGGGGGTTTCTCTTTTTACATTTTCTTTAGGAGAAGCGCCTATAACTGCGCCGATTTCCATTCTTTTTGCAACATATCCCTCGTCGTAAAGCTCGACTACCTGACCCGTTGCAAGACCAATCTGGTTACCGTAGGAGGAATAGCCCTGCGCCGCGCCGACGGTGATTTTACTTTGGGGAAGCTTTGCGTCAAGCGTTTTTTCAAACGGAGTAGTCGGGTCGCCCGAGCCCGTTACACGCATTGCCTGGTATACATAAGCTCTTCCCGAAAGCGGGTCGCGGATAGCGCCGCCGAGACAGGTTGCCGCTCCGCCGAAGGGCTCGATTTCAGTCGGGTGGTTATGGGTTTCGTTTTTAAACTGAATAAGCCAGTCCTCTTCTTTTCCGTCAACGTCAACCTTGGCGTTAATCGAGCAGGCGTTGATTTCCTCGCTCTCGTCAAGGTCGTTTACAAAGCCTCTCTTTTTAAGAACCTTTGTACCGATACAAGCCATATCCATAAGGCAGACAAGCTTGTCCTTGCGCTCGCCGTAGACCTCTTTTCTTACCTCAAAGTAATCGTTTAATGCTTTTTCGATTGCAGCACAATACCTGCTTTGGTCGATTTTTATTTCATCAAGCTGTGTGGCAAAGGTGGTATGACGGCAGTGGTCGCTCCAATAGGTATCAATAACCTTGAGCTCGGTAAGGGAGGGGTCGCGGTTTTCGTCATTTTTAAAATAATCGCGAACCCAGCAGAGGTCGGCAACGCTCATTGCAAAGCCCATTTCTCCGTGGTAAGCGGCAATTTCTTCATCGCTCAAAGCGATAAAGCCCGCGATTCTTTTAATATCTTCGGGCACGTCGCTTTTAATATCAAGCGTTTCGGGAAGCTCCATTGACGCCTCTCTTGACTCAACGGGGTTGATAATATACGATTTTATTTTTTTAATTTCGCTTTCGGAAACATCGCCCTTAAAGGCAATAATCTTTGCGTAAGCAACGGTTGGCTTTTCGCCCGCGGTGAGAAGCTGAATACATTGCGCCGCGGAGTCCGCCCTCTGGTCATACTGACCGGGAAGATACTCGGTTGCAAAATACTTCCAGCCCTCGTCAAAGCTGATTTCATAATACACGTTATCAAGATTCGCCTCGGAAAATACCTGACCCACTGCGGATTTGAATTCCTCCTCGCTTAAGCCCTCGGCGTCATAGCGGTTGATAATTCTTAAATCCTTAAGCGCGGTAATGCCGACGTTTGAGCGCAGGTCCTCAAGAATCTGACCCGCTTCAATGTCGTTTCCTTTCTTTTTTTCAACAAAAACCCGATATACCTTTGCCATAGAAAAACTCCTTGTTTATGATTATTTTACGGTAATCTTTGCTTTTTTGGAAGCAGCGTTATAATACTTGTCGCCTTTATATTTAATAGAGGCGTTATAGTTTCCTTTTTTGGTAAGCTTCGTAATTTTAAAGGTAGCGTTGCCCTTTGCATTTGTAGTTGCTTTATATGTTTTACCCCTAACAGTTAAGGTAACCTTAGCTTTCTTAAGAGCTTTACCCTTGTTGTCTTTTAAGGTTACGGAATACTTCTTTGTTTTTACGTTTGCTTTAAAGGCTTTAGTGGTTACTTTTAATTTAGGCGAAGCCTTTTTAATAGCTATCTTTACCTGTTGTTTAACTCCGTCGCATTCAACAGTTGCGGTATAGGTTTTGGGAATAGTATTCGGAACAATAAAAGAGGCTTTACCGTTGCTGTCTGATTTCAAATAGTATTTTTTGCCGTTAAAAGTAATAGTTACATTTTTGTTGCTGAGTGCAGCGTTGTTTGCACCGTAAACCGTTATACTGAGCTTTTTGGCAATGTTATAAGTCATTGTAACGTTGATTGCAGAGAGTTTTAGAGCCTTGGGCTCAAATTTTGCGGTAAGGGTAATGTCCTTTGTTACGGTAAATTCGTAAACGGCTTTGTCGGAAAACAAATTGTCGCCTTCATACCAGCCGACAAAAATATAGTTTTCATCAGGAGTTGCTGTGATTTCTGCCGTATCTCCGGACGGATAGTAGTCGCCACCAATAGCGGTTCCGCCTTCGGTTGCAAGCGTTTCAAGATGGCATAAGGCCGGCTCGTCAGCCACCGCCGTAAACGCAACAGAGGAAAAGCCTGTAATCATTAAAATTGCAAGTAAAATTGATAATGTCTTTTTCATAAAAATTACTCCTTTTATATTTTTTTATTATAGTATCATAAATTCACTCTAAATACAATTACAATATTATAACAAAACGCACGGGAAAGCCCACCTGTTCTAAAGGATAATAAGCCTCATTTCTTGTCTTTTAGCATAATAACTGCGTTAAATTTTTTGGGAAGGCGTCAGCCTTCCCAAAAAAATATGCCTTGTTCTTACACTAAAATCCTAAGAATGAGGTGCGCAGCAGTTTAAATCGTTAAGATTTTGGTTGGATTGGTGATTATAAAATTGACTGCATACTTTCGTATTCAGGCGATTTTTAATCGCCAAGATGAGCAAAAGATTACGATTTAAACCTTGTTAGCCTTTAGAACAGGTGGGCAACTCCGTGCGTAAGATTTAGTATTTAACGGGTGTTGAGGAAAGGTATTTATTTACCATAAGCGCTACTTTGAATACAATAGCGTCGTCAAATTCCCTCAGGTCAAGACCCGTAAGCTTCTTAATTTTTTCAAGACGGTATACAAGGGTGTTTCTGTGAACAAAGAGCTTTCTTGACGTCTCGGACACGTTAAGGTTGTTTTCAAAGAATTTCTGAATAGTAAAGAGGGTTTCGCTATCGAGCGAATCAATCGAGCCCTTCTTAAAGACTTCTTTTAAGAACATATCGCAAAGCGTTGTAGGAAGCTGGTAGATAAGTCTTGCAATACCGAGATTTTCATAGCTTATTATTGAGCGCTCGTTATCGAATACCTTTCCGACCTCAAGCGCAACCTGAGCCTCTTTAAACGACCTTGCAAGCTCTTTAATGCCGGTAACGCAGGCGCCTATACCGATAATCGAGGTACAGTTAAATTCGCTTGTAAGAGTGTCGCAAATTGAGCCCGCAAGCTTTTCAAGGTCCTTTGAATCAATATTCGGTCGAACCTCTTTAACGAGAGCAATATCGCTTTCGTTAATATTGATAACGAAATCCTTGGACTTGTCGGGGAAGAAGTTTTGAACGATATCAAATACCGAAATATCGCTTGTCTTGGTAACTCTTATTAAGAATACAACTCTCGAAGCGTCGTTATTAAAATGAAGCTCCCTTGATTTAATATAAATATCACCGGGAAGAATATTGTCAAGAATTACGTTTTTAACAAAATTAGAGCGGTCAAATTTTTCATCGTTATTCTTCTTAATCTGGTCAAGAGAAATGGCGATAATGCTTGCGTAGTGGCGGCTTGCCTCGTCAGTACCGTCAACAAAAACGGCATAGTCGGGATGAACGCTGTCACCGAAAGCCTTATAAGTACAGGAGTCCACGCTGATGAGCGGACCGTTGAATACACCTGCTGCAATAACTCCCTTTCTGACCTCGCCGATAAGGGGGAGGTCGCTTGAGGCAACGATTGTTCCGCTTTCGTCAATAACGCCAATAACACGGTCGGTAGCCTGCCTCATCTGAGTAATAATTCCCTGGAATAATTTATTTGGCATACTCGTAATCCTTTCTTTAGTAGTATTAATTTGTGCAAAAAATACAATGGTATTGGTTATTCCCATAATTATGCACAAAAAAATATCAAATCAGTTGTATATATTATACAAGTGATTCGATATTATTGCAACCTTTTTAACAAATTTTTTTAAAAAAATTGTAGAAATTGCATAAATTCCACAATAACCACAATATATAGTGGTAGCTGCATTTGGCGTCAACTATGGATTTTTGCCGATTCCTCCTCGGTTAAGTATCTGCTTTCGCCCTCTTTAAGGTTTTTGTCGAGGGTGAGGGAGCCGAGGCTTGTCCTTTTCAGCTCAAGAACCGTAATTCCGTGCTTTAAAAACATCCTTTTAATCTGGTGATAAATTCCCTGGGAGATAATTATCTCAACCTCGGTATTGTTTTCGTTCAGCGTTTTGAGCCTTGCGGGGAGGAGCTTTTCTTCGCCGAGGGACATACCCGCTTCAAAGTCCTTGATAACGTTTTCATTTACGGGCTTGTCAAGAAGCGCAGTATAGGCTTTTTCAATATGCTTTTTCGGGCTTAAAATATTATGGGCAAATTCGCCGTCGTCGGTAATAAGAACGAAGCCCGTAGTATCCTTATCAAGCCTTCCTGCGGGAAAAAGTCCCTTTCTTTTCATATCCTCGGGGAGAAGGTCAATAACGGTTTTGTCGCCTTTGCCGTCGCTTGCGCAAATAACTCCCTTCGGCTTGTTCATCATAATATAAACAAAGCGCGAGGTATTAATTCTTTTTGAGTCGGCAACAACCTCGTCATCGTCGCCGCATTTGAAATCGGCGCTTTTTACGGTTTTGCCGTTAACGCTGACTTTTTCATTTTTAATAAGCTCCTTTGCCTGTTTTCTTGTTATATTAAGACGGCTTGAGAGCAGCTTATCAAGTCTTTCCATTTTTTGTAAGCTCCGTTAAAAATCCGTTTTCAGCCGCAGGGTCGCACAAATCGGCTCCTATCAGGGTGCCGCCCGACACAATCAAATCGGCGATAACGTTTTTGTTATTCTTGTAGTTTGTAATCTTATAGGTATAAATAACAGCCTTTTTGCCCTTGTATTTTTCAAGGTCAAAGCCCTGCTGCCTCTGAATTGAGTTATAGTTTTTATATACCTCGTTAAAGGTTTCGGGAATAGTTATTTCCTTTGAAGCCTCGTTGCCGTCGGTCTCCCAGCCGAATTCCTTTAAATAAGCAAGGCGTTGCCCGCTTGTTTTACAGTGAAGCTCCTTAGCCTTTCCGCTTGCGGATTCGGCAGGGTGGTTTGAAACAAAGAAAAAGACGGCAAGACATAAAATCAAAAGAGAAACGGTAACTCCCGCAATCGCCTTTATATTTGCTTTAAAGGTAAAAACCTGCATAGTATCACACCTTTTTCAAATTCATATAATACTATGCAGATATATTATCAATTATTAATATTTTTCCTTAACGGCGTTTAATACCTTTCTTGCAATAGGACCTGCGGTTCTTGAACCGAAGCCGCCGTTTTCAACAACTACAACAAAGGCGTAGGGGTGCGCGTCATCCTGCATATATCCCGTAAACCAAGCGATATCGTGGTCGGGATTGCTGTCAATCTGAGCCGTACCGCTCTTTGCGCAGAGACTGAGACCCTCGTATCTGCTCTCGCCGTAGCCGTTAATGACGTTCTTTCTCATCATATTTCCGATTGTTGAGGCGGTATTCGGGTCAATCATTGAGACCTTGTTGGTAGGAAGAGTAATATTAAGCGCCTTGCCCGCCTGGTCGGCAAGGTTTTCAACGATGTTAAACGAAACCGCGCTTCCGCCGTTTGCAATTGCGCTTACAATACGAAGCATTGTAATCGGCGCAATTCTTGTATCGCCCTGGCCTATTCCCGTCCAGCCGAGCTTATCGTCGGCAATGCCGTCAATATTGAAAGTACCCTTAAAGCATTCGATTTCACCGCTTATAACAACGGGAGTGCCTATGCCGAGCTCCTTTGCGGTTGCAGAAAGCTTTTCGCTTCCGAGCTCAATTGCAATCTGGGCGAAAACCGAGTTACAGCTTTCGGTAAGCGCCTCCTCAAAGGTAACGCTCTTTCCGTGGTTTGAATTACATTTAATCGTAACACCCTGCGGAGGAGTGTATCCGCCGCGACAGGGCCAGCTTCTTGTAAACACGTCGGGCATATTCTCAATAGCGCAGATGGCGGTTACAATCTTGAAGGTTGAGCCCGGAACATAATGTGCGTCAAAAAGACGGTTAATATAAACGCCCTCGTATCTTTCGCTTGTTTCAAGGTTATACGGCGGGTCCTTAACGTCGTAGGACGGCGAGGATACGCAACATATTAATTCGCCGGTTTTATAATTAACCACGCCGACGGTACCCTTTCGTCCGTCAAGCGCGCGGTAGGCGGTATTGCATATTTCGCTGTCAATAGTTGTTTTAAGGTCGTTACCCTTTCCGTATCGCTTAAGCGAATATACTCCGAACATAAGATTATATCCCGTAAGCCTTGAGTCATAGGTTGCCTGAACGCTCGAGGAGATAAAATTCTTTTTGTCGCCGACAATATGAAGGGTTGATTTTCTTGTTATAGCGTCCTTTGCGTAAACGCGTTTTCCGTCAACGGTCTGCGCAAGGGGAACATCGTTTCTGTCATAGATAGTACCCGCGCCGATAAGCTCGCCGTTTGAGTACATATGCTTGTTATATCTCTTCATCGCCCAGTCGCTTCCGTTATTAACGAAGCTGACGATTAAAATTACCATACCCGCAACGAAAAGTATTGACAGAAGCCAGAGGAAGATGCCTCTTTTTGTAATCATTTTCATTATTTATCGGCACCTCCTTTTTTCACGTTTCCGAGGTAGTTGTAGGTTCTTACATCGCTTGCCTTGATAAAGGCGAGAAGAGCCCAACAGCTAATCATTGACGAGCCGCCGAGGGATACAAAAGGAATTGTAACGCCCGTAAGCGGAAGAATATCGGTAATACCGAAAACATTGAGTCCGCACTGGAAAAGTAAAAGTCCCGCTGCAGCAATTGCGCCGATTGAATAAAACGCGGAGCGTGAAGCAATTGAATTTGTAAGAGCCGAAATTGCGATTGCAACAAAGGAGAGAACCATAATAACTCCGAAAATAAGTCCCCACTCCTCACAGATTACGCCGAAAATACTGTCGGACACGGGCGCATAGTAGCTTCTTACGTATCCGTTTCCTATTCCGACTCCGAAGAGTCCGCCGCTTGCAATACCTACAAGAACTCTTGTTTGCTGCATACCCTGGTCAAAGGGGTATTCCCAAACGTGGCGGTAAATATCAAAACGCCTCAGTACGTATGAACGGTATTTAAGAACAATCGCTCCGCCCATAACCGCGCTTGTTACCGCAAGGACGATTGTTTTAATATCGCCCGAGGTCATAAAAGCTAAAATAAGGAACGTGATAAAGAATATCAGAGCCGTACCGAAATCGCGCATAAGTATAAGCGCGCCGACGCAGCCTACCGAGAAAATGATAAATGCAATGATATTTCTTGAGGTCTGTATTTTTTCAAGCGTTGCCGCGCCTACGAAAATGAAAGCAACCTTTACAAATTCCGAGGGCTGAAGCGTAACGCCGAAGATTTCAATCCAGTTTTTCGCGCCGTTTGTATAGCCTGCGATTGCAAGATTGATTATAAGAAGAACAATCGCCGCGATTGCAACATAGGGTCTTATCTTCATACAAAAGTCAACATGACCGAGAATAAAAACAAGAGCTATAAACGCAACAAGTCCCGCAAGCACCATAAAGTACTGCTTGAAAGCCGAATCGGGATAGACGCTTCCGATTGTTACGAGCCCGACTCCGCTGAGGAAAAAGGCAATAAGCTCGAGCTCAAAATTTCTTCTGTGGAATACCGTATAGAAGAATACAAGATAAACCCATTCGGTTGCAACAAGAAGTGCAAGCGCGAGAAAGGCGTTCATATTAAAGCCTTCCTTAACCGACGCGCCTATAAAGCCCGTTGCAAGCTGAAATGCCGAAAGAATAAACAACACAAGGAAGTTATTTATCGGCTTGATTTTTGGCGGTTTTTTGTATTTAGCCATAAATAACCCTCCTTACTTCTCGTAGAAAATAAATACCTTATCGCCGAAGGTCAGCATATCCTCGTCGAATATAAGCTGGGGCTGATTGATATATCTTCCGTTAAGCTTTGTTCCGTTATGGGAATCAAGGTCGGAAATTGCCCAACCGCGGCTGGTTTTATGAATTCTTGCGTGATTTGAGCTTACGGTTTCGCTCATAATCTGAATATCACAGTCGTTTCCGCGACCGATAAGAACGTCCGTCTTTTTAAGGTAAATAGGACGCTTGGTTTTAATATCAACAAGAACGCCGTAGGCTACAACCTTAGGATTCTGCGCCCTTACGGTAGTGCGTATTTCCTCCTTTTTCGCGGCGCCGATAGCTTCGTCGCACTCAAAACGAAACGGAGTTCTTCCGATTGTTACAAGGTCGCCGTTTTCAAGAACGGTGCTGCTTTCAACGTTCTGACCGTTAATAAGCACCTCGGCGGGCTCTCTTGACCTTGCGGCAAAGAAATCCTCAAGCGGCTGACCGATAAACGGAAGAGTACCTATAAAGCCGAGGGTCTGCTGGGTGGTATTTGTAATAACCCAGTCGCGCCTTTTCTTTGCGATAACCGCGTGAAATCTTGCGATTGAGGGGGATTTTAAAACTATGTCGTTTGAACGGCTCTTGCCGATTGACGTTTCCCAGTGGTCAATATTTATAATCGCTCCGTCGCTCTGGCTTACAAGCCTTGCAAGAGTATGAACTCTCGGTCGGTTGCGAAACAGCGACACTACGCATACAAACAAAATAAAGATTGCAGCAGCGGGCGCAATATAACGCATAAGCGAAATGATTATTTCCATAATCTTTTCCATAGCTTGTCCTTTCGATTACATTTTGTTATACATTTGTAATATTTTGTTACCCCTATATAATAATAACTATTAATTAAAAAGTCAAGAGTTATAAATTTTTCAGCCTTGAAATTAAGAAATATTTAATATATACTAAATTCAGAAAACGAAAGGAGTTAGCTATGGCTGTTGAAAAATCTTTTTTTGGAAATCTTGACGAAAGCACGCCGATTTATTTTTATAAAATCACAAATAAAAACGGCGCGTCCGTAACTCTTCAGACCCTCGGAGCGGGTATTCACTCGCTTTTTATGCCCGACAGGGAGGGAAAGCTTGCCGACGTTGTACTCGGCTTTGACGACCCGAAATATTATATAAATCCCGATTACGGCTATCAGGGCCTTGTTGTAGGAAGGTGGGCAAACCGTATAAGGGACGGAAAATTCACCTTTGACTCTAAAGAGTACATAACCCCTAAAAATCAGGGCACATGGACACTTCACGGCGGCGGTCGCTTTTCGTTTACTCCGTGGGAGGTTGAGGAAACGGGTGAAAACTTCGTTACCTTTATGCGCTTTTCTCCCGACGGCGAGGACGGCTTTTGCGGTAACTTCACAATGAGGGTTAAATACACTCTTGACGATAACAATATTTTAAGGCTTGAGTACGGCGTTCTTTCGGATATTGATACCGTAGCCAATCCTACCAACCACGCTTATTTCAATTTAAGCGGAGATAAAAACAGAACGGTTGAGGACGAGTATCTTTTGGTTAACGCCGATTACTTTACCGAAACCGACGAAAACCAGCTCCCGACAGGTGAGCTCGGCGAGGTTAAGGACACGATGATGGACTTTACCGCGCTTCATAAAATCGGCGATAATATCGACGTTCCTTTCAGAGCTATTATTGAGGGTATCGGCTACGATAATAACTATTGTTTGAGAAACAAGGACGGAAAAATGCAGCACGCCGCAACCCTTTACGATGAGATAACGGGAAGAAAAATGGAGGTATTTACCGACCTTCCCGGAATTCAGGTTTACTGCGGCGGCTGGCTTAAATCCGACTACACCGCGGGTAAGGAAAACGGCGCGGTAAGCTATCGCAGGGGCGTAGCTCTTGAAACTCAGTTCTATCCCGATACGGTTAATATTAAGGACTTCCCGATTCGTACGGTTAAAGCAAACTAGTAATTCAAAAACGTACCCGAATTCAGGTATTCATTTGAAAAAAAAAAGCGACTCGTTGAGTCGCTTTTTTAAATTCCTATACTTCGCATTTTTGAGATTACAAAGGAAAACAGAGTCCATATAAGGTGGAAAAGAATAATGCTCAGCGTTGAAATTTGAGTATATGCGCCCATTACCGAGAACAGGGCGATTGCAATAAAGCCGAGCGCAGTTCCGAAGAAGAGCAGGAAATTTACCAAATCCTTTGCGGATTTAATTATTGCCGCGCCCCTCATAGCCGAAACGAAGCCGAGCGCAGTTCCGTTATGAACGATATAAGCGGGGGACTTTTCAACCGATAAGTGGGAGTATTTATCATAAACTCTTGACGCCGAGTAATTCATAACCCTTATAAAGCCGTCCGGAACGCCGAAAAGCGTTGCAAGGCTTTTTTCGTTTATATACGGGTCCGTGCTTTTAACAATAACGGTAACGTCCCTTTTCTCAAGCTTTTTGAGCTCTCTTTTAAGGTCGGGGTCGGCGTTATAGCTTACTATAAACATTGCCATAATCTCGCCGCCTACGGCAAGATAAAGCGCTTTTCTGTCTTTAATCGTATACTTTTGTTCAAAGCTTTCAAGCGGAACGCTGACGCCGTGAAGCTTAAGAAGCTCCCTTGTACCGATAAGCACCTTGCGCTTGTAAATCCACGCCGAGGTGCCGAGGCTTTCCTCGTAAACAATGCTCTCAACGCGGGGGAGGATTGATTGCTGACCGATTATAACGTCGTCAAATACATGCGCAAGCGGGCTTTTGGTCTGCACCATAACCGCCGCGGCGTTTATAATTGCGTCGTCAACCTTGGCTCCGCCGAAGGTCTTTATTCCATGGAGGTCACAGCTGTTTTTATCGAATAAATCCGCCGCCTCCATAACTATTGCGTTAGTGTCGCTTACTATTCTTGAGCCCTCATAACCGCATACTCTTGAGTTATAGGAGGAAAGCTGTGAGGAGATGTCCGAAAGTATACTGTTAGTAAGAAACAGCGCTGAAAGCGGAGTAGCCATTGCCATTGCGCAAAGCGCCATATTGAAGCCCGTATTGAAATTATCCTTAATTCCGATGACAATAAAAAGAATCAGACTTAAAACAAAATTTACGGTCATTATTCTTTTTGAAAGTCTGTCGGAGGGCTCGTTCTTACACGATATTTCAAGAAAATTAGTCGGGAAATCACAGTTAACGCTGATTTTCAGCTTACCCTCGTTTTCAACAAGACCGCGGCTTATTATATCGGCGTCAACCGTATTTGTAATGTTTTCAACCGTGTATTTTGAATCGAGCGAGGTAATGAATTCAAAGTTGTCAATTATCCTCGTCATCATATTATGCTTGCCGAGCTGTGACATAAACAGAGCGAGCGTTCCCGCCGAGGCAAGTAAAACCCCGTTATCAATCCATAGACTTTCGCTTATTGCAAGAGCAAGGGTATGTATAAGAATCAGGATTGAAACAACGCTTATGTAAAAATCAAAATTAAGATTAAACGGCTTTTTAATTTTAAAGCCGTGGGTAAACACGTTCAGGTTAACGATACAAATAATTGAAAACAGCGCGGTTGCGGTTCCGAAATACGCCCCGTGGGAAGCGAGAAAGCCCGGAAGGGAGGCGCTGTCCCTGAACACCGTCATTAAAAGAAGCGGTATACCGAGGATTAAGGTTGCAACAATTTTAATCCATATACTGTTTTTCTTGGAAATAAGACCCTGTACGAAGGCGTCCTTTTCGTCGTCCTCTTCAAAATCGTCAGCGGCAAGCGAGCTGTCGCCGAGCTCCTCATCGGTTTCCTCGGGACCGAAAAGGCGGAATTTTCCGACCTTTTCCTTACGTCTTTTTTCAAGCTCTCTCTCGGCAACCTCTTCGTCAATTTCGGGTACGCTTTCAATCTTATCGTCAAAGCCCGCAAACTTAATCTGAATACTCTCTTCTTCGACCTTTTCCTCCTCGTTGAAGCCCTTTATTGTATCATGGGCAACAATTGTCGGAATCTTTTCAAGACCGCCGTGTTCGTCCTCGTTTGTTGAAACAAAGGATACGCGCTTCGTCTTTTCGTTTGCAAGCTTAATTGCCTTTGAAATTTTCGTTTTGCCGAAATCCTCAACGTCCATCGTTTTATCGCTCGCCTCGAGAACAATGCTTCTTGTTTTAGAGTCGGGCGCGACGTCCTCAATAATAATCTCCTCGCTCTTTTGGGCGGGACGGAATTCCTTAACATCCTCGTCCCCGGCGGCAGTAAAGGAAACGATTTCCTCAATTTCCTCCTCGTCAACAGTAACCTCGTTTACTGCCTCCTTAGCCTTTTCATCGAGCCGCTTTTCTGCTGCAAGAAGCTCTTTTTCGGCTTCGGCTTTTATTTTTTCCGCTTTTTTGATTATTTCATCAATTGATAAATTCTCGCTCATATTTTCATCCTTGAAAATTAATCTAATCTCTGTCTTGCGATTTCATACATAATAATTCCCGCGGCAACCGAGGCGTTAAGGGAATTGACGCGACCGAGCATCGGAAGGCTTACCGTAACGTCGCATTTTTCCTTAATAAGTCGTCCTACGCCTTTTCCTTCGCTTCCGACGACAAGCGCTGCGCCGCCCGAAAAATCGGTTTTGTCCCAACGCTGACCGTCCATATCCGCGGCATAAACCCAGATGTTTTTCTTTTTAAGCTTTTCAATTGTATCCGCAAGATTTGAAACTCTTGCAACGCGCATATATTCAAGCGCGCCGCACGAGGTTTTGGCAACCGTAAAATTAAGACCTGCCCCGCGTCTTTTAGGAATAATAACGCCGTGGACTCCGCAGGCTTCCGCGGTACGGATTATTGCGCCGAGATTGTGGGGGTCCTCAATTTCATCACAGATAATTATAAACGGCTTTTCGTCCTTTTCTTCGGCGTAAGCGAGGATATTCTCAACGCTTGAGTATTCGTGCGCCGACGCGTTAGCCGCAACGCCCTGATGGTTTGCGCCGTTTGTTATCGCGTCAAGCTTCTTTTTATCCGTAGTCTTAATTACAATACCCTTTTCCTTACAAAGCGCAACGATTCGGTTAACCGAACCCTCTCTTTCGCCCTTTGCAATAAGCACGTTTTCAATCTCTCTTCCGCTTTTTATAAGCTCAATAACCGCATTTCTGCCGATTACGAGGGAGTCGTTATCATATCTTTTATCCGACAAGTTAATTTCTCCTTAATTTTATCTAATTGATTATACCATTAAACGTTAAAATATACAATATTATTTTATTTTGGTAACGGTATTCTTTTTTACAAGATACGCGCTCTCGCTTATTTCAATAAGCGGCGCGTCGTTTTCGGGGGAGTCGGTATAAAACGCTTCGATTTTTTCGTTGCCGTAAAGCTCATGAAAGGCGTTAATCTTGTTTTCCCGAAGGTTTGCAAATTCGATTTTTCCGGTAGTGCGGTTAACCCTTGAGGCAAGATAACGCTTAATTTTGAGTCTTTTGCATACCTCCTCTATGCTGAATTCGGGCGAGGCGGTTATAATTAAATCGTCGTCGCTTCTCAGCTCGTCATAAAGGGGTTTGATTTTTTTCATATGCTTATCCCAGAAAAGCCTCGGGTCGTTATCGAAATCGACTATACGCAAAACGTATTTTTCAATCAGGGGAGCGTACTCCTCAAGCGCCTGATTAAGAGTTACCTCGCCCTTTTTATACTTCGAAAACGCTTTTAAAACAGTAGGAAAAAGCCTTAACAGAAAAGGCTTTCTTACAAGATAGTAAAAGAACAAATCAAGAGTGCTTTCACCGTCATATATTGTATTATCAAAATCAAAAACGTTCATAATTAATCCCAAAAAACCGCCGCACAAGCGACGGTAATTATTTTTAATTATTCTTCCGCGGGTTTATAATTAAAGGACGAAGCGTTATAGCCGAAATATTTTTCAACAAGGGGAGTAAATTCGTCCTTATCGTTATACTCGGGGCTCTTAAGCTCATAGATTGCGGTGTTGATGGAGTCCTTCCATCCGCTGTATTTTGCGCAGGCGATAACATAATCAATCCTGTCAAGCTCGTGCTCAAGAACGGTATAGCTCTTAGCCTTATCGCTCGGCGTAAAGGTGAATTCGTCGGTAATAAGAACGTCGGCGCTGCCCGAATCAAGCGCGGTAAACGCAGCGTTTAAATCCTTAACCTCCGTAACTCCGGCGCAAGCGGAGCTGAGCTGAGTATTTTTTGAAAACGATTCTTTGGCAACGGGATTAAGAACGACAGCCTTCGCGCCGGCAAAATCCGAAAAGCTCTTAACCTTTGAGCCCTTCTTTGTAACGGCGATTACGCGGTTTGAAATAATCGCTTCGGTAAAGGAATAATCCTCGTTAAAGGTACCGTCATTCTTTTTAACGGCTCCCATAAGCAGACCGGCGGAATACTCTTTCTTTTCGCTGTCAAAGAAGCCGCCCTCGTCCTCAAGAGCATATCCCTTTTCAACCTTTTCAAAGCGGTAATCCTTAAGGTCTCCCTTAACGCCGTCAAAGATTTTTTTCCATAAATCGGCGGAAAAGCCCGTAGCCTTACCGTTTTTATCAACCTTAAGGAAGGGCGCGGTTTCCTCGGTATAGCCGATAATCAGGGTTGTATCGCTGTATTTTTCGGAATTTTTTGAGGAACAGCCTGCAAAAATGCACATAATAAGCGCAACCGAAAGTACAAGTGCAATTATTTTTTTCATAAATAATTCCTCCTGAGAGAAGATATACATTAATTTTATATTAATATTTCTTTATTGTCAAGAAAAGAATTCCTGGGCAACTCTTACGCTTTCCATAGCGTCCTTCGTGTAAAAATCGGCGTTAATCATTTTAGCGTAATCCTTTGTAAGAACTGCTCCGCCGACGAACACCTTAGCGTCGGTATTGTCGTGAATAAGACGGATTGTTTTTTCCATATTTGCAACCGTAGTGGTCATAAGCGCAGAGAGACCGACAAGCTTAACGTCGTGCTTTTGAACAGCCTCGAGCACCTTTTCGCATTTTACGTCCTTGCCGAGGTCGATAACGTCAAAGCTGTAGTTTTCAAGCAGCACCTTAACGATATTCTTTCCGATATCGTGGATATCGCCCTCAACGGTTGCCATAATGATTTTTTCACCCTTGACCGAGGAATTACCGCTCATAACAATATGCGCTTTAATCTCGTCAAACGCAGCCTTTGCGCTGTCCGCGCTCATAAGAAGCTGGGGCAAAAAGAGCTTGTTTTTTTCAAACGCTTCGCCTACCTTATCCAGCGCCGGAATAATATATTCGTTAATGATATCAAGCGCGTTTTTGCTTTCAAGAAGAAGCTTTGCGCTCTTTGAGCTCTCCTCTTTCATACCCTTGTAAATTGCTTCGTCAAGGCTCATATCGCTTTGAGTCACGGTTGTATCGACAACGGTTGCAAAGGAGATATAATCATTGCAGTTTTTATCAAGTCCCGCAAGGGCGTTGTGGGAATAATAGGCGTTCATCATATTCTGAGCCTTCGGGTTGATAATTCCCGCCGAAAGACCGTTTTGCAGCGCCTCGGTATAAAATGCAGTATTAATTGCCTCACGGTTCGGAAGACCGAAGGAAATATTGGATACGCCTAAAATTGTATTTACGCCGAGAGTGTTTTTAATATAATCAAGCGCCTTTAAGGTTTCAACAGCGTTTCGGGAATTTGTACTTATCGTCATTGCAAGCGGGTCGATAATTAAATCCTTTTTATCAATACCGTAAGCCTTTGCGCCTTCAATAATCTTTTTTGCAATTTCAATTCTGCCCTCGGCGGTTTCGGGAATACCGTTTTCGTCAAGGCAGAGACATACAACAATTCCGCCGTATTTTTTTGAAAGCGGGAACACCGCCTCCATTGACTCTTTTTTACCGTTTACCGAGTTAATAAGCGGCTTACCGTTATAAATTCTGAGCGCCGCCTCCATAGCTTTTGTGCTTGCCGTGTCAATTTGAAGCGGGCAGGACAGCACCGACTGAAGCTCGTATACCGCGTTTTTAAGCATTTCGGTTTCGTCAATTTCGGGAAGACCGACGTTGACGTCAAGTATCTGCGCTCCGCAGTCCTTCTGGGTAATGCCTTCGCGCAGGATATACTCCATATCGTTATCGCGAAGCGCCTGCTTTAAGAGCTTTTTACCCGTCGGATTAATCCTTTCGCCGATAACAACGCTCTTTTTACCAAGGCTTACGCACTCGTTTGAGCTTGTTACAAAGGAGTAATCCTTTTTCGTCGGAACGTAATCGGGAATATTCTCAGTGCTTTCAATAAGCGCCTTAATGTGTTCGGGAGTTGTACCGCAGCAGCCGCCGAGGTAAGATACGCCGATTTCGGCAATTTCTTTCATATATGAAGCAAATTCGGCGGGGTTAACATTGTAAACCGTCTCGCCGTTTACAACCTCGGGAAGTCCTGCGTTGGGACATACGGTAATCGGGGTTGAGGAATATCGTGAAAGCTCCTTGACAAGGGGCAGCATCTGTTTCGGTCCGAGTCCGCAGTTAAAGCCTACCGCGTCAACGCCGAGTCCCTCGCACATGGCAAGCGCGGTTTTTACGTCGGCTCCGGTAAGCAATCTTGAATTTTCGTCAAAAATCATTGAAACAAAGACGGGAAGGGTGCTGTTTTCCTTTGCGGCAAGCACGGCGGCTTTGATTTCATAGGTATCTCCCATTGTTTCAATAAGGATTAAATCAGCCCCGTCCTTACCCGCGTTAACAACCTCTTTATAAAGCTCATAGCAATCCTCAAAGGAAAGGTCGCCGAGCGGCTTTAAAAGCTTACCCGTGGGGCCCATATCAAGCGCAGCCAATTTACCCGTTTTCCTGGCAAGAGCAACGCCGGCCTTTACTATTTCGGCGCAGTTATCATATTTAAGACGGTTTGCGCCGAAGGTGTTAGAGGTAATAATATCGCATCCTGCGTCGGCATAAGCCTTATGAACCTTAAAAACCCTTTCGGGGTCGGTTATATTAAGCTGTTCGGGAAGCTCGCCTGCTTTAAGGTTAAGCATTGTGCCCATTGCGCCGTCAAAAAATTTAATCATTACTTTTCCTCAATTCCGATAAAGGCGGTAACGCTTTTGGTAGGTACCATTTCGCAGGAATCCGTAAGCGTTAAGCCGATTCTTTTTGTTATTTCTATTAACGAGAACAGCTTTTTCTGTTCGGTAATATCAAGGTCAAAATAGCCGGGCGAATATCTTTGTCTTAAAGATACGCCGTATTCCTTTTTTATCTCCTCTTCAAGGGCGTCGCAGACCTCTTCAATAAGCGTTGCGCCCGCCGCCTGATACGCCATTGCCTTTGCAATATCCGACGAGGAAGCGGACTTGATAAGCCTGTCGATTTCAACGCCGAGGGTTGCGCCGAAAATTACAACCCTTTTACAGCCCCTAAGGTTTTCGGCAAGTCGGCGGCTTTTAAACTCAACGCCGTCAACAATAAGGGCGCCGTCCGTTACCGTGCAGTCAAAAATACGGTAAAGGGTTTTAGGCTTTGCGGCTCTTTCAACCGTAACGGCAGCCTCGTCAACAAGCTTTAATATCTGTTCGTTTTCGGTTTTTGAATTAGTCCTTAAATAAAGGAGTATGTCTTTTTTATTCATTTATAATATCCGATAAGCCCCTCATTATTTCGCTTGCAACCTCGGGCTTGTTCATAGTGTAAATATGAATATTGTTAATTCCGTTTGCCATAAGGTCGATAATCTGTTCGGTGGCGTAGATAATACCCGCCTGAAGCATTGATTTATCGTCCTCTCCGAAGCGTTCCATAATCTTGGAGAACTTCTTCGGAAGAGAGCAGTTTGAAAGCTCAAGGCTTCTTTTAATAACTCTTACGTTTGTAACGGGCATAATTCCCGCAACAATAGGGACCTCAATCCCTTTAATCCGGCACATTTCGACAAAGTTAAGGAATATTTCATTATCGAAGAACATCTGTGAGGTGAGAAACTGAGCGCCGCAATCCACCTTTAATTTAAGGTGTTCAATATCCTCAACGCGGTTTTTGCTTTCGGGGTGGATTTCGGGATAGCACGCCGCACCGATGCAAAAGTCGCCCATTTCCTTAATATCGTTTATTAACTGATAGGCGTACTTGTAATACTGTTTATCGGGGAAAACAAAGCCCTCGGGAATATCGCCGCGAAGCGCTAATATGTTTTCAATTCCGTTTTCCTTAAGCTCGCTTACTACCTCGTGAATTTTATCCTTGGTTGAGGTTAAACAGGTAAGGTGGGAGAGGGGGGTGATATTATCCTTTTTTATCTCGTTTGCAATCTCCTGGGTAAAGCCCGAAGCCGTACCTGCCGCGCCGTAGGTAACGCTCATAAAAGCGGGATTTGCCTTGCTCATCTCGCGAACTACCGCCTTTGTGTTTTCAATCCTGTCCCATTGCTTTGGCGGAAAAACCTCAAAGGAAACGGTTACCTTATTATCCTTAAGAATATCCGAAATTTTCATCTCATCACCCGTAAATCATATTTAAATTATTATATTACTTATAACTGCTTTTGTCAATTTAAAAAGGACGCTATTCAGCGTCCTTTGTCTCTTTGGCTTTTTCAGCCTCTTCCTTTGCTTTTGCCTTAGCTTCCTCCTCTTCTTCGAGAACCCTGTATGCAACCTTGCCTACAAGAGTTTTGGGAAGCTCGGTTCTGAATTCAATCTCTCGGGGCATTGCGTGTTTTGAAATATTCTTTCGGCAGTGCTCGAGAATTTCCTCTTTAATTTTATCGCTCGGCTCAACGCCCGGACGAAGTACGACAAAAGCTTTAACCTTATGGATTTTGTACGGGTCGGGAATACCGATTGCACAGGAAAGAAGTACATCGGGATGAGCGTCGATTGTATTTTCAACCTGGGAGGGATATACGTTAAAGCCCGAAACGATTATGAGTCTTTTCATCCTCTGTTTATAGTAGATAAAGCCGTCCTCGTCCATCATACCGAGGTCGCCCGTGTGCAGCCACTTAAGACCGTCCTTGTGAGTCCTGAGGGTTGCAGCGGTCTCAGCGGCGTTATCAAGATAACCCTTCATAACCGACGGACCGTAAATACAGATTTCGCCCTCCGTACCGTACGGAACCTCGGTATCGTTTTTCGGGTCAACAATCTGGTAATATGTATCGGGGAAAGGAATACCTATACTGCCTTCTCTGAAGAAGTTATACGGAGTAAGGCATGAAGCCGTTACGCACTCGGTAGTACCGTAACCCTCTCTTATCTGTACCTTTGAATTGTGCTCGGTAAGGAAGGTGTCAACCTTCTTTTTAAGCTCAACCGAAAGCGAATCTCCGCCACAGAACACTCCGCGAAGGAAGGATAAATCGACCCCGTCAAAGCCGTCGCTTCTGAGGAGCGCTTCAAAGAGAGTAGGAACGCCTACGATAACCGCGGGCTTGTATTTTTTAACGTCTCTTGCATAGGTCTTAATTGTGAACTGAGGAATAAGAATACACGTTCCTCCCGCGGCGAGCGCCGTGTGAATACCGACTCCGAGACCGAAGCCGTGGAAAAGAGGCATAACGGAGAACATCCTGAGTCCCTTCATCGAGAAGCCTGCGCTTGCGGCAACCTGATAAGCGAGCGCGTTCATATTCATATTTGTAAGCTCAATTCCCTTTGAGGTACCCGTTGTACCGCCCGAGAAAAGGATAACCGCCGTATCGTCCTTTTCGGGGAGCTTTTCCGGAAGGGACTTGATTTTCCTGCCCGCTGAGATAAAGCTGTTCCAGGAAATCACGTTTTCGTTATCCTTAGGAAGCGGAGCGGGCTTATCCTTAACGGTAAGCGGATAGAGCATATTAAGCGGGAAAGGAAGCTCGTCTTTAATTCTTGCAACAATAACCTTAACGGGATAATCAACGCCCTCAAGGGCTTCAAGTACCTTTTCGTAGAACATATCAAGAACAAGTACAGCCTTGCTCTTTGAGTTTGTTACATAAAAATTGATTTCGCCGGGAGCGGAAAGGGGATGAATCATTGCGGGAACAGCGCTGATTCTGTTAAGCGCATAAAACGCGTCGATTGCCTGGGGTGCGTTGGGCATACAGATAGTTACCTTATCGCCCTCTTCAATTCCGATTGACTTAAACGCTTTAGCTACGCGGTCAATTCTTTTGAAAAATTCGGGGTAGGAAGTACCCTTACCCTGAAACGTATAGGCGTCGTTTTTGTAGCAATTACCGTGAATATGAGTATCAAGCGCAAATTTCAAAGCTTCATACATAGAGCCCTGGGGATATTCGAGAGTTTCCGGAATACCGTCAAAAAATTTGAGCCAAGGTGCGTTGGGTTTGTTTATCATTATTTCTTCCTCCGCTTATAAACAGTTGTCCATTTGTTTTTGTTGCTAATATGATAACTACTTAAAAGTTGAATTACAAGTGTTTTTATAATTGTTTATTTTTATTTTATATTTGTGAAAATTGCGTATTGATTTATCGGCGATTTATGATAATATATATGGTATCAAGTTTAAACGGAGTTAAATATGGCTTATAAAATTAAGAAAGACCCTGTTAAGGATATTCCGAAGGGTCAGCTTATATTCTGGATAATAGTAAGAATTGCAATGATTATATGCGCAACCTACTCCTTTGTGCACGGTGACCTTGTAATGGGCTTTGAAAGCGTGTTTTGCTTTATTTTCACCCACCTATGGGATTTGTTTCAGATTCTCGGAAACGGCTCTTTTATTGAGGAGGTGCCCCCGATTTCTCAAACCGCTCTTAACGCAATAATTTTTGTCGGAATTGTAATCGGTTCTTATTTTGAGCTTTTTGACAAATGCTCGTTTTTTGATGAGATTATGCATTGTACGGCGGGAATCGTCTCAGCGGTTTTCGGATATGATTTTGCGTGTATTGTACAAAGAAAAAAGGGTAAATGCGCAATAACCCTTGCGGCAATGTTCGGGCTTATGTTCGCCCTTACAATTGCAGTCGGCTGGGAGTTTTACGAGTTTTTAATGGATACTCTGCACGGAACAAATCTCCAGCTTGCAAAGGAGGGTGCCGAAACCGCTATGTTCGACCTTTCAAAATACAGAAATGAATACGGTTATCTCGGCTTGGTTGATTCTATGACCGATATGATGATGAACGCAATCGGCGGTATAATCGGTATGATTATAATGATTATCTACCGCAAGAAACAGCCTATGAAGCCATACAAATTAACAGAAGAAAAATAAGGACGTCGCCGACGTCCTTTAATTATATTAACTTTTCCAGAATCTCGCAAACTCCGTTATCATTATTGCTTTTTGCAATAATATCGGCTTTTTCCTTTACTGCGGGATGGGCGTTTTCCATAGCAACGGCGACTCCCGCCTTTTCAAGAAACAACAGGTCGTTTTCACCGTCGCCGAAAGCGATTGTGTCTTTTATATCCACGCCGAGATGTTTGCACAGCTTTTCGAGCGATTCGCCCTTGTCGCAGCCCTTTGCGGTAATTTCAACGAAGGTGTCGTTTAAAACGCAGTACTGTAAATCCTCCGCCTTATCAAGCTCTTTTAAGAGCTTTTTTCTTTTTTCAACGTCGCCGGCGTGAACAAAGTATTCGTCCGTAACACGGTCGTTACCCTCGTATAAGTCCTCAATACGTTTTACAATACGCCTTGACGAGCGGATATATTCCTCGAGCACCGTTCCGATATATTGGTGTAAATACTTATTATAAATATGTTTTTCCGTAAAGCCGAAGCCCTCGGTAAACGGTTCAAAAACGAGGTCAAGCTCTCTTAAAAGCCGCATTATTTCAAGCGAGCGCCCGTGAGAAATCGTACAGGTATAAAGAGCTTTTTTATTTTTCATATCGTTAATCTGAGCGCCGTTTGAAGAAATAATATATTCAACCTCGTCAAGCTCGGTGACGCACTTAGGAATACCGAGCAGGGGTCTGCCGGTAATGGGTACAATATGTATTCCGTTTTCATACGCTTTTTTAATTGTATCCGCAGCGCCTTCGCAAAGAAGCTTGTCGTCGTTTAAAAGCGTTCCGTCAAGGTCAATTCCCGCAAGACGGATATTTCCGTTTATTTCCATAATAGCTCCTGATTATTGACATCAATATGTATTAATTGTATTATAAAAATATAGATTTGTAAAGGAATTTTGCTTATGAAAATTAATTTAAAAAACGCAAAGAAAATGCAGACCCTGGAGGGCTGGGGAACCTCGGCTTGCTGGTGGGCTCAGGCATGTACAAATGAAAAAACTCAGGACGAGCTAATCCGCCTTCTTTATACTGAGGAGGGGCTTGACCTTAATATTTACCGTTACAATATAGGCGCGGGCTTTGACGAAAACAATTGCCGCGTTTCAAATCCGTGGAGACGGTGTGACAGCTTTATGACCTTTGAGCTAGAAAGAGAGCTCAGGAGCTGGGATTTTACAAGGGATAAAACCGCCGTCGAGGTTATGAAAAAAGCGCTTGAAACGGGAAATGTTGATACGCTTATTCTCTTTTGCAATTCGCCCCATTACTCCTTTACCTCAACGGGTCAGGCGTCGGGCGGACTTATTTACCATACCTGCAATCTTCCTAAAATGAACTATAAAAAATTTGTTGATTACGCCCTGGACGTAACTCAGCATTTTCTTGACGAGGGTTTGCCGGTCGACTATCTCAGCCCTATTAACGAGCCCCAATGGAAATGGGGCGGACCCAATGTATGGCAGGAGGGCTGCCATTATGAAGTCGAGGAGCTTTATGAGATTTACAGCCTTTTCGCAAAGGAAATCATACGCCGTAAAATGCCGATTAAGCTCTACGGTCCCGAAAGCGGGGAATATCTGAAGGATACAAAGGTTTATTTTGAAAAGCTATATAACGATAAGGAAATAATGAGTGTGCTGGGCGTTTTTGCCGTTCACTCCTACCACGCCGACCACTCTCCCGAAACGAGGTATGAATTCAAGCGAGAGTTTGTTGATAAATACCCTGAAATTCGTTTTGACCAGAGTGAATGGTGCGAGCTTCCCAACAAGAGCCATACAAGGAATTTTAAGGGTGCGCTCATTACCGCAAGAATTATCGGTCAGGATTTAATTTACGCGGGCTGCAGAAGCTGGACGAGCTGGGTTGCGGTAAATCAGTATGCAATGAAGGACGGCGAGGATTATTCCGACGCTATGTTCAGCGCAAACGACGATTTTACAAAATGGAGCAGAAACGCAAGATATTACGGATACGCCCATTTTTCAAGGTATATTCCCAAGGGCTCGGTTGCGCTTGATATTAATTATTATGTAAGCGAAAAGGAAAACGATTTTAATATTTTCGCGTTTGAAACAGGCGACGGCAGGACCGTTGTTGTAATTGTAAACGAGGGAGAAGAACGTTCGGTTACTCTTGACGCGGATTATTCAAAAGCGGTAATTATTGAATCAGATAAGGACGAAAAGCTTAATGAGATTTATTCGGGCGATTTCAAGAGCGAGATACTTTCAAAGCCCGATTCCCTTCTTACCGTAATACTTGACAAATAATTAATAAAGTATAAATAAAATACTTAACACTTTACTTTTAAAATTCTATTTACTATAATACATTTTGATATTATAAGAAAAAGGAATATAATCCATGGAACAAAGAAGTACATTTTCAGGAAAGCTTGGCTTCGTTCTTGCAGCGGCGGGCTCGGCTGTAGGTCTCGGAAATCTCTGGCGATTTCCGTATTTAGCTGCAAAATACGGAGGAGGCGCGTTCCTTCTTGTATACATAGTTCTTGCAATTACCTTCGGTTTTGTATTGATGGTAACCGAAATTGCAATCGGACGTAAAACGCAGCTCAGCCCTATGGAAGCTTTCGGCTCTCTTAATAAAAAGTGGAGCTGGCTCGGAAAGCTTGCAACAATCGTACCCGTTTTGATTTTCCCGTATTACTGTTTAATCGGCGGCTGGGTAACAAAATATGCCGGCGTTATGATTTCCGGTACGGTAAAGCAGGCGGCGAGCGATGACTATTTCGGAAGCTTTATCGGAAAAACGGGCGAACCGCTCATATGGTTTTTAATCTTTATTATTGCAACGGCGCTTGTTATTATTTTCGGCGTTAACAAGGGTATTGAAAAGCTGTCCCGCGTTCTTATGCCCGCGCTTCTTGTTTTAACCGTTGCGCTTTCGATTTACGTTGTAACAAGACCCGGCGCGGGAGCCGGCGTAAAGTATTACTTAATGCCTAATATTAAGGATTTAAATGTTAAAACCTTCCTTGCTGCGCTCGGTCAGTTATTCTACTCAATGTCGCTTGCAATGGGCATTATGATTACCTACGGCTCATATTTCAGCAAGAAGGAGCATATCTCTAAATCAGCAAGACAAATTGAGGTTTTCGATACCTTAATCGCTCTTCTTGCAGGACTTATGATTATTCCCGCCGTGTTCGTTTACTCGGGCGGAGACAAAGAGGCTCTCGGCAAGGGACCGAGCCTTATGTTCGTAACCCTGCCAAAGGTATTCAACGATATGGCAGCGGGAAGAATTATCGGAATTTTATTCTTCGTTCTCGTACTCTTTGCCGCAATAACGAGCTCCGTTTCAATTATGGAGGCTATCGTTGCAGGCGTTGTTGACAAGTATAATACGTCAAGAAATACCGCCACCGTCATCGTAGCCTTTTACGGTATTCTCGTAGGCATTGCGTGCTCCTTCGGCTTCGGTATCTGGAGCAATTTCAAGATTATCGGCTTTGATATTCTCGACTTCCTTGATTTCGTTTCAAACAGCATACTCCTTCCGCTTGTCGGAATGTTAACCTGTATTTTCGTAGGCTTTGTTGTTAAGCCGAAAACAATTATTGACGAAATTGAGCTTAACGGCGAATTTAAGCTTAAGGGCTTTTATACATTAATGATAAAGTGGATTGCCCCGCTTCTCATTTTCTTTATTCTTGTAAGCTCAATTCTTGATACGGCAGGAATCCTCAGCATCTGATAACTAATTAAAAAAGAAGGTGTCTTTGTGAACAAAAAATTGCTTCTTATCGTAAACCCGATTTCGGGAAGAAAAAAAGCAGGGCAATATATGCCCTCAATTATAACTAAATTTGACGACGCGGATTTTGACGTAAAAACCGTATGTACTCTTAAAGAGAAAAACGCTTATGATATAGTTAAAGAGCTCGGAGAACAGGCGGATATTATCGTTTGCGTCGGCGGTGACGGAACTCTTAAGGAAACCGTTACGGGTATAATCGAGCTTGGTCTTACCGCTCCTCTCGGCTATATTCCTATGGGCTCGACTAACGACTTTGCGCGCTCGCTCGGTATTCCGAGAAATGACGTTATGGCGGCGGTTGACAATATTATTGAGGGCAAACCTCACCCGGTTGACATAGGTCTTTTTGAGAACGAAGCCTTTATCTACGTTGCCGCTTTCGGTAATTTCTGCGCGCTTTCGTATACCGCTAACCAGAAAATTAAAAACGCGCTCGGAAGAGTTGCTTACTACCTTCCCGTTGCTAAGGATTTTCTTCATATGCGTCCCTACCACGCGAGGGTCGAGGCTGACGGTGAATTTTACGAGGACGATTATTTCCTCGGCGCAGCTTCTAATTCCTACGGAGTCGGCGGAATGCCTCTTCTTAAAAACGCGGGCGTTGAATTTGACGACGGCTACCACGAGTTAGTACTTATAAGAATGTTTAAAAACGTTAAGGAAGCGCTTGCATTTATTAAGGATATCGCAACAAGAAACATTAAAGATAATCCTATGGTAAAAATAAGAAAGTGCAAGAATATTCGCTTTATGTTTGACGAGCCGACGGCGTTTACGCTTGACGGTGAATTCGGAGGCGACCGGCTCGACGTAACGGCTAAAACTCTCGAGCACGCGGTAAATATAATAATTAAGGATTAATAAAAAACGGGCGATTTATAATCGTCCGTTTTTTAGGTATTGACAAAGGGAATAGAATATGATATATTATCAGTGGTTAGCGGCGGCTAACTATATTGTTTGCCATAACGGTTAGCGGTGGCTAACCGATTAGCATTTCCTTTCTGTTCCTGTTTATAATATTACTATCCTACTCCATTTAGTCAGTCGCCGCGACCGTGATAGGAGAGTCGTAATGAATAAGGTTACAATAATAATTGACGGTATGATGTGCAGTATGTGCGAGGCGCATATTAACGATACAATAAGAAAAATATATCCCAAGGCAAAGAAGGTCGCGTCGTCTCACAACAAGGGCGAAACAACGTTTCTTCTTGACGGCGAGCCTGACGGTGAAATAATAAAAAAAGCAGTTGCCGATACGGGATATGAATTCAAAGGTATAAAAACAGAGCCGTTTGTTAAAAAAGGCTTTTTTAAAAGATAACTTGCGGCGGATTTTTCCGCCGTTTTTTATAGGAGGAATACTATGAGCTTGATGAGTAAGTTTTTCGGTAACACAAAAAAGCCCGAGGGCTTCCTCGGTAAAATAATGGTAAACGGTATGAACGGCAACAGTCATGGCGCGCTTGCCGAATGGGGCTTCGGTTATATCGACATAGATAAAAACGACACGGCGCTTGATTGCGGATGCGGCGGCGGAGCAAATGTAAAACGCTTGCTTTCAAAATGCGATAAAGCATACGGTATCGACTACTCCGAGGTAAGCGTTGCCAAGTCAAAAGAAGTAAACGCCGAAGCAATCAATAATTGTCGAAGTGAAATACATCACGGCGACGTTTGCAAGCTGCCTTTCGGTAATGACAGCTTTAATATAGTAACAGCGTTCGAAACAGTCTATTTCTGGCAGGATATTGAAAAGGCTTTTGCCGAGGTTTTCAGAGTTTTAAGAAGCGGCGGTACCTTTGCCATTACAAACGAGTCGACGGGAACTGACGAAACTGCAGTAAAATTTTCAAAAATCATCGACGGTATGAACCTTTATACAGGCGAGGATTTAAAAGCGCTTCTTGAAAATGCAGGCTTCAGCGATATACAGATTCATATTCACAACAGCAAGCCGTGGCTGAACGTTACGGCAAAAAAGGCATAAATAGCAAATTGCAAAAACAGTATTCAGGAGATAATTATGGCACTGATAGAATTTAAAAACATAACGAAACAATATTTTACGGGACTTCATACGCTCAATGCGCTTGACGACGTAAGCTTTGAAATAGACGAGGGCGAATTCGTTGTTGTTTTAGGCCCGTCGGGCGCTGGCAAATCAACCATGCTTAATCTGCTTGGCGGTATGGAAAAGGCAACCAAAGGCGACATTATTGTTGACGGGAACAATGTCTCCGCGTACAACGATAAAAAGCTGACAAAATACAGAGCCGAGGAGGTTGGTTTTGTTTTTCAGTTTTATAACCTGATACCGACCTTGACCACGCTTGAAAACATTGAGCTTGTAAACGACGTTTGCGAAAAACCCGTTAAAGCCACCGAGGTGCTCGACAGCGTGGGACTGCTTGACCACAAGTATCAGTTTCCCTCGCAGCTTTCGGGCGGCGAGCAGCAGCGCGTTTCCATTGCAAGAGCCATTGCCAAGAATCCTAAAATGCTGCTTTGCGACGAGCCTACGGGCGCACTTGATTCAGACACGGGCGTACAGATATTAACGCTTTTGCAGAATTTGTGTCGCGAGCAGAAAAAGACGGTAATTATCGTTACGCATAACTCAGCGCTTGCCGAAACTGCGGACAAGGTAATCCGCGTGAAGAACGGCAAAATCCGCGAGGTTATTCTCAACGAAAATCCAAAAGCAATCAGCGAGGTACAATGGTAATGTTAAAACAGAAAATGCTTCAGGATATGAAGCAAAACAAGCTGCAATTCCTTTCCATTTTGCTGATGGCATTTATCGGCGTTTTCATTTTCACGGGCGTCGGAGGCGAATGGTCGGGCGTTGAGGCTTCACGAAAAGATTATTACAAAGAAACCAATCTTGCAGACGGCTGGATTTGGGGCGAAGGCTTCAGTGAGAACGACGTGCGCAAGGTAAAAAATATTGACGGAGTAACGGGCGCGCAAAGACGCTTTTACGCAGAGGTAAAGGGCGTTGACGAGGATAGTCCAACCGTATTCTTCTACGGACTTGACAGCAACGAAATCTGTAAGCCGTATATCGTTGAAGGCGCTGATTTTGACACAAATGCCAAAGATAAAATGTGGCTTGACGTCAACTTTGCCAATGCAAAAAAGCTGAAAGTCGGCGACAGTTACACCTTTGATTTTGAGGGTACGCAGTTTACGTTGCAGATTGCGGGACTTATCTACTCAAGCGAGCTGCAATACTATTCAAATACAAATGATTTGTGGCCCGATTATAACCACGTAGGCTTTGTTTACGCCCCTGTAAGCAGCATACCGATTAAGGAGTATTTAATTAATTACATTGAAAAAAGCGATAAGAGCGTCAGCGAGCTGATTGACGAATTCGGCAAGGACAATGCCGAGCTACTCAAATACAAGGATACGCTCGGTAAGTTTTCAAAGGACTTTATTGTAAAACAGCTTAAAAAGGCAGACGACGGCGAATTTGCCGAAATGCTGCCCTATACACAGATAACGCTGACAAGCGACGTTCCCGCTGCAGACCTGTCGGATAAGGTTGATGAAGCGCTGAAGGATAACTACGCCGTATATACCACCCGTTCGGAAATGACAGGAATACAAATGCTGACTACCGAAATGGAACAGCATAAAATGGTTGGTTCCTTGATGCCGATACTCTTCCTTGCGATAGCGGTGCTGGCGATTGTAACGAGTATGAACCGCCTTATCAACACGCAGCGCACGCAGATAGGAACGCTGAAAGCGCTCGGTTTTTCAAACGCAACGATTCTGCGCCACTATGTTGGCTACGGCTTCTGGACGAGTACCGTCGGCGCCGTTCTGGGTCTGATTATCGGACCGCTAACGATACCGCACCTGTTTTATCCTTCGATGTCGTCATACTTCACGCTTCCGCAGTGGAAATCGGGCTGGGATAAATCCTTCTTTATTGTCACAATAGCTACGATTTTAGTTTGTACGCTCACTACGTTTTTAAGTACGGCGGGACTGTTAAGAGAAAGCCCTGCGCAGACCTTAAGACCAAAACCGCCAAAGAAGTATAAACTCACAAAATTTGAAAAATCGGCTCTTTGGAGCAAGCTCGGCTTTAACCTTCGCTGGAGCTGGCGCACCGTTTCAAGAGGCAAAATGAAAACCGTTATGGGTATTGCCGGAACGGTTGGCTGTATGGCGCTGCTTATCTGTGCGTTTTCCTCAATGGACTCCATGACTGATATGGAAAAATGGATGTACAACGAGATTCAGGTGCAGCAGGTACGCTATATGCTTGACGGCGAAGCAACCGTTAAGGACGCAGAAAAAATACAAGCAGACGTTAACGGTGAAATTATTATGACCGACGCCATTGAGGTCAGGGCAAACGGCAAAAAGAAAACCGCCAACATAAACGCTGTTGACGGCGAGGGATGTTTTTACCTGACGACTGCTGACAGAAAGCAGGTAACGCCCGATGACAACACGATTGCGCTTTCACAGAAAACGGCGGATATACTCGGCGTTTCAGTAGGCGACGAAATTGAGTGGCACATTTATACGTCTGACAAATGGGTGAATTCAAAAATAACGCTGATTAACCGTACGCCGATGACGCAGGGACTTACCGTAACAAGAAATACACTTGAAAACTACGGCTACGAATTCAAGCCGACCTATGTTGATTCTCTGACGATGAACAAAGGCTACACTAATCCTCATATTACCAACGCGCTAACGCAGGAGGATATGCACGGCTTCTGGGATAATTATATGGAAAGTATGAACCTGATGGTAAGCGTTCTGATTTTCTTTGCGTGCATTCTTTCCGTCGTTGTGCTTTATAACCTCGGTTCGCTCACCTTTACGGAACGCATAAGGGATAACGCCACGCTAAAGGTGCTCGGCTTCGGTACGGATAAGATACTGAGAACAAGCATTGTACAGAATATTCTTTACTCCCTTTTCGGCGTAATTCTCGGTATTCCCGTAGGGCTTGGGTTCACCTATTTTATGCTGAATTTTGCGGGCGATGAATTTGATATGATGATTGCGGTATCGCCGAAAACCTTTGTTATCTGTACGGCGATTACGCTGGGCGTATCCGTGCTTGTCAGTCTGCTGTTCAGGCGAAAAATCAGTAAGTTAAATATGACTGAATCATTAAAAGGAGTAGAATAATGAAACCCGATTACAAAAACTGGATACCGAAATGGATGTTCGGCGCATTTACCGCAGGAGCGGTTATCTCGCTGGTATTAATGATTATCTTTGCTCTTGCGCTGCACGGCGCAGCAAAGGTTATACTCGTTATCATATTCGCGCTGGCGTTTATACTTTGCCTTGTTTCGGATATATGGAGCGTTTTTGCATACAACAAGTTTTCCTATGACGGTAATCGCAAACTCTCAAAAGGCATTATTGACGGTATTGCCGGTTATGTTGACCTTCCCGACGGAGCAACCGCGCTTGATATCGGATGCGGAAGCGGTGCGCTTGCAATTGCAGTAGCAAAGAAAAATCCAAACGCGTCCGTAATTGGCTGTGACCGCTGGGGAAAGGAATACAAAGAGTTTTCAAAACTGCTCTGCAAGGAGAACGCCAAAGCAGAAGGCTGCGAAAATATTACTTTTCAAAAAGGCGACGCAACAAAGCTTCCGTTTGAGGACGAGAGCTTTGACGCAGTTGTCAGCAACTATGTTTATCATAACATCCCGACAACGGACCGTCAGGCAATTCTGCTTGAAACCCTGCGCACGCTGAAAAAGGGCGGCACCTTTGCGCTGCATGATATTTTTTCAAAAAATGAGTACGGCGATATGGAGCCTTTTTTACAAAAATTGCGCGATATGGGATATGAAAAGGTTGAGCTTATTGATACCTCCGATAAGTTTATGAGTCCGTCGGAAGCAAAAACGATGTTTCTTTCAGGCTCGGCATTACTCTACGGAAGAAAGTGATTAAATGTTAGGCTTAGGGCTGACGATACCGTTTGCCGGCACCGCTCTCGGTGCGGCGATGGTATTTCTGATGAAAAACAAAATCAACGAAAAAGTAGAAAAGCTGTTGCTTGGCTTTGCTTCGGGAGTGATGATTGCCGCGTCCGTCTGGTCGTTGTTGCTCCCGTCAATCGAAATGGCAGAGGGTTATAAATTAAAGTTCCTCCCTGCGGCTGTCGGTTTTCTTTTCGGTATCGCGTTTTTGCTCGTGCTCGACAGCGTGATCCCGCATTTACATATAGACAAATCTCAGGAGGGTATAAAGACAAACAAACTGAAAAAGACAACGATGATGGTGCTTGCCGTAACGCTTCATAACATCCCCGAGGGTATGGCGGTCGGCGTTACGCTTGCAGCAGCTCTGAACAGTAAATCGGGTATTACAATGGCGGCGGCTACGGCGCTTTCGGTCGGCATTGCGATTCAGAATTTTCCCGAGGGAGCAATAATCTCCATGCCTTTGAAAAGCGAGGGCGCGTCTAAAATGAAAGCCTTTTTGCTCGGTACGCTTTCGGGCGCGGTTGAGCCTGTATTCGGACTAATTACCGTATTGCTTACAAGCACTGTATTAACTGCGCTGCCGTATCTTCTTTCTTTTGCGGCAGGAGCTATGATTTACGTAGTGGTTGAGGAATTAATCCCCGATTCGCAAATGGGCAAGCACTCCAACATCGCCACCGTCGGCCTTGCTATCGGCTTTGTTACTATGATGATACTTGACGTGTATTTCGGGTAGGTGAGAATTTTGATTTTAACGCTTATTTTATCTGCTGTTTTTATCGCATCAATTATTTTGATGCTTTATTCGGGCGTTGCGCTCGTGCAGAACAAAAAGTTTTTTACCTCCGCGCCGAAGGATGTTCAGGAGGCAATTCGAAAAAAGCCGGAGCGCTTCAGGGGCGCACATTTTCTTGGTTATGCGCTTGCGCTTATCAGCGTTTTGGGTATTATCGGCGCCTTTCTTTTCGGTGTAATTGACGGAGTTAAAAATGATTTTACATTTTGGCAATTCTTTAAAAGGCTTCTTACAATGCTTTATCTTTATAAGGCGTTTGATATGATTTGCTTTGACTGGCTTTTATTGACTAAATCGCATTTCTTCCAACGTTATTATCCCGAAATTGAGGGTTGCGAAAGCCTTGAAAGGTTCGGATTTAACCTGAAATCACAGATAATAAAGATAATTATTTTTCCGTTTATTACGGCATTGGCGGCGTGGATTTGTACGCTGTTTTAAAAAAGCAAATAAAAAAATGAAAAAAGCTCTTGACAAATAAGAAAAAGTATGCTATTATTAACTCAACAAAAGATTGTACACAATTTAATTTTATGCAAAAGGAGATTTGAAAATGAACGTTTATGATTTTAAAGTATTAAGTCAGAAGGGCGAAGAGGTTTCGCTTGAGCAGTACAGAGGAAAGGTACTTCTTATTGTCAATACCGCTACTCACTGCGGCTTTACTCCTCAGTATGATGGACTTGAGGCGCTTTATAAAAAGTATAACGAGCAGGGCTTTGAGCTTCTCGACTTCCCGTGCAACCAGTTTGCTTTCCAGGCAAGAGAGGATGACGAGGGTATTAACAAGGTTTGCTCTCTTAAGTTCGGAACAACCTTCCCGCGCTTTAAGAAAATTAAAGTTAACGGCAAGGACGCTATTCCGCTTTACAACTTCCTTAAGGAGCAGACGGGCGGCGCTAAAATTAAATGGAACTTCACTAAATTCCTTATTGACCGTGAAGGCAACGTGCTTGAAAGATTTGCGCCTTCGGTAACTCCGGAAGAGATTGACAGCAAGATAGCAGAAGTATTATAATAAAAACGCAAAACTGATACAAAATAATTGTGGTGTTAATATGTATGATGTTATAATTATCGGCGCGGGACCTGCGGGAATATCCGCCTCGCTCTATGCAAAAAGAGCAAACAAGAGCGTGCTTGTTTTATATCACGGCGAAAGCCAGCTTGAAAAGGCGCATATGATTGAAAACTATTACGGCTTTGAGGGCGGTATTTCGGGAACAGAGCTTTACGAAAACGGTATTAAACAGGCCAGGGCGCTCGGCGTTGAGGTTAAAAACGAGGAGGCGCTCCATATTAAGCTTAACGGCGATATGAATTACGAAGTAATCGCCGATGAGGTTTATGTCGGAAAGAGCCTTATTCTCTCAACGGGAAATAAGAAGATAAAGCCGAATATTAAGGGTGCGGATACCTTTGAGGGAAAGGGTATCAGCTACTGCGCGATATGCGACGGCTTCTTTTACAGGGGCAAAACCGTTGCCGTACTCGGTAACGGGGACTACGCGCTTTCAGAAGCGGGCGACCTTGAAAACATTGTAGAGAAGCTTTATATTTTAACCGACGGACTTGAGGCTCCCGAAACCGATAAATACGAAATTATCACCAAAAAAATTACGGAAATCAAGGGCGAGATTAAAATCGGCTCAGTTGAATTTGAGGACGGAAGCTCGCTTACTCTTGACGGACTCTTCGTTGCGCAGGGTGTTGCGGGCGGAGCAGATTTTGCAAAGAAGCTCGGCGCGGCGCTGAACGGAGATAATATCAGGGTTGACGAAAATATGAAAACCAACCTTCCGGGTCTTTTCGCGTGCGGCGATACCACGGGCGGACTTTTACAGGTCAGCAAGGCGGTTTATGACGGCGCGCAGGCGGGTCTCAGCGCGGTAAAATTCTTAAAAGAAAGTAATAAATAAGGAGAATTATTATGGCAGTATTAGAACTTAATGACGCTAATTTTGAAAGTGAAGTAATTGCTTCGGGCAAGACGGTTCTTGTTGACTTTTTTGCAGAGTGGTGCGGACCGTGCAAGATGATGTCACCGATTATTGACGAAATCGCCGAAGAAAAAAGCGATATCGTTGTCGGTAAGGTTGACGTTGACGAGGCTGGTGAAACCGCAATGAAATACGGAATTATGTCAATTCCTACAATTATGGTATTCAAGGGCGGCGAGCTTAGCGAAACCTTTGTAGGCTTAACCGACAAGGACGCAATTATTAACGCATTATAATTATCTGCACCCCGAGCTTTCGGGGTGCTTTTGGGTGATAAAATGAAAAAGATTAAAATAATACCGCTTATTCTTGCGATGATTCTTCTCTTTTCCTCGTGTGCTTCGGCTCCCGCGGTAAAGGTTGATAAAACCGAGTTTAAAACGAACTATACATATGTTTTTGTTCACGGGCTCTCAGGCTGGGGAAGCTATGACAAACAAAATAAAGTCCTCAAATACTGGGGTACGTTCAGCGGCGACTTAATGAAATACCTGAATAAGCAGGGCTTTAATTGTTTTGCTGCGTCGGTTGACCCCGGCGGCTCCGCGTGGGACAGAGCCTGCGAGCTCTATGCCCAGCTTACGGGAACGGTTGTCGACTACGGTAAGGAGCACAGCGAGCGATGCAAGCACGAGCGCTTCGGACGTGATTTCAGTAAGGAGCCCCTTATTGAAAAATGGGACAGCGAAAATAAGATTAATCTCCTCGGTCACTCCTTCGGCGGCGCTACGGTAAGAATGCTTGTCAGTCTTATGGCAAACGGAAGCGAGGCTGAAATAAACGCTACCGAAAAGGACGACATATCCCCGCTCTTTACGGGCGGAAAGGGGGACTGGATTTATTCGGTTACCGCTCTTGCCGCTCCGCATGACGGAACCTCGGCGTATAACGCGAACGACGGAACGAACAGCGTTGACGATAAGCTCAGCTCAACGGAAAAAATGATGAGCGATATGGTGAGTGCGTCAACAAGCTCCGATAATGACGGAAGAATTGAAAGCGACTACGCTAACTACGACCTTAAAATAGATAACGCCCTTGAGATGAATAAAAGCTTAAAGGCGCTCGATAATGTTTATTATTTCTCATATCCCTGCAGCTGCACGGATAAGCAGAAGGACGGTACGTATGCGCCCGATAAGGATATTACCGAGCCTATGTTCGTTAAGTCCGCTTATCTGATGGGTATGTATACGGGCAAAACCGACGGCAAAAATGAGATAACGGCGGACTGGCTTGAAAACGACGGTCTTGTAAATACAATTTCAGCCCGCGCTCCCTCAGTTGACAGGCAAAAGGATTTTGACCAAACCGATATACCGAGGGGAGTCTGGAATGTTATGCCGACCTACCGCGGCGACCATATGTCGTTGCAGGGCGGAATGCTAAAAAGAAACGACGTCAGAGAGTTTTATGTAAAACATCTTACGATGATTAATTCATTATAATTAAAAGGAAGAGCATTTCTTGCTCTTCCTTTTATTGTTAATTATTTAAGAAACCCATTTATGATTTGTTCTTCGGCTTCCTGCTCCGAAAGTCCGAGGGTCATAAGCTTAATAAGCTGTTCGCCTGCAATTTTTCCGATTGCCGCTTCGTGGATAAGCGCTGCGTCAATGTTGTTCGCCTCAAGCTGAGGAACGGCAAGAATATTTGCGTCGCCCATAATAATAGCGTCGCATTCGGTATGACCGTTGCACTTTGCATTTCCTACAATGCGGGAATCAAATTTCTGGTACGAATTATCCTTAGCAACCGAACGTGAAATAACGTCCGCGCTTGAGCCTTCGCCGTTGAGCTCGGTTACGTAAACGCTTTCAGCCCTCTGCTCTCCGTGGGTCATAAGTCTTTCGCGTACAAGCAGAGTTGCGTCCTTATCAAGCTCGGCTTTGGTAGTTCTGACGGTTGAGTCAACGCCCTTAATCTGTACCATTTCCATTTCAACGGTGCTGCCCTCTTCCTGGTAAACCTCGGTTACGGGATTCAAAATTCGCTTACCGGTACCCTCTCCGCTTCCGTAATGCTTTTCAACGTACTTGACGTGAGAGTTCTTACCTACGAAAAAGCGGTGAACGCCGTCGTGCTGAGAGTCGTGAGCGCCGCAGTTATCTATACCGCAGCCCGCAACTATTGTAACGTCACAGTCGTTTCCGATAAAGAAATCGTTATAAACAACCTCTTTAATTCCCGTATCGCTTATAACAACGGGAATATGCACGTCCTCGCCCTTGGTACCGCTTTTAATTCTTATATCAATACCGGGCTTGTCCTCTTTGGTCTGAATATCAATATTTTCGGTTGTGTTTCTTGCGGCAAGCTTTGAGTTTGCGCGTATGTTATACGCTCCCTTAGGGGTTGCGTGAAGGTCTGCAATCTCGGCAAGGAGCTGCTTTTGAATATTTGTAATAATTTCCATAAAGAGCCTCCTTAGCTTAACTGCTTGCAGGCGCCGACTGCCGACGCCGTACCGAGAAGGGCGGGGAGAACGTCGTCCTTTTTGCCCTGATTTATAATCTTACCGT
>JAFSZK010000056.1 GCA_017458975.1 Eubacterium sp. | reverse complement strand
ACGTTATGATTTATCAGGGCGTCACTCTCGGCGGTACAGGCAAGGATGAAGGTAAACGTCATCCTACTATTGAACACGGCGTAATGATTGGCGCGGGAGCTAAAGTACTCGGTCCTATTACTGTCGGTCATAACGCTAAGGTTGCCGCTGGCGCGGTTGTCGTAAAGGACGTAGAACCAAATTCAACAGTTGTAGGTATTCCCGGTAGGATGGTAAGGCTTGACGGAGAGAGAGTCGACGACCTTGACCAGATTCATCTTCCCGACCCGGTTATGCAGGCTATTACTTCTAACGCGGAAAAGATTGCCGCACTTGAAGAAAGAATAAAGGAATTGGAGAGTAAGTAATGAAAGTATTTAATACATTAACAAGAACTAAAGAAGAATTTATACCCGTTGATGAAAACGAGGTTAAAATATACGCGTGCGGTCCTACCGTATATAACTATATTCATATCGGAAACGCGAGACCTCTTTGTGTTTTTGACGTTTTAAGACGTTATATGGAATACAGGGGATATAACGTTAAATTCGTTCAGAATTTTACCGACGTAGACGATAAGATAATAAACCGCGCTAACGAGGAGGGACTTTCCTTTGAGGAGGTCAGCGAAAAGTATATTAATGAATTCTGGACTGACGCTCACGGTCTTAATTTCAAGGACGCAACCGTTCATCCCAAGGCTACTGAAAACATAGAGGAAATTATTGATATTATTAATTCTCTTGTAGAAAAGGGATATGCGTATGCAGTTGACGGTGACGTTTATTACCGCGCTTTAAAGTTCAAGGACTACGGTAAGCTTTCGCACCAGCCGATTGACGATTTACAGAGCGGCGCTCGAATTGCAGTAGGAGATAAAAAGGAAAACCCGCTTGACTTTGCTCTCTGGAAAGCTGCAAAAGAGGGCGAACCCTATTGGGATTCACCCTGGGGTAAGGGCAGACCGGGCTGGCATATTGAGTGCTCAGCTATGAACAGAAAGTATCTCGGAAAAACGATTGATATTCATTGCGGCGGTCAGGACTTAATTTTCCCTCACCACGAAAATGAGATTGCTCAGTCCGAGGCAGCTAATGACGCTCCGTTCTCAAAATACTGGATGCACAACGGTTATATAAACGTTGATAACGTTAAAATGAGTAAATCGCTCGGCAACTTTAAAACCGTTCGTGAAATTGCCGACGCTTACGGATATGAGGTTATAAGATATTTCCTTATTTCTTCTCATTACCGCTCACCGATTAACTATAATCTTGAGATTATTGAACAGTGTAAAGCTGCTCTTGACAGACTTTACACATGTCGCGAAAGTCTTGATTTTGCTATTAAAAATGCAAAAGGCAGCGGTAGTGACGAGAATTTGATTACTCAGCTTAACTCAAGAAAAGAGCAGTTCATTAAAGCAATGGACGACGACCTTAATACTGCCGACGGACTTGCTGCTATATTTGACCTTGTTAAGGATATCAATACAAAAATTCTTGATAAGGACGTTTCAAAGGGCGATTGCGAAATTGCAGCAAGTCTTTTTGACGAGCTTTGCGGAGTTTTAGGTATTCTTTATAACAGAAAGTCAAATGACCTTGATTCCGAGATTGAGGCTCTTATTGAGCAGCGTCAGGAGGCAAGAAAGAATAAGGACTGGGCAACCGCAGATAAAATTCGCGACGACCTTAAAGCAAGAGGAATTATTCTTAAAGATACTCCTCAGGGCGTTACCTGGACCAAAGAATAATGGAAAATAAAATAAAGGGTGAACATTTTAAATGTTTACCCTTGAATTTTATACAATTATATGTAATAATCTAAAAAAGGAGTGATTATTATGATAGACAGAGTTAAATTTAAGGATATTGATATTTCACGGCTCGGACTCGGAAATATGCGACTTCCTGTTAAAACTCCTATTAAAAGAGAAGCCAACCCGATGATTGATTATAAAAAAGGTCAGGAACTTGTTGATTTAGCATATCAGAACGGCGTAAACTATTTTGATACCGCGTATATGTATCATGCGGGCAAAAGCGAAAAATTCATAGGTCAGGCACTTAAAAAATATCCGAGAGACTCATATTATCTTGCGGATAAATTACCGATATTTATGTGTCCTAAAAAGAGCGACGTTGAAAAGATTTTCAATAAGCAGCTTTCAAGATGCAACGTTGATTACTTCGATTTTTATCTTCTTCACTCTCTTGATAAGAAAAACTGGGAGAAATGTAAAAGATTCGGAGCGGTTGAATTTGTTGAAGAGAAGATGAAAGAGGGAAAGGTTAAGTATTTCGGCTTCTCCTTCCACGGAACTATTGACGATTTAAAAGAGATTGTAGCCGCTCGTAAATGGGATTTTGCACAGATTCAGCTTAATTATCTTGACTGGAAAAACCAGAGAGCGGACGAGCAGTATAAAATACTAACCGACGCGGGAATACCCGTAGTAATTATGGAGCCCGTAAGAGGCGGCAAGCTCGCTGACCCTATTCAGTCGGTAAAAGATATATTTAATAAAGCTAATCCCGAAAAAAGCTATGCGTCCTGGGCGATGCGTTTTGTTGCAAGTCTTGATAACGTATTCTGTATTTTAAGCGGTATGAACGCGCCCGAACAGATGATGGATAATATCAATACTCTTACTGATTTCAAGCCCATGGACGATGTTGAGCTTAAGTTATGCGCAAACGCAGCTGCATTGCTTAATAAAAACGAGGTTATACCTTGTACAGGCTGTGATTATTGCGCAGGTTGTCCCAAGGATATTCAGATTAGTACTATATTTGATATATATAATCAGTATAAAAACGGTGAGGCAAACGGCGATAAGTGCGCTGAGCAGTATGCAAAGCTGAGCGCAAAAGCAAGCGAGTGTATAGAGTGCGGTAAATGCGCTTCTCACTGTCCTCAGTCAATTGAGATTTCAAAGCTTATGAAATCAACTATGTCAGATTTTTTTGAGTAAAATAAAAGAACGCAGATTGTTCTGCGTTCTTTTTTATTGACTAATAATAAACAAAATGATAGAATAATGCATATAAAAACAAAGGAGTTTGTTATGAAGAAGTTATTGTCATTTTTTCTTTCTATATGTATTGTAGTAAGTATTAGTACTATTGTTGATTTTAACACTTACGCCTCTGTTATATATGATAGAGAACCAAATAATACTTTGCCAACTGCTATTCAAGTTAGCCTAGGTGACACAATTCATGGAGAAATTGGTTCATATAATTTATATACCAAAAATAAAAAAACAGATATTGATTATTATAAGATAAACCTGTTACAGGGAAATGAATATACTATAAAAATGGCTAATTATTCTGCTTTTTACAGAGAAACTACTCTGATAGTAAAATTAATTAGTCCAGATAATCAAGAAACATCAATAGGACATAAGCTCGTGTATAGCGAGAAAGAGAAATTAGATATATGCAAAATAAAAGCTGAAAAGAGTGGCACTTACTATATTAAGCTTTATAATTATTTTGACTTAGAACTACAACAGCCACATTACTATTCGTTATTAATTACTGATAATAATTCACAGAGAATAAATTCTGTTAATATTAATTCAACAAAGATTACTAAAATTAAGAATGGTAAGAAAAAAGTTACTGCTTTTTGGAAAACTGTAAAAGGAATCGATGGTTATCAAATTCAGTATTCTTTAAAAAAGAATATGAAACGTTCAAAAAGAAAAATAATTAAAGGCTCATCTGCTAAAAAATTGCTAATAAAGAATCTAAAGTCTAAAAAAATATACTATTTTCGTATAAGAACATACAAAAATGTAGGTGGGGAAAAAGAATACGGCAAATGGTCAGCAAAGAAAAAGATTAAAACTAAATAAATAAAGCCTCTTTTCAGAGGCTTTTTTCTTATTCGATTACTCCGCTCATATCGTAAAGTCCGTTTTCTTTTCCGGCCATAAATATTGCGGCATTAACTGCGCCGACTGCGAAAACCTCTTTACTTCTCGCCGAGTGAGAGAGCGTTATATTTTCGTCCCTGCCGGCAAAAAGAATCTGATGCTCGCCTACGATTGTTCCGCCTCGAACTGCGTGAAGTCCGATTTCGTCCTTTGTTCTTTTTTCTCTTTTTGAATGACGGTCGTATTCGTATTTTTTAGGCTTGTCAAATTCCTCGCTGATAGCGTCGGCAAGCATTAACGCCGTGCCTGACGGAGCGTCAATTTTTTGATTATGATGCGCTTCAATAATCTCTATATCAAAGTCGTCTCCGAGCACCTGAACAGCCTTTTTTGCAAGGTTAACAAGAAGATTAATACCTAAACTCATATTGTAAGTAAAGAATATCGGGCATTCCTTCGAGGCTTCCTTAATCTTCGCTTTCTGCTCTTCGTCGAAGCCCGTAGTACCTATTACCAAGGCGGTTTTAGTTTCTTTTGCGTAGCTTAATAAATCGTCAAGTAAAGCAGGATTTGAAAAGTCAATTACTACGTCCGCTTTTTCTTCAACGTTTGAAAGCTTGTCATAAACGGGAAAGGGGAGTGAGCCGTCGTTGAATTTATCAACTCCTGCTACAACCTCAATATTTTCCTTATTATTGATAACGCTGAATATGTTTTTACCCATCATACCGTATGCGCCGGTAATAATAACCTTAATCATATTATACTTCCTTTATCAAAAGCAGGGCATTAACCCTGCTTAAATTATTTTATTAATTCGTACTTTTTAAGAATACTCTTTAAATACTCAGTATGCGCTTCGGTCATTTCACAAAGAGGCATACGAAGCGGTCCTGCTTCAAGACCCATCATATTACATGCAGCCTTAACGGGAATAGGATTAACCTCAACGAAAAGAGCATTTGCAAGCTCAAGATACTTTGCCATCATTTCGGTACATTTTTGCGGATTGCCCTCAAGGTAAGCCATAGCCATATCGTGAGTTTCCTTAGGACACACGTTAGCAAGAACGGAAATTACGCCCTTACCGCCGCAAGCCATAACAGCGGGAATCTGGTCATCGTTACCGCTCCAGATATTGAGCTCGTCGCCGCAAAGCGCTTTGATTTTCATAACCTGCGAGATGTTTCCGCTTGCTTCCTTAATTCCGTTAATACGGGGAAGCTTAGAAAGCTCAAGGCAGGTTTCGGGTTCAATATTTACGCCTGTCCTTGAAGGAACGGAATACATAATAATAGGCTTATCCGTTGCTTCGTGGAACATTCTGTAATTACTGATAAGTCCCTTTTGAGTACATTTATTATAGTAGGGTGTAACAACTAAAAGTGCGTCTACGCCTGCTTTACAAGCAGCTCTGGCTGTTTCAATGCCGTAAGCGGTATTATTTGAACCGCAGCCTGCGATAACAGGAACTCTGCCGTTAACGTAATCAACGCAGAATTTAATTGCGGCTCTGTGTTCTACCGTATTAAGAGTTGACGCTTCGCCTGTAGTACCGACAACTACAATTGCGTCAGTACCGTTTTCAATCTGAAAATCAATCATTTTCTTAAAAGCGTCATAATTAATTGTTGTATCCTCGTTAAACGGGGTAATAATTGCTACTGCCGAACCGGTAAATACGGGTTGCTTCATAATAATATCTCCTTTAAATCAATTAATCCATATATCCTTCAGCGGCTAAAAGCTCTGCAAGAAGAACTGCTCCTCCCGCAGCGCCGCGAAGAGTGTTATGAGAAAGACATACAAATTTATAATCGTACTGTGTATCCTCTCTGAGTCTGCCGATTGAAACCGCCATACCGTTTTCAAGCATTCTCTCACTCTTAATCTGAGGTCTGTCATCCTCAGTGAAATAGTTAAGAAACTTCTTCGGTGTGCTCGGTAGCTCAAGCTCCTGAGCTCTGCCCTTGAAATTATCCCAGATACTAATCATTTCCTCTTTAGAGGGCTTTTTATCAAAGTTTACAAAAACTGCT
The DNA here is from genome assembly GCA_017458975.1 of Eubacterium sp. Taxonomy (GTDB): domain Bacteria; phylum Bacillota; class Clostridia; order Oscillospirales; family Acutalibacteraceae; genus Eubacterium_R. Next base: position 849 of record JAFSZK010000056.1, on the reverse strand, counting down.
CCGAGATGTCCGTTTGATACGGGAACTCTTATGCATTGAGCCGTAAAGTTCGGCTTATCGGCAAGGGCAATTTTGTCTCCTTCGATTTTACCCCAGAGCTTAAGCGGTTCTCTTTCGCTTTTTTCTTCCTCGCCTCCGATGTAAGGAATTACGTTATCTACCATCTCGGGCCATCTTTCAAAGGTTTTACCGGCGCCGCTGATTGCCTGATAAGTGCATACAAGTACGTCTTTAACGCCGTATTTCTCATGGAGCGGGAAAAGAGCGGGAACGTATGATTGAAGAGAACAGTTAGATTTAACCGCAATAAAGCCTCGTTTTGTTCCAAGTCTTTTTCTCTGAGAGGGAATAATATTGATATGCTCAGCGTTAAGCTCGGGAACTACCATAGGAACGTCGTCGGTGAAGCGGTGCGCCGAGTTGTTTGAAACAACGGGGCATTCGTGCTTTGCATATTCCTCCTCAAGCGCTTTGATTTCATCCTTTTTCATATTTACAGCGCAGAAGATAAAATCAACCGCATTGCAAATTTTTTCAATATCATTAGTTGCGTCAAGCACAACCATCTGTTTATATTTTTCCGGAAGCGGTGTATCCATACACCACTTATTTTCAATTGCTTTTTCATAGGTTTTTCCCGCGCTTCTTGAGGAAGCTGCAAGAACTACAACGTCAAACCAGGGATGGTTTTCAAGGAGCGTCATAAATCTTTGACCCACCATACCGGTAGCGCCAACAATGCCCACCTTATAATTTTTCATAAACTTTTCTCCTTAGTCTTGTATTAATCAGCGATATGCAATATAATATATGCAATATCGAAATTAAGTTTCATTATAATTAATATTT
>JAFSZK010000055.1 GCA_017458975.1 Eubacterium sp. | reverse complement strand
TGTTTTCGTTTAACATGTCGAAAACCTCCTTTCACAGCCATACTACTCCCGAAAGCCCCGTTGCCGCAAGCAACGGGAATTAACATTTCGGCAATTCCACATTTTCGCGTTCATTATACCACACCGCAAAAGCAAAGGCAACGGCTCATCGACCGTCGCCTCGCTCCGATTAAAGTCGGGTGCGGGTGTCCCGCCCACAATTCGTTATTCGTAATTTGTAATTCGTAATTAAATTAGTGAATAGTTGAGGGTGCTGCGCACGGCTATTATAATGGGTGCGGGCAAAGCCCGCCCTGAATTATCAATTATCAATTGTCCATTGTCCATTGGCAATTGGCAATCGGCTAAAAACCATTAAATGATTTGACTTCGTCATGATTTGGCTGCGCCATGATTTCTCGCGTCGCTCCGTGAATTGAATTGCATTTACAATGCCGAAGGCAATTCACGCGATAAGCAATTCATGACCTTGGTCAATTCACGCGGCGCAGCCGCAATTCATTTTCTTAAGGCTAATACTTAGTATTCGCGTATTTATCAATATAGGAATAAAGCTTTTTCATATCGCTCCAGCGGGTTTTTTCCGACTTTGAGCCGAGGATTGCAACGGCGTAGGTCTTTCCGCCGTATTTATATACTCCGCAAAAGCAGTAGCCCGCTTCGTCGGTATGACCCGTTTTTCCGCCCTTATGGTTTTTGACGTTTCCGAGGAGCATATCCTTTGAGTAGATTTTAACCGCCTTTTTCCCGGAGGCTTTAACCTTTACGCTCTTTGTTTTAATAACCTTTCTGAAGGTCTTGCTTTTAGGGTAGATATTACTTATACAAAGGCATAAATCATATGCGCTCGAATAGTGGCCTTTTGCGTCAAGTCCGTGGGGATTTGCATAGTGGGTATCGTTCATACCGAGCTTCCCGGCTTTTTTATTCATTTTAGTAACGAATTTTCCCGTGCTGCCGCTTACGCTTTCGGCAAGGGCAACCGCCGCGCCGTTTGACGAGGGAAGAAGCATTGAGTAAAGCAACGCTTTATTAGTATATTTTTCGCCCGCCGTCATAACGGGGGTTGAATAGGGCGTTTTTGCCGCCTTTTTTGAAATCTTTTTCTTTGACGAGAGCTTCTTTTTGCTTTCAAGAAGAAGCGTCGCCGTCATAAGCTTGGTTGTACTCGCCTGTTTAAGTCTTTTACAGGGTGATTTTTCATAAATTATCTTTTTATCTTCAATACAGTAAACGCAAACCGCCTTTGAGGAAAGCTCCTTTGTTACAATATTCTTTGTAATAACGGTAACGTTCTTAACCGCCTTTTTTGCGGTTTCGCTTTCGGATACGGTTATTCTCCACCTTCCCTCGGTTTTTCTTCGCTTTTCTTTGGGAAAGGTTATTTTTACGCTTGCGGTATGGGCGTCCGCGGTAACGTATTCGCTTACGGTATTATAGGTTCCCGAGTCGCTGTTATAAAGCTCAAGCAAAACCGTCCGCGTTCCGTCGCAGGGTGTAATGCTTACCGCTTTTGTAAGGTTAGTTTTATTTTGTATATTATATACGCTTTCGATTCCGCTTATAACGGTCGTTTCCTTAGCTGCGTCCCGTATTTCCCCGGCAAGCGCGGCGTCAGAGGAAAAAAGAAAGATAAACAGCATCAAAAGCGCAATACTTCTTTTTATAATATTCATTTTCTTCACCTTTATTTTAAGGGGCAGCGTTGCTGCCCCTGTAATATGGCGTCCCGGAAGGGAATCGAACCCCCGACCTTTCGCTTAGGAGGCGAACGCTCTATCCTACTGAGCTACCGAGACAATATGTAATTATTATATATACACGCCTTTGTTTTGTCAACGCTTATTTGTATACATATATTATAATATATAATTATATATTAATAACATTATATATGATTTACCCGTAATTTAATCCGACACCCGTCTATTATTTCCCATAAATTATGTTAATTTTTGACGTCTACATATTGTTTTTGTTCACAGTCATTAACACTATAAAAACTATATTTTGTATTTTTGTAACCAAAAAAGCCAAAAAGTTACAAAACGGTTAAAATACTTTTTACCGTTTTCTTACGATTTTAACAAATTTTCACTTTCTGACTTTACCGTGTTAAAGTCAGAAACCACTATATTTTGGGTTCTTTTAGTCGTTTTGCACTATTGCAACCGAGCGAAGTATACATTTTGCACAAAATCTTTTTCTTTTTTTGTTTGACAACTTGGGCAATTATGATATAATGGCAAACAATTTGAGCAAAACTAAATACACGCGGTAGCAAATACCGCCAATAAATTAGGTATGCGCGCAGGTTAATCCTGCCAAAGAAAAGGAGACTAAGATGACTAACCAATCAAAGGTAGCCGGGAAACGCTCGCTTCGAGTTTTTCTTGGAGCCGTAGTTGTAATTCTCATCGTATCAATCTTTACATCAACCGTATTTGCTGACTCTTTTAACAAATATGATGTAACAATTCTTGATAACTCTGAAGAATTTTCAATTACAACCAATGAGACGGAACCTATCGAGATTCTCAAAACCGCAGGTATCACCCTTAATTCTGACGACAGAATCGACCTTACTAAGTTCGAGCAGGGCGAAGGCGGAACAATTAAGATTAACAGATTAAATTCAATTAACGTTGAATTTGAAGGTAATGTACAAACCTATAATGTATATTCCCAGACAGTCGGCGAGGCTCTCGATGAAATCGGAGCAACCGTAAGCGAAAACGACAAGCTCAACTATTCGCTTAGCGACGCCGTTGAAAACGGAATGGTAATTTCCATCAAATCCGCTTTTTCCGTTACTCTTAATGAAAACGGTAAAAACGTAAAATATGCTATAAGCCGCGGCAAGGTTTCCGATTTGCTTTCTCTTGCAGACGTAACTCTTGATTCCGACGACTATACCCAGCCTGCTGTTAACAGCGAGCTTAACGCGGGTATGAACGTAAAGGTTTATCACGTAGACTACAAAAACGAGCAGGCAACAACCGCTATTCCCTATAAGACCAAGACCGTTAAGGACGCAACTCTTAAAAAGGGTACAAAGAAGGTTGTAAAGGCAGGCAAGAGCGGAGTTAAAAAGACTAATTATAAAGTTAAATATGTTAACTCAAAGGAATCTGCACGCCAGAAGCTCAGCGAAAACGTAGTTTCCAATCCTACCGACGCAGTAGTTAAGGTAGGTACAAAGAAGGTTGCTAAAAAGACAAAGAAGTCTGCAAAGAAAACAACCAAGAAAAAGGCTGCTAAGAAAAAGACTACAAAGAAAAAGACTGCTAAGAAAAAGACAACCAAGACTACGGCTTCTAACGGTACCGTAACTCCTAACGGCGTTAAGGAAAAGAACGGTTATAAGCTCGGTCAGGTTATTCAGGGCAGGTATACTCACTACTGCGCTTGCGCAACCTGTAACGGTTCTTCAAGCGGCGTAACCTCAAGCGGTAAGAGAATCTCAAACGGTATGAAAAACCCGTATTACATCGCTTGTAACTGGCTTCCTCTCGGAACAGTTATCAACGTTGACGGTCAGAACTATACCGTAGTTGACCGCGGAGGCAGCGGACTCTCAAGAGAGGGCAGAATCGACATCTTCACACCCGGCGGCCACGCAGAGTGTTACAGACTCGGTACAGGCTCATGCACAATTAAGATTGTCCGTCTCGGATGGTAAAACAAAAGCACTGCAATGTGAAATGATATAATGATGGTAGACACAAAAAAGTGTCTGCCATCATTTTTTTGTGGTAAGATAGAAAAAAGGAGATGAAAAGAATGGGACGACCAAAAGGCGGAACGAATAAAAGCCACAGCAAAGAAGAAAAATTAGCG
>JAFSZK010000054.1 GCA_017458975.1 Eubacterium sp. | reverse complement strand
CTATTATCTAGCTTTATATAATAATTGAAGCAATATAAATATATCATTCGTTTGTGATAATTGACTCGGCGTCGTCGTCAAGCTCGTTTTCAGCCGCCTCAATATCCTTTGAGATATGTTCAAGCTCCTCCTTGCCGATGCTGAGCTTTTCAATTACCTTTTCGTCGCTTTCAAAAAGCTTTATCGCGTACCATCTCTGTTGCTCCGAGGGCATATCGTGGAGAAGTCTTTCCTCAATATGCGCAAGCGCATGCTCAACCACGCCCGAAAAAGCGTGCTGCGGAACCGAGGGCTCGCCCTTCGCCGCTTCAATCGCGGTATTTGCTGCCGCGTCAATTCCCGTACCTTTAAGAGCTGAAATTTCAACAACGGGACATGCGAGCTGACGGGATAATTCGGCGGAGTCAATTTTATCGCCGTTTTTATTTACAACGTCAATCATATTAATCGCAACCACAACGGGAATTCCGAGCTCAAGAAGCTGGGTTGTAAGATAAAGGTTTCTTTCAAGGTTTGTACCGTCAACAATATTTATAATTGCGTCGGGCTTTTCGTCAATAAGATAGTCCCTTGCAACAACCTCTTCAATTGTATACGGAGAAAGCGAATAAATACCGGGAAGGTCGGTAATAGTTACGTCGCCGTGCTTTTTAAGCTTACCTTCCTTTTTTTCAACGGTAACTCCCGGCCAGTTTCCGACGTACTGATTAGCGCCCGTAAGAGCGTTAAAAAGAGTGGTCTTTCCGCTGTTGGGGTTACCTGCAAGCGCAATTTTTATACTCATAATCAAATCCTTTCCGAGTTAGCGTCGGCTAACCTCATATGCAAAAAAATTATTCAACCTCAATTAATTCGGCGTCGCCCTTACGGATTGAAAGCTCGTAGCCCCTTACGGTTATCTCAACCGGGTCGCCGAGCGGAGCAACCTTGCGAACGTAGATTTCAACGCCTCTGGTAATGCCCATATCCATAATTCTTCTTTTAAGCGCACCCTCGCCGTGGATTCGCTTTACCTTACAGGTTTCGCCTATTCTGACGTCTTTTAAAGTCATTTCATTTCCTCCCTAAACGTATATTTTCATTGCCATTTCTTTACTGATAGCAATTCTTGCCTCTTTTATTTTTACTATTATATTTCCGTTTTGCTCGGTAATAACGTTAACCGTATCGCCGACGATAAAGCCTAAGTTTTCAAGGTGTTTTTTTACCTCGGGCTTGCCGCCTACCTTTTTTATAATACCCTCGTTACCGTCTCCAAGCACGCTTAAAGGAATCATATTAACGCTCCTTCCAATAACAAAGATGCAAGTTAGCCCCTGCTAACCGATTATATTATAGTTAGTCTTTGCTAACTTGTCAAGCGTTTTTTAAATAATCTTGAAAACTTTTTTAATATATGGTAAGATGTTGCTGACTGAGGTGATAATATGGATAATCGCGAAAGCGCAGAAATGTATCTTGAAACAATATATGTTTTATCCCAAAAATCTCAAAGCGTAAGAAAAATTGACGTAAGTAAACATATGGGCTTTACAAAGCCGTCCGTAACGCGCGGAATCGGTCTCCTTGAAGAAAAGGGACTTGTAAGCGTTGACGAGAGCGGAAATATTCTTCTTACCGATACGGGAAAAAAGGAGGCAAAGAAGATTTACGAGCGCCATACAATTTTAACTAAAGCGCTTATAAATATCGGCGTTGATGAAAAGACCGCTGCCGAGGACGCGTGCCGCGTTGAGCATTATATAAGCGACGAAACCTTTAACGCAATAAAAAAGCACATAAAGCAGTATGAATAGATTTATAACTGTAATAAAAAAAGAGTCAAGGAATATCCTTGGCTCTTTTTAATGTTCGTCTGTAAGCACTGCGTGGGCGCATTTTATTCCGTCGCAGGCTGCGGATACAATTCCGCCCGCGTAGCCCGCGCCTTCTCCGCAGGGATAAACTCCGCGGATATTACATTGCATAAATTCGTCCCTGAGTATTCTGACGCTGCTTGAGCTCCTCGTTTCGGGAGCTGTAAGCACCGCGTCGTAAAGCGCAAAGCCCTTCAGCTTTTCGTCCATCTGAGTTATCGCGCTTCTCATAGTCCTTGTAACCTTATCGGGAAGGCACTTATCAAGGCTCGTCATAGTAACTCCGAGCGGGTATGTCGGCTCGACGTCGCCGAGCATTTTTGATTCTTCGCCCTTTATGAAATCTCCGACGAGCTGGGCGGGAGCTTTGTAATTTCCGCCCGCAAGCTCAAAGGCCTTATGCTCGATTTCCCTTTGATAATAAATACCCGAAAGGGGATGCTCGCTTGGAAAATCCTTCGGCTCAATTCCGACAAGAAGGGCTGAGTTTGCGTTTTCGCCGTCTCGCGCAAGAGAGCTCATACCGTTTACAATAACGCCCTCCTTTTCGCTTGCGGCGGCAACAACCGTACCGCCGGGACACATACAAAAGGTGTATGCTCCTCTTTCGTGGAGCCCGTGGCACGAGAGCTTGTAATCAGCCGCGCCGAGCTTAGGATGAGAGGCAAATTCGCCGTACTGCGCCTTGTTTATAAGGCTTTGAGGATGCTCGATTCTTGCGCCTACGGAAAAAGCCTTTTGTATAATCTCACATCCGAGCGAGTACATCATTTCAACCGTATCGCGCGCCGAATGGCCTATTGCCATAATAACGCTGTCGGTTTCAATATCGTACCTTTTTCCGCCGTTTATATAGCTTACTCCGTGAATAAAGCCGTTTGCACAAATCAGCTTGTCAAGTCTGCATTCGCATCTGACCTCGCCGCCGAGTTTTTCAATCTTTTTTCTGATATTCTTAACTACCACTGCAAGTCTGTCCGTTCCGATATGGGGCTTTGAGGAATAAAGTATTTCCTCGGGCGCTCCCGCCTCGTAAAGCTCGTCAAGCACTTTGCGGATGAACGGGCTTTTAATTCCCGTAGTGAGCTTTCCGTCCGAAAACGTACCCGCGCCGCCCTCGCCGAACTGAACGTTTGATTCCTCGTCAAGCTTCGCCTTGCTCCAGAATTCGTTTACGTCGCGCGTTCTTTCGTCAATCCTTTTTCCTCTTTCAAGGATAATCGGTTCAAGTCCCGCTTCGGCAAGAATAAGTCCCGCAAGCATACCTGCAGGACCGAAGCCTACGATAACCGGACGAAACGCGCTGCTGCGGTTGCAGGGGGGCATTTCGTATTTATACGGCTTAACAAGCGCGGCCTTGTTTGACTTGCATTTTTTTACAATCTGGTTTTCGTCAAGCAGAATTTCAACGTCAACGCTGTAGGTAAAATGAACGTCGTCCTTCTTCCTTGCGTCAACGCTTTTTTTAAATATCGTAAGACTCTTTATATACTTTTGATTAATCTTTAAAGCCTTCGCCGCTTTTTGGGTGAGGAGCTCCTCGCCTTCGTCGAGCGAAAGCCTGATTTCGTTAATTCTTATCATAGCTGTTAATTATTGAATCGGCAGCTTTAACGCCGCTTGAAAATGCGTAATCAAGGTTAAATCCGCCGCACTCAAACTGAGCGTCGCAAAGCTCGCCCGTTATGTAAAGAGAGTCAACCTTTTTTGATTCGCCCGTTTCTTTAAGCTCGTTTAAATCAACGCCGCCTCCGGTAATCTGGGCAAAGGAATATCCCTTTGTTCCCGTAATGATTATGCGCCAGTTCTTGGCGTATTTAACAATTTTATCCGTATCGCCGAGCGCCTGCTTTGAAAGAATTGAGCAGAGCTTTGAGGGTAAAACCCCGTCAAGCGAGCCGTATTTTTCGATATGCTCCTTAAGCTCCCTTTCGCTTAAATCGGGAGCAAAGTCAATAATCGCAACGCATTTATCCTTACCCGAGGAAAGCCTTTCGTCGCTTACAAATTTTGAAAGGTTCATCGTAACAATTCCCGAAATACCGTAATCGGCAAAAAGCAGCTCGCCCGTTTCGCTTGCCATAATTTCGGAATTAACCTCAATTTTAAGAAGGCATTTCGTTCTTATTCCCTTAAGCGCGCGGCAATGCTTACTTGATGAAACAAGCTGCACGAGCGCGGGAAAAAGGGGAGTGACGGTATGCGAAAAGCTCTTTGCAAGCTCATAGCCGCTTCCGTCGGAGCCGAGGTTTTTCTGGCTCTTACCTCCGCAGGCGAGAACTAAAACGTCGCTTGTAAAAACTCCCTTTGAGGTGAAAATATTAAACTGACCTCCGAGCTTTTCCGCTTTGTATGCGTTACACTCGGTAACAATGTTTACTCCGTAAGTCTTACACGCGTGCGCAAGAACATTTACAACGCTCGACGCCTGATTTGAATACGGGTACATTCTTCCCTCACGGCTTTCGCGAAGTACAAGACCTATTGATTCAAAAAAGGAGCGGGTTATATTATATCCGTCAGCGGCGGTGTTTGTAATATTACACCTTCCGTTACCTGTTGCGTAAAGCTTTTTGCATGGCTCCTCAAGATGCTCGAGCACGGTTACGTTACATTCGGGGAGTCCCTGCTTAAGCCTTATTGCGCACGCAATTCCGCTTGCTCCGCCGCCGATAATTACAGCATCCATATTGTCACCATCCTTTCGTAAATTGTGCTTGCCCTTCAGGGCTGTACTCTATATAGTAATATAAATTAACAAAAAAAGCAATAATAAAAATTAATTAAAAAATATCTTGACTCGGCGGGGTGATTGTGTTATAGTGTTTATACCTCGTTTTGGGTTTTATTTTTTTGCCCATTATTAATATAGTTTACATATGCGTTGTGTAGACTCGGCGAGGGAGATTAAGTTCGTAAAAATTAGGAGGTGCCAATATGAGAGTTAAAGTAACTTTAGCTTGCACTGAATGCAAACAACGCAATTACAACACAATGAAAAACAAGAAGAACACTCCTGACAGACTTGAAATGAACAAGTATTGCAGATTCTGCAGGAAGCACACTCTTCACAGAGAGACGAAGTAAGGAGGATTAAAATGGCTGAGGATAAGAAGACTAAGAAGAAGGCTGATACCAAGCCCGCTAAAAAGTCTGATAAGAAATCTGACAAAAAAGCCGGTAACAAATCCTCTAAAAATCCGTTTAAGGCAATCGGCGCTTTCTTTAAAAGCGTAAGAAGCGAGGGCAAGAAGGTAGTATGGCCCAAAGCACCCGAGGTATTAAAGAATACTATCGTTGTTTTGGTTGTAATTATCATTCTCGGCTTAGCAATCTTCGGTATCGACCAGGCTCTTTCACAGGGCATGAAGGGTATCAAAAAGCTTGCTGAGGATAATACTAAGGCTACAAGCACTACCCAGGCTGTCACAATGCCGGATTTATCGGATGTTACTACGGCTGATAAGGAAGCTAAAACTACAACTGCAGCAGCAGAAAAATAATCTTTATTAAGGAGGCTGCACTGTGGAAGAAGCAAAATGGTATATAGCCCATACTTTTTCGGGCTATGAAAACAAAGTAGCGAGCGACCTTAAAATTAAGGTTGAAAATCAAAACCTGACCGATATGATTCAGGATATCCGTATTCCTACCGAAACCGTTAAGGAGGTTAAGGACGACGGAACAACAAAAGAATACGAAAGAAAGCTCTTCCCAAGCTACATCTATATTAAAATGGTTATGACCGACGATACATGGTACATCGTTCGTAACACAAGAGGCTGCGCGGGCTTTGTAGGTCCCGAGGGCAAGCCGGTTCCCCTTACCGAAGAGGAAATCAAGAGATGTCTTGGCGATGAAACGGTTGCCGTAGAGGTTGCCTATGCAGTCGGAGACCTTGTTAATGTTATTGACGGTCCGCTTGAAGGCTTCTCGGGCACGGTTGAAACAATCGACGCGGCTAATAACAGCGTTCAGGTTATTGTTTCAATGTTCGGCCGTGAAACAGCAGTTGATTTCGAACTCGACCAGCTTGAAAAGGTTGAGGATTAAAAACAGTAATCCGTAACTATATGTTACTTTTACCGTCAGTTTACTGACGAGTGGGAGGAGTGGAAAACACTTCGCCAATTACCACATTTTTTAGGAGGAAAAAATAATGGCTCAGAAGGTAGTAGGTTTAATTAAACTTCAGATTCCTGCCGGCAAAGCAACTCCGGCGCCTCCGGTTGGACCGGCACTCGGTCAGCACGGTGTTAACATTGTTGCATTTACAAAGGAGTTCAACGAAAGAACTCAGAAGGATAACGGTCTTATTATCCCCGTAATTATTACCGTATATGAGGACCGCTCCTTTACGTTCATAACAAAGACGCCCCCGGCTGCCGTTCTTATTAAGAAGGCATGCGGTATTGACAAGGCTTCAGGCGTACCTAACAAGGATAAGGTAGCAACCATTTCCAAGGCTGATATTCAGAAAATTGCCGAAACAAAAATGGCTGACCTTAACGCTGCTAATATTGATACAGCTATGTCAATGATTGCAGGAACAGCCCGCAGCATGGGTATTGTAGTAGAAGACTAATTCCCTTGTGGGAGGAAAAATCCGATTAACCACTGGAGGTAATTTATTATGAAACACGGAAAGAAATATACAGACGGTGCAAAATTAATTGACCGCACCAATTTATACGAAACAAACGAGGCTCTTGACCTTGTAATCAAGACAGCAAAGGCTAAGTTTGACGAAACAGTTGAAGTACACGTTCGTCTCGGCGTTGACTCCCGTCACGCTGACCAGCAGGTAAGAGGCGCTGTAGTTCTTCCTAACGGTACCGGTAAGGACGTAAGAGTTGCAGTATTCGCAAAGGGCGACCTTGCAAAGGCTGCCGAGGAAGCAGGTGCTGATATCGTAGGCGACGCTGACCTTGTTCAGAAGATTCAGGGCGGCTGGATGGAATTTGACGTTGCAGTTGCTTCTCCCGATATGATGGGCTTCGTTGGCCGTCTCGGTAAGGTTCTCGGTCCCCGCGGACTTATGCCGTCACCCAAGGCAGGCACAGTAACTCCTAACGTTGCTCAGGCTGTTAAGGAAGCTAAGGCAGGGAAGATTGAATACCGTCTTGATAAGACAAATATAATTCACTGCCCAATCGGTAAGGTAAGCTTCGGAACCGACAAGCTCCTTGAAAACTTCAACACTCTCCTTGATGCAATTATCAAGGCAAAGCCGGAAGCAGCAAAAGGCCAGTACATTAAGTCCTGCGCAATTGCTTCAACAATGGGCCCCGGCATCAGAATCAACCCCAATAAGGTTGGCTCAAACGCAGAATAATTAAAAGCACTCCGGTTGGAGTGCTTTTTTATTAGTGAATAGTTAATAGTGAATAGTGAATAATTTCGGACGGGCTTCTTGCAGAACGGCAGACCCTTTTGTCACTTCGTGACATTTCCCCTAACAGGGGAATAACCCGTACCCGATTTTATTAGCCTTCCCCTTGAGGGGAAGGGTGCCCCTTGCAGTGCTTTTTATATTATGTTATAATTATTGTATTAAATTAAGAGGAAGAAGCTATGAAAAAGACGGATTCTAAAATTATATCGTTAAACGAGCTGATATTTGTATTATACTCGTTTGTCGTGTTTTCATCTTTTTTATATGTTTTTTTATACAGACATTTTAACAGTGAATACTTCTTAACTGCTTTTATAATAAGCTGTTTGGTAATAATTATTGCGTTGGTTTTTTTGTGCCGTCCTTTATTGACTAAAGTTAACGGTATAAAAATAAAACCCGCAAACCGGCAAAAAGAGAAAAACAAAAAGCTAATCGCGGCTTTTTATCTTATTCCTTTTATTATTTTTATGCTTGAATTTGTCGCTTTTTATCCGGGCGGATATATAAGCGATTTATTTGACCAGTTCTGTCAGGCAACGGGGAAAACGGGTTATAATGACTGGCATCCGGTATATCATACCTTGTTAGCTTATAAGCTACCGTTACTGATTTCAGGCGGACAAATCGGCTCAATAGTTTTCTTTCAGATAATTGAGCTGTCGCTTGTTATCGGTTATGCTTTAAGTACGCTCAATAAGTATATAAGTACAAAATTAACGGTTGTTATTATGCTTTTCTGGGTATTAAATCCGCTGATTATTGAATATTCCGTAATACCGTTTAAAGACGTAATGTTTATGATTTTTGCTGTACTGCTTTCGGCGTATTCGCTTAATATATATTTTACCGACGGAAAGTGGTTTAATAAAAAAATCAATATAGCAATGTATGCTTTTTCCGTAGCAAGTATAGCTTTGGTAAGGCATAACGGAATATTATATGCCGCTGCCTTTTTACTTGTACCTATTCTTTATACCGATATTAAAAAGGCGCTGTTAATTATCCTGTGTATTGCCCTTCTGACAGGAGGAGTAAAAATTCCACTTTACTCGGCTTTAAAGGTTGAAAAGCCCGAACAGAGACAGACGGAAACGCTCGGTTTACCCATGACGGTTATCGGCGCTGTTGCATCTGAAAAGCCCGAAGCATTAAACGAAGAAACAAAGCGCTTTATTTACAGCGTTGCAGATAAGAAAGCATGGGAAAATGATTACATTCTCGGTTCTTTTAACGTTGTGAAATTCGATTCAAAAACCAATAATAATGTAATTGAGGAATACGGCTTTAAAAAAGTTTTGCCGATGATGAGAGACTGTTTTCATACCGCTCCAAAGGAGGCGTTAATGGGGCTTATCTGCCTGACTAATCCGTTATACGGCTTTTTGGGTTTGCATAGTTTTGCCGTTATATCTCCTTATGTTGAGGATAACGAAATCGGAATTAAGCAGCAAGGCGTTGATTTGCTGAAAAAAGCAGAACGGGGTTATTCAAGCGTTGTGCTTGTTATGTTCCCTCACATATTTGTTTATTTCGGACTTCTGATTTATCTTCTTTTGATATTATTATTGTCAAAATGCAGGATTAACAGGAAAAGCGATATTAAAAAAGCAATTTTCGTTCTTCCGATTTTTCTTTATAATTTTATTACAATGCTTTTGCTCAGCGGCTATCACGACGCAAGCAGATTCTTCTGTTATGTTTTCTTCGTTGTACCCGTAACGATGATTATTCTGATTTGTGACAAAAAGCCGCCCGCTTTCAGCAAAGCTCAGGCAATCAAATAACGTACATATATAAAAATAAATAAAATACTTGACAAATAATAAATACTATTATATAATAACTATCGCTGTTCAACCAAAGACAGCAGGTGTCGAAAGACGTAAGAGGGAAGCGATAGCTTCTGCGCCTGCCGAGGAATGAGCATTATGACTTTGTAATGTTATGCATTCCTGTATCTATGGGAATGCATTTTTCAATATTTGGCAGAACAGCCATAAGTCCTTGCTATGCAAGGCAAATAATTATGGAGGTAAGCTAAATGCCAAGTACAGTAGTTCTTGAAAAGAAAAAAGCACAGGTTGCTGAACTTTCGGACAGAATTAAAAACTCTTGCGCAGGTGTAATCGTTGATTATAAGGGTATCAATGTTGCTGACGATACTGCTTTAAGAAAAGAGCTTCGTGAAGCAGGCGTTAACTACACTGTTATCAAAAATTCAATTCTTGCCCGTGCAGCAGAGAATCTCGGTCTTAACCTTGACGCTTCTGTAATCGAAGGTACATCGGCAATCGCAACAAGTGACGATGATTACGTAGCAGCTGCTCGTATTCTTAACAAGTATGCTGAGGGTCACGATAACTTCAATATTAAAACAGGTTATCTTGACGGCGAAATTATCGACAATGCAAAAATTGTTTCTCTTGCTAAATTACCGTCAAGAGAAGTACTTCTTGCAACCGTATGCAGCGCGTTCAACGCTCCTATTGCAGCTTTTGCCCGTGCAGTACAGGCTATAGTTGACAAGGGCGATGAAGCTCCTGTAGAAGAAAAGGCTGAGGAGGCTCCCGCTGAGGCACCTGCTGAAGAAGCAGCACCCGTAGAGGAAGCACCTAAGGCCCAAGAAGCTCCCGCTGAAGAGGTAAAGGCTGAAGCACCCGCAGAGGAAGCAGCAGAATAATTTAAACTAAACTATTTTTACGGAGGAAATAAAAATGGCATCAGAAAAAGTTACCGCAATTGTTGAAGAGCTTAAGGCTCTTACAGTTCTTGAGCTTTCAGAGCTCGTATCAGCAGTAGAAGAAGAATTCGGCGTAAGCGCTGCAGCAGCAGTAGCAGTAGCAGCTCCCGCAGAGGGCGGCGCAGCAGCAGCTGAAGAGAAGTCAGAATTCGATGTAGTTCTTACATCAGCAGGTTCTGCAAAGATTCAGGTTATCAAGGCTGTTCGTGAAGCAACAGGTCTTGGCCTTAAGGAAGCAAAGGCAATCGTTGACGGCGCACCGGCTCCCGTTAAGGAAGCAGTTCCCGCAGCAGACGCTGAAGCTCTTAAAGCAAAGCTTGAAGAAGCAGGCGCAACTGTTGAGCTTAAATAATATAGCTTAATCCATAATTAAAAGCACCCCAAGTGAAATGATATAATGATGGTAGACACAAAAAAGTGTCTGCCATCATTTTTTTGTGGTAAGATAGAAAAAAGGAGATGAAAAGAATGGGACGACCAAAAGGCGGAACGAATAAAAGCCACAGCAAAGAAGAAAAATTAGCG
>JAFSZK010000008.1 GCA_017458975.1 Eubacterium sp. | reverse complement strand
GGGAAGCTGTTGAGCAAAGCGAAACTGATGAGGTGGAAATAATCAAAAACATTTAAAGCTTACACCTCATCCGTCTTGCCTTCGGCAATCCACCTTCCCCTCAAGGGGAAGGCTTGTTTTTATTAACTTCTTTATGACGGGACACCCAAGGAACGGTCTTTTTTTATTCTTCCCATTTCATTATTACTTTTCCGAAGGCTTTTTTGGTATCCTTTTCAAAAGCGGCTTTAATATCGGACGTTGTTCTTACGACGTTTACCGAGCTTACAATATTTCCGAGGTAATCAATAATCTCGGGATGCTCGACGTACATATCAACCGTTTTCTGAAAATCGGCAACTCCGCTTCTTGAGGAACCGAACACGCGCAGTCCCTTTTCAAGAATCATTCTTGTATTAATCGGAACGGGATACTCGCTGACGCCGAGAATTGAGATTGTAGCCTCGGGCTTGATAAGTCCGATAATCTGTTCAATAGCAATCGGGCTTCCGTTACCGCCGACGCACTCAAAGGCGTGGTCCATAGTAAAGTCCTCTGGTACTTCGTTTACAAGATAGGTTTCATCAACAAAGGTGAAGTCGGCAAGCTTTTCCCTTTGGGTTCCGAAAACGACTATTTTTGATTTCGGGAAGGTATACTTTAAGAAAAGCGAGGTTATATAACCGAGGTTACCGTCGCCCCATACGCCGATAACGTCTCTTCGGTTATGGGAAAACTTTTCAAATCTTGAAATAGCGTGAACGGATACCGAAACAATTTCGGTAAACGCAGCAACGTTACGGTCAATATCCTTCGGAAGCTTAACAAGTCTTTTGGGCGAAATCTCGACAAATTCCTGAAGAAAGCCGTCCATTGAGGAAGCGCTGAATTTAGATGAGCGAAGATAGTTTTCGCCTATAAATTCATCCTCTTCTGTAGGACAGTTAGGAACCATAACAACAAGGTCGCCCGCCTTATATTCGCCCGTAGGGTCGTGAAGCACCTCGCCTATTCCCTCGTGAATAAGCGCCATCGGGAGCTTTTCGGCAAGCACCTTTGCGTCCCTTGTACCGAGATAGTAACGCATATCGGCGTTACAGATTGAAAGATTGGTAGGTCTTACAATTGCGTTCTCTCCGAAAAGGTCGATATCCTCAAACGCAATTTCAAACCTTCTCGGCGCAACAAGACGATAAACTGTATTAATCATCGTACTCTTCCTCCAAAAGTGACTTTGCTACGCGAAGGTCATAGGGATAGGTTATTTTCATATTATAGGTTTCTCCCTGAACAAGCGCAACCTTTTCGCCTTTCATAACGAAAATCTTAGCCGCGTCGGTAAGAATATTCTTTTCATCCTCGGAAAGGGATTCGTACATATTCTTAAGCTTAAGAGCATTAAAGGATTGGGGCGTCTGTCCCTGGTACATCTTTGAGCGGTCGGGAATATAGGTAATCGTTTTATTATCGCGAGCCTCTACGATTGTATCGGTTGCGGGAACAACGGTATCGCATGCGCCGAATTCCTTTGCACTTTCGATATTTTCGGTAATAATCCTGTGGGTAACGAAGGGACGAACCGAATCGTGAGTTACGATAATAGTGTCGTCGTTAAGATTGCCCTCGGAATCAATGAACTTAATTGCGTTCATAATTGTTTCGTTTCTTGTATCGCCGCCCTGAATTACGACAATTCTGTCCTTTGCGGGAGAGAGATGCTTTTCGATTAAGTTCTTTGTGTGTTCAACCCACTGCTTCGGGCAGAGAACGATAATCCTCTCAAACTCGGGAACGGTAAAAAACTTTTCAATCGTGTAAATAATAATCGGCTTGTTCTTAACGTTAAGGTACTGCTTCGGCTTATCGCCGCCCATACGGGAGCCTACTCCGCCTGCTAAAATTACACCGTAAACCATAATAAATATCTCCTTATTTATTTTTCAAACTAATTATAATTATTTATTTACGCTTCGTCAACAGTTTTTAACTTATTAATAAGAGCTTCGGCGCTGTTTTCGCCGCAGAAAGAGAGATATTCTTCTTTAAGCTCATTATATTTTTTGAAGTTATACTTATCAATATTAGTAACGATTTTAATAACCTCTCTGACGTCCTTACAAATCGGAGTCGGGCTTATTTCGTTATAATCAAGGAAGCTTTCGGGCTTATTAATTTTACTTATTAAATCCTTGCGGTAAACTATTACGGGCTTGCCGGTTGAAATAAAGCTGAATACGCTCGGAGCAAAATCGCCTATTACAATATCGGCAACAGCAAGAGCTTCGTATCTTGTAAGAAGCTTACTTGCGTCAATAATTCTGTCCTCATAATAGTTAATATAATCCTTAAGCTCCTCCTCGGTTCTTACCGTCGGCTTTGCAAAATGCTTAATGATAATATAATCGTCTCTGAGATACTCGTAAAGGAAGGTATCGTCGCCCTCGTATTCCTTGTCAAGAGCGAGGGTTATAATCTTTTTATCCTTATACGCAGGATATTCCGAATAGAGGTCGGTCTTGATTTCCTCAATCTTTTCGGTATTGAAGAAAATATCGCTTTTTGCGTCGCCGGTCATAATAACCTCGGCGTCCTTACCGAGCGCCTTTTTATAAAGCTCGGCAGTCTTTTCGCTTGAGGCAACGAAGGCGTTAACGCTTGAATAAATCGGCGCAAGCTCATATATTTCCTTTTTAACCGTACTGCGGTATTCCTTGGTAAGAACGCCGAAATACTTAAGCGGGAACGCTGCAGGAGGAATAAGAATAACCTTTGTTTCGCTTCTTAAATCAAGAGCGTCAAGAAGATTGCTTACAGCGTCGATAATAATATTTTCAGCCGTTGCAATTTCGTCAATCGCGGTTTCAAGATTATTTGACTTAACAAGGGTTATACCGAGATTTTTAAACGATTCACGAAGCTCCTTTGATTTAATATCAAGAGCTATGATTTTACCCTTTTCGGTTTCCTGTTTTGTTGCAGCGGCATAGAGCTTAAGGGCTGAAAGCTTTTTGTTTCTTAAATTTTCAACCTGCTTGAAATACGGAGTCTTGCTGTTTGCAACGCTCGGAACGGTATAGAAATGCTCAAAGCTTTCACATTCTTTTCTGTGTTTTTCAGGCTCGTCAAACATCTCGTTAATAATTCTTTCGGTTGCGTGTCCGTCACAGGAGCGCATAAATTTATATCTGAAGTCCTGAATAGCCTTTTTGTCAAAGCGCTCTTCAATATTCTGAATATAATCAATCATTTCAAAATTTGTCTTAGCAATAAGACCCGGAGCGAGCTCGTAGAAATCGTAGTAGAAGCCCCTCCAGTCGCAATAATTATCAAGGTCATACGCAAAGAGAATAAGCGGCTTTTCAAACAGCGAGTATTCAAATACAAGCGAGGAATAGTCGGAAATACATATATCCGTTACACAGAGAAGCTCGTCAATTCCGAGTATTCCGCCGACGTCCTTTGCAAAATTCTTATGCCTTTCGGGCACCTTTGGAACCTCCTCAACAAGCGGGTGGAAATTGTAAAGAACAACGTAATCCTTGCCGAGATATTCGCTGAACATATCGAGATTAAGCATATCGGGAGCCTTTGCCTTTGCAACCCTGCCCCTG
Organism: Eubacterium sp.; assembly: GCA_017458975.1. Taxonomy (GTDB): domain Bacteria; phylum Bacillota; class Clostridia; order Oscillospirales; family Acutalibacteraceae; genus Eubacterium_R. The sequence goes on along the minus strand of JAFSZK010000008.1, from coordinate 16,091 downwards.
AAGGTGGGAGCATAAAGAATAACCTTTTTGCCCTTTGCCTGAGGGAATACTTCATAAAGGTGCTCAAAGGATGCCTCCTTAAAGCCCTCGTCATAGAAAATATCGGTTCTGCTTATTCCGGTAGCTCTTATAGTACCGCTGTCTTCGGGGATATTCATAGCCTCGTGGTAAGCCCACTCAACCTCGGGCGAGCTTATTGTAACAAGGCTGTAATTCTTATAAAACGGGTGGCGAAGCTGCTCTTTACGGTCGGCGCCAAAGATTAAATCAGCCGTTGAAAAGCCGAATTTCTTAAACGCGCCGCAGCCGTGCCAGAGCTGAATCATCTTTGTTTCTTTCCTTAAAGGCATTGCCGAAAGAGCGTTTGACGCCTCATCTACAAAAACGTATTTAGCCGTTGCAATATCCTCAACCGCGTCAAGAACGCGCTTTGAGTAGTCCGCTCTTATGGTTTTGTTATTAAGAAGAAAATGAGTATGAACATTGTAATCATATTTATTTGTCAGCTCATCAAACATTACCTGAAAGCTGTTTGTAAGATAGGGGTGCCTGATTTCGGCAAATACAACCTTATTTTCGTCAACGGGCGCCTTGGCAGCCTCGCGGTACTTTTTGGGTATTTCCTTTTCAAGAAGGTTTCTTTTAAACTTTCTTGCTCCCCTTTTTCTGATATAATGTCTTAACGACTCATCCGAAGAGAAAAATCCCTCAAGTATCTTCTTTTTTACCCGGTAAACCAAAGAAGTATTAACGGTAATCATATCGGAATCTTTTTTAAAATAGTTACTCATAAGAACCTCTCACTAAATCCGTAATGTATTTTGCAACTCGCTGAGTTGATTTTCCGTCTATTTCATCAAAGAATTCATTTCTGAACGCTTCAACCTTTTCACTTTCAAAATCGTTATTCTTAATACTTTTAAGAAGCTCGTTCTCATTTCTTACAATTTTTCCGGGAACGAAGCTCTCAAAATCGTAGTAGAAATCACGAAGCTCAATATATTCCTCAAGGTCGTACGCAAGGAAAAGCATCGGAAGCGACAGGAGCGACGCCTCAAAAACAACGCTCGAATAATCGGTAACAACCAAATCCGTAACGAAAAGCAAATCGTTAAGCTCGTCCTCAAAGGACAAATCAAGTATATAATCGCCGTACTTTTCATCAATCTTAAACCTGTTTTTACAAAACGGGTGAAGCTTTATAATAAACGCCCACTCGCCTCCAAGCTCCTCGTAGAGCTTTGAAAAGTCGACAATATCGGTAGGATAGTACGCGGTCTGCTGGCCGTTTCCCCTGAAGGTCGGAGCAAAGAGCAGAATTTTTTTATCCCTCAGCTGCGGGTACTTTTCATAAAAAGCGTTTCTCGCGTTTTCGGCATATTCCTTATCGAGTATAATATCCGTTCTCGGAACTCCGCTCGGAATAATATTTTCGGTACTTAAACCGAAGCCCTCAGCATAGTGGTTAATAATATTCTTTGAGCTTACTATGGCTCCGTCATAGGTTCGGTGAGTTTTGGACGCCTGAAGCGGTCCGCCCTCTTTTCCTATTCTTGAAAAGCCGAAGGTCTTAAACGCTCCGCACGCGTGCCAGAGCTGTACAATTTTAACTCCCTCGGGCTTATCGAGAAGATTCAGAAGTCTGAAATAATCGTCAATAATTATTACCCTTGAGGTTGCGTAAAGCTCCATAAATTTCGGAATTTGTTTTACAAGCGGAACAATTCCCGACTGGAGATAGAACATAAATTTTATTTCTAAGTCCTTATTATTTTTAAGCTCGTCATAAACAAATTCGCTGTTTCCGCCAAGCTCAAGCCTGCGCCCGCTCATAAAGGTTACGCGGTTATTAACGACGGGGTGTTTTTTACAGTAGAGTCTGAAATACCAATTAAGAATACCGAGAAGCGGAACCGCAACATAATGCCTTATAACCTTTTTAACGCTGTCGGTAACTTTAATAAGGCTTGCTTTTTTGGTAAGGGCAGCCGGTGTTAAAAGAATTTCATTATCCTTTGCCTCAATAAATTTTGAGCGTTCGCCCGACTTTACCTTAAAGCTGTCGAGCTTAATCACCTTTCCGCCGTATAGAAGCTCAAAGCTCAGTCTTGTATTATCCTTCGGGGTGTAATTGTGGAAGATATAAAACGGAAAATAGGAATAGCGGCAGTGAAGAATTATACTTTCGCCCTCCCTCTCCCTGCTTTCAATAATCAGCGGGAGCCGTCGGTTCTTAATTCCGTCCGTAAATACGGCTTTAAGCTTTGGTACCGACCTTTCCTTATAATCACAGGTAATATCGGCGTCAATTTTAAGTATTCCCCGATTTATGCCTATGGAGTTTATTATCATATTTACTTCGGACACAGCTTCACCTCCGAACATATTTATAGTATTATACCATATATAATAACTTAAATCAAGATTAATACTAAATATTGATTTTAACAAACGTATGCATTATAATAGAGCTAAGGAGTTGAGAATATGATTAAAAAATACAAAGGCGAAATTATTTCATTTTACATACTCGCGCTAATTTCAATTATCTGCGCGTCATTTTTTGATTTAAAGCTTGATATTATGCTGAATAATCCCGACCAGGGCTTTTCGCTTTGGTTTCAGGGAATGGGCGAAATGCCGTGCAGACTCGTTCCGCCTCTTGCGGGTGTTGTTATTTATAAATTCTGTGACAAGCCTGTTCTTAAATGCTTCGGAATTTTCAGTAATATCGCGGGCTCGGCACATTTAGGATATCATATTGCGAATTATTTCTTTATTGAGGACAATCATAAAACAGTTTTCGGATTGCTTCTCGGTCTTTGCTTCGGCGCATTTCTTCAGTATTTCGCTCAATTTATCGAGATTAAAGAGGAATACCGTAAGCCGCTTGTTATCCTTGCCTTTGCGGGACTTTCGGTAATGTTTGTTCAGATTGGAGCAATTGAAATAATTAAAGCCCTTTGGGGCAGAGTACGTTTCAGAGACCTTAAAGGCGAAGTGAATTACGAATCCTTTACCGCGTGGTACCACCCCAACGGCATTAACGGCAATAAATCCTTCCCGTCGGGACATACGGCAAGCGCGGCTATGAGCTATCTTTTAATGCTTATGCCAAACGTATCCGAAAAATGGGAAAAAAGAAAAGTGCTTTGCTTTATTCTTCCGCTTATTTTCACCTCGGTTGTTGCGTTTACAAGGCTTGTTATGGGCGCTCATTATTTAAGCGACGTAACAATGGGAGGTACAATCGGCTTTACGGTTACAATTATCGCTATGAAAATACTTGATAAAAAATATTTTAACTCTTGCAATTTGGAAAAGCATAATGTATAATAGCATAGCAAACGGAGAGTTGTCCGAGCTGGCCGAAGGAGCACGATTGGAAATCGTGTAGTGGGTCAACGCCTACTCGAGGGTTCGAATCCCTTGCTCTCCGCCAAAATAAGCCCCCTTTTGGGGGCTTTAATTTTTGGCGGAGAGCAAGGGATGAGAAACGAGCTTCTGTTTTTACCGTGCAGCTTGCTGCTGGGTAAAAACAGGAAGAAGGTCCGGTGGACCTTCTGTCCGCGAGAGGAGAATCACTTGCGACAGTTTTTGCAGAAAAAAACGGCGTCTTTTTTCAATTATGTTTGCCTTCGGTGTCAAGGTTTTCGTTGACATTTTGAAGTGATTGTAGTAATCTAATTATAGGAGATAAATTGCCGCTGGGTGTTCCTTTACGGACAGACCCAGTCTTGAACGGCTATTTGTCTCCTTTCTTGTTATCAAGACTTCGTGCAAATAATACTTATTGTCCTTTTTGTCTGTCACTGGGATACATTGTTAAGAGGTGCGGACAGTCCTGTCTTTATTTTTTTATTGTTTTTGCTTTAGCAAGACTACGCTTACCGAACTTACCGTCTATGTAGAGACCATTTTTCTTTTGGAAGTCCATCGGCAATATGTCAGGATAGTGTTTGTTGACATATTCAAGCATTTCTGCTATACTTATTTTAGAGACGTAATTCGGGTTAAATACCGAAGGTGCATTGAGCACAGCGTCTCTTTTTGCATTTATAGAATACAATTTATTAACTGACAACAACTCATAAGTATAGCGATTAACAACACTTTTGACAATATCTATACTACCGTCGCTATGCCCTAATATGCCTATTAAAATATAACCTCTGTCAGCATTAGTGCCAAACTCACTTGTAGGAGTAAGCGTTATAGTCTTTGAAACACTATCAGCACATGAAATAACATCATCAAGAATCGCTTGTCCTACACCTTGATTACGAAATTCAGGCTTAACAACAATATTGCCTATAGAAATACTATTGTCGTTTTCGTAAATACGCAAATACTCAGTCTGTTTTGAATACTTTTCTTTTATTTCATCAATAGTGTAATTAGCGCTGTTTGTATTTTGCGTATTGCTTTTTTCTGCGTTTTGTGGTACACTACTTATGGAAGTTGTACCATTAAGCGTTTCGGACGTATGCGAGAAGGGACTTGTCCCACTTGGCGTAGTGGCAAGACTTCCTTTATTTTTGCCCGAATACATTGTTTGAACGGATAAGTCCATATGTTTTCTTGAAACATACGAAATAACTGTTGTACGTCCGTTAAGAGTTTTAACAAACTCTATTACGGGCTTGCCTTCGTACAGTTTCTTTGAAAGTCTAATTTGCGAGAGTGCTTTACTTCTGCGTTTATCTCAACCCCGTTTTCAAGGTTGCTATTCGACAATTTGAGGCACTCTTGCCACATCTTAAGGATTTGCTTTTTTGTCTCAAGCCTAATCAAATTGTTAACATCATAGTAAGAAGGTGGATGAGTAAATCTCATCCACCTTCTTTATGACGGGCGCCCCTTGCGGGTGTTTTTTTAGTGGCTGCAAGGGATGAGAAACGAGCTTCTGTTTTTACCGTGCAGCTTGCTGCTGGGTAAAAACAGGAAGAAGGTCCTGTGGACCTTCTGTCCGCGAGAGGAGAATCCCTTGCGATTAATAAGCTGAAACGTTGACGAACGAGGCAATAATCATTGTTAAGGTTGTATTTATATATAAATATGTTATAATGTCAAAAAGGAGTGATAATATGTATACAGCAAACAATAAGAGATATGAAAGCGCTCAGTTCAACTACCTTCCGAACGGGCTTGCGCTTCCGAAAATTTCGGTTGGCTTATGGCAGAATTTCGGATGTGAAGCGGATTATAACGAAATAAAAGACATAATTTATACCGCCTTTGATATGGGCGTAACTCATTTTGACCTGGCTAATAACTACGGTCCGAAGCCCGGAGACGCGGAGATAAATTTCGGTAAAATTTTAAAGGACGGCTTAATGCCCTACCGCGACGAGCTTATTATTTCAACTAAGGCGGGCTATGAAATGTGGGCGGGTCCTTACGGCGGTAAGGGCGGTACAAGAAAGTATCTCATTTCCTCCCTTAATCAATCATTAAAGCGTATGGGACTCGAATACGTAGACCTGTTTTATCACCATTGTATGACTCCCGAAACTCCGCTTGAGGAAACCGCGCTATGCCTTGCGGATATTGTTCGTCAAGGTAAAAGCCTTTACACAGGTATAAGCAATTATGACGGAAAGACGATGCACAAAATGCACCATCGCTGCGACGACTTTAACGTACCCTATATCATTAATCAAAACAGGTACTCAATCCTTGACAGAACCGTAGAAACAAACGGTTTAAAGGAACAGAGCGAAAAGAAGAAAAAAGGAATAATCGCCTTTTCTCCCCTTGCGCAGGGCAGACTTTCGGATAAGTACAAAAACGGCGTTCCGAAGGATTCAAGATTCGGTCGTAAAGGTCAAAGCCTTGACGAAAAAGAATTAAAACAAATTGCCGCTTTAGCCGAGCTTGCTAACGAGCGCGGAGAAACGCTTTCGCAAATGGCGATTCAGTGGCTTCTTCAGCAGGGCGTTACCTCGGTACTAATCGGCGTAAGAAATAAAAAACAGCTTCTTGAAAATCTTGACGCGCTTAACAAGGCGCCGATTACGGAAGCCGAAATGATTAAAATTGATACTATTCTTATTTAGTTGTCAGACGGCATATATCAGCAAAAAAGACGGTCACAGACCGTCTTTTTTACTCTGATTTTTTAAATACTTTAAGGAAGCCCTTTGCCTTTTCGGAAACATATTCCTTTGCAAAATCCATAAATAGCTTTTTAAATACGAGCTTAAAACGTTCCTTCTGAGCGGTATCAAGAACTCCGTAGGAATCAATCATACCCCACATTTTTTTAATTCCTACCTCTTTAAGTCCGTAGAAATCGTCAACGCCAACCGAGTTTGCGATATATTCCATAGTATCGTAAAACGCTTCCAGGTCGTCGTCGGTAACGTAATTTACAAAGGTTCTGAAGTATTCGCACCTTTCGTCGGAGCTTTTATCATATCCGTCCGCTTCAACAAAACGGTCATCGTGAATAATCCAGTTAGATACGTTATGCTGTTTAGTTCCTACGCCCTCGCTCATTATTATCATCGGCTCCTTTTTGCTGTATAAAAGCCGTCCGACAACCGAGCTTTGAGGCGTGTACAAATGAAGCCTGTCTTCAATCTGCTTATAATCGTACCTGTCAAAAAACCATTCGGGAAAGCCCGGAGCGTCGGAGGCATAAATGCCGACAATCTTCTTTTTAAGGGAGTTAGAACAGTTTACCGCCGCGAACATTGCAAGGTTTCCTCCCTTTGAGTGACCGCAGGCGCGAACGCCGCCGTTATGCAGCATAGCCGTTTCCTGAAAATAGTGAAGTGCCTCAATCTGAGCGGGTATCGGGAACATATATGACATCCTGCAGGATTCCTTAAGCCCCGCAACCGTAGCGTCCGTTCCTCTGAAAGCAATCATAAGCGAATCGTCGTCAAGGATAAAGGCGCACGCGCAGATTTGTTTATCAATCGCGTCGTCTATATTATTAACGTAATTATAAACGCTGCAATAGCCGAAGCGCTTTGTTTTTGCACAAGCCTTTAAAATAACCGAAGCACGTCGGCTTATGGCAAGAATTTTATCAATATCCTCGTCGGAGTACTTATTAAAGAATTTATCCGATACGTCGTAAAGAAAGGCAGGCTTTTCCTTATCGACTATCCCGTCAAAGCCATTATAAATAAGTTGGGTAAAAATAACGGCGTCAACGTCGTTAAACGGCTTTTCCTTAAAGCTGAACTTTCCGTATTTTTCAATATAATCCGTAATATAACTCATTTATTCCCAGTTCTCCAAGTAGTCGCAGATTATGTCAACTATCTTTTCCTTAGTCATTCTTGAGGTTGAAAAGCACATTGAATAGTTATCGGCTCTTCCCCATTTTCCGTCAAAGAAATAATTATAATAAGAGGCTCTTTCCCTGTCCTTTTTCTCAATAAATTTAACAGCCTGCTTTTCGTTCATATCCTCTCTTTCAAGGAAGCGGGCAACCCTGTCCTCCATATCGGCGGCAATAAAAACGGAAAGGACGTTTTTGCCCTTTGTATCCTCAAGGATTTTATCCGCTCTTCTTCCTACGATAACGCAGGGTCCCTTTTCGGAAGCTGCCTGAATTACCTTTCTCTGAGCCTCAATTACCTTTCCCGAATTTACCGCGCTGTCAATTGCATACGGGTCCATAACAACCGAAAAGAGAAAGCTTCTTGTCGGCTTTTCGTCAAACAGGTCAAAGATACCGTCCTCTATACCGAGCTTTTTTGCTTCCTCGCGCAGGTTATTGCTGTCATAAAAATCAATACCGAGCTTATCGGCAAGCATATGTCCTATCTGGCGTCCGCCGCTTACAAATTGTCGGCCTATGGCAATAATATAATGGTCTTTCATAATTTACTCCTTATTTAAAATCGCTCACATTTAAGCCTTGCATATCGTCGTTTTCAATATAGTGCGCTAATTCTTCATAATCGGTAAAGCATTTATACAAAGCACGGCATTCGGGCTTAATAAAATCCTTTTCAATTGAGTATTCAATCGCGTTAATAAGCGGGTCATAATAGCCGTCAACATTTAAAATTGCAATCGGCTTTCGGTGTTGTCCGAGCTGCTTTAAGGTTAACACCTCAAAGAACTCCTCAAAGGTTCCCACGCCGCCCGGGGTAATAACAAACGCGTCGGCAAGCTTTTCCATAAGAGCCTTTCTTTCCCTCATCGTTTTGGTAAGCGAAAGCTCGTCGCAATCCCAGTTAACAAAGTCGGAAAGCTCTCCCCTGAAAAACTCAGGTACTACGCCGTGAATTGTTGCGCCGCCCTTCTTAAAGCCTCTTGCCGAGGCTCCCATTAAGCCCGTTGAGCCCGCGCCGAAAACAAGATTATGTCCTCTTTTGGCAAGGCTTTCCCCAAGCTCCTCGGCGGCTGTAAGATACTTTTCGTCGATGGTTTTACTCGCCGCTCCGAAAACACATATTTTCATAATACCACCTCTTTAACGATAAATATTATAGCATATTTTATTTACTATATCAATAAATACTATTGCAAAAATAAGGATATTACTTTATAATATTACCATAAAATTCAAGGAGCACATTTTATGACTATTTTCCAGGCAATAAAATCGCTTGTGCTTTACGCGCAAAGAGAAGGTTTAATTGAAAAAGAGGATATTATTTTCTCCGTAAACTCTGTTTGTCAGGCGCTCGGTATTGAAGCGTTTGAGGATTGCGAGGGTGAACAAAACGCAAATCTTGAGGATATTCTCAAAACCATCCTCGATTACGCTGTGCAAAACGGACTCTGTGAGGACAGCATTGTTTACCGCGACCTTTTCGATACCGGAATTATGGGACTCTTAACTCCCCGTCCGTCGCTTGTAATTAAGGAGTTTAACGAAAAGTACAGGGAATCGCCGAAGGCGGCTACCGAATACTATTATCACCTTTCAAGAAAGAGCGATTATATCCGCGAATACAGGATTAAAAACGACGTTAAGTGGATTACAAAAACCGAGTACGGCGATATTGATATTACAATTAATCTTTCAAAACCCGAAAAGGACCCCAAGGCTATTGCCGCAGCCCTTACAATGAAGCAAAGCGCATATCCTAAATGTCAGCTCTGTAAGGAAAACGAGGGCTATATGGGAAGAGTTAATCACCCCGCGCGCCAGAATCACAGGATTATTCCGATTGACCTTGCCGGCGAGGACTTCTTCCTTCAGTACTCCCCGTACGTTTACTATAACGAACACTGTATTGTATTTAACAGCGAGCATATTCCAATGGTAATCAACAAGGGCGCGTTTGAAAAGCTCCTTTCCTTTGTTGAGCTCTTCCCCCACTACTTTGTAGGCTCAAACGCCGACCTTCCTATTGTAGGCGGCTCAATTCTTACCCACGAGCATTTCCAGGGCGGTAACTATGAGTTTGCAATGGCAAAGGCGCCCGTTGAAACAAAGCTTACCTTTGCAGGCTTCGAGGACGTTGAGGCAGGTATTGTTAAGTGGCCGATGAGCGTTATAAGAATTTCGGGCGAAAGCAAGGAAAGGCTTTGCGAGCTTGCGGATAAAATACTTAATGCATGGAGGAGCTACACCGACGAAGACGCGTTTATCTACGCCGAAACCGACGGTGAAAAGCACAATACGATTACCCCGATTGCAAGGATGAGAAACGGTAAATTTGAGCTTGACCTCGTGCTTCGCAATAATATTACAACCGAGGAATGTCCGCTCGGCTTCTACCACCCCCATCCCGAATACCACCATATCAAAAAGGAGAATATCGGTTTAATCGAGGTTATGGGTCTTGCGGTTCTTCCCTCAAGACTTAAGGAGGAAATCAGCCTTCTTGCCGACGCGCTTATCGGCGGTAAGGATATTACCGAAAACGAAAAGATTTCAAAGCACGCCGAGTGGGCTGAAATGATTAAAAACAAATACACCCTCACTCCCGATAACTGCGAGGATATTTTAAAGAAGGAAATCGGTATCGTTTTCACTTCTATTCTCGAGCAGTGCGGAGTTTATTCAAGGGACGACGAGGGTAAGAAACAGTTTATAAGATTTACGGAGAGCGTTAAATAATGTTAATTCCCTGCGATTTTAATTTACACACCCACACCTTCAGGTGTCACCACGCAAAGGGTACGGACGAGGAATACGTATTAAAGGCGATTGAAAACGGCTATAAAACAATCGGCTTTTCCGACCATGCGCCCTATATTTTTGACGGTAAGCACATAAGCAATTTCCGTATTGAAAACGACCTTACCGAAAATTATGTTAACAGCATAAACAAGCTTAAAGAAAAATATAAGGATAAGATTGATATCAAGCTCGGATATGAGGTTGAATACTATCCCCAATTTTTTGAAAAGGAAATGGAATACCTTAAATCCTTCGGCTACGATTATCTTATTTTAGGTCAGCACTATACGGGAAGCGAGGTTGAGCGCTGGGCAAGATATACCGGACATAAAACCTATCGCAAGGTTGATATTGACCGATATGTAAGCCAGGTTATTGAGGGCGTTAAAACGGGTGAATTTGCCTACGTTGCCCACCCCGATATTATCAATTTCGCGGGACTTAAATCCTATTATGTTCAAAAAATGGAATACCTTGTTAAGGAGCTTAAAAAGCTCGATATTCCGCTTGAATACAACTTTCTCGGCTTTTCGGATAAAAGGCAGTACCCCAATGATACGTTCTGGAAGCTTGTTAAAAAGCACGGCAACCGCGTTGTGGTAGGGCTTGACGCGCACTATCCCTGCGTTTACGAGGAAACCGAGCAGCTCAAAAAACTATATATGAAGCTCGACAAGCTCGGATTGGAGCCGATACAAAACGTTGAGGAAATATTAAAATAACGGAAGGCAGACGCCTTCCGCTTTTTAATTGTCAATTTCATAAAACCATCTTGTGTTTTCTAAAAAGAGATAAGTTTTCACGCCCTCTATAAAGCAGGTATATCTTATTCCCGCGCCGCCCGATTTAAGGGACGCGGCGGGGCGTATATCCGATATTCTGTCTATTTAAAGCTCGCGTTCCTCATAGCTCATTGAAAGCGGAGTTATATTTCCCTCCTCGTCAAAAAACGCCTTTACGCTTGTATAATGCTTATTCGGATTATTATATTCGGTTTCGTCAAACGACAGCATTTTTTACCTCCTAAGATACCTTATAGCCGATTGGGTGAATAATATGCTCGTCATGGGGATTAAAGCCCGAAAGGTCGGTTTTCTTCATCTGGCTTGCGCGTATAATACAGTAATTACCGAAACGCACCTTAAGCGAATCGACCGTCCTTTCAAGCTTTTCAAGCTTTTCACGGTTTTCAACGGTTTTTGAAAAATCATACTGTTCGCAGAAATCGACGTCAAAATCGCTTACCGAAACGCCGAGCGAACGGATTTTAAAACTCTCGCCGATATTCTCTTTAAAAAGAGTCATTGCAACGTCCAATATCTCAGTACTTACGTTAGTACAGGCGGGAAGCTTTCTTTGGCGCGAAAAGGAGGACAGAGCGCTGTCCCTTACCCAGATTGTAACCGTTCTTCCTTTAAGTCCGTTTTCACGAAGGCGCCTTGCAACGCTTTCACAAAGCACGCAAAACACGGTTTTAATATCGTCGCAGTCTTTTAGGTCGCGCGGCGTTGTGGTTGAATTTCCCACGCTTTTCAAATCCTCAATTTCGTCCTTATGGCGAACTCTTGAAATATCAAGTCCGTTTGCAAAGCGGTGGAGCGTTACTCCGTTTTTACCGAGAATTTTTTTAAGCATATTTACATCTGCGTTTGCTAAATCGCCGATTGTATTAATACCGTAATAATTAAGCTTTTTCTGAGTCGAGAGCCCCGCAAAAAGCAAATCGCCGACAAGAAGGCGCCACGCGATATCCTTATAGTTTTCGCGGCTTATAACGGTTACCGCGTCGGGCTTTTTATAATCCGAGCCGAGCTTTGCAAAAATCTTATTAAAGCTGACTCCGACGCTTACGGTTATACCGAGTTCGCTCTTAATACGGTTTCGTATTTCCTCGGCGGTTTCGTAGCCGTCGCGCCCGCAGCCCGTAATATCGAGCCAGCACTCGTCAAGACCGAAAGGCTCAATCAAATCCGTATAGTCCTCGTAGATTTTTCGGCAAAGCTTTGAAAAGCGCAGATAAAGCGGATAATTCGGCGGAACTATAACAAGGTCGGGGCATTTTTGTTTTGCTTTCCAGAGGGGCTCGCCGACGGTAAGACCGTATTTTGAAGCTATTTCGTTTTTGGTAAGAATAATTCCGTGACGGCTTTCGGGAGAGCCGCCGACCGCAACGGGCTTATTACGAATCTCGGGGCGGTATAAGCACTCAACCGAGGCGTAAAACTTGTTACAGTCAACATGTAAAACGGTTCTTTCCATTTTTTCACCTTATCGAACATTTGTTTGATTATATTATATACCCTGACAAAGGAAATTTCAACAACAAAATATAGCGTTCCCCGTTTTCGGGAACGCTATAGATTGATATTTGATAATTAAAAAAGACGGCGTTAAGCCGTCTTCTGACTAACTGTTAAGTTTTGCAAGCTCCTCACGGAAGGATTCAGCCGAGTCAAACTCCTTATAAACGGAAGCGAAGCGTACATACGCAACCTCGTCGATATCCTTAAGCTTATCCATAATAAGCTCGCCTATTCTTGCAGAGGTTACTTCCCTGTCAACCGAAGCCTGGAGCGCAGCCTCAATCTCGCCGATTTTCTGCTCAAGCTCTGCAACGGTTACGTGCCTCTTTTCGCACGCGCGAAGCATACCCTTAAGAATCTTGTTTCTGTCAAATACTTCTCTTGACTTGTCCTTTTTAACTACGATAATCGGAACATCCTCAATAATCTCATAGGTAGTAAATCTCTTTGAGCACTGGAGACATTCTCTTCTTCTTCTGATTCTTTCGTTTTCATCGGTAGGACGTGAGTCAATTACCTTACTGTCGGTAAAACCGCAAAACGGACATTTCATAAAAAATAACCTCCTTTTGTTTTGCAAATTTTTAACGTACTTATGCATTATAACACAAGATATAGTAAAAGTCAAGTATTTATGCTTTACAACAAGATATTGACAAAATTAAGTCCTTTTCAATTTGTCTTCCTTGTTATTGTAGACGAACATCCAGACAGCCATAATTATAATAACAAAATAACCCACAAGCGAGAGCATATCGGGTACCTGATGTCCCAAAAAGAGATAGCCCTCAATCGCCGTAAAAATAATATTTGAATAATCGTAAATTGAGATTTCCCTGCTCGGAGCATAGGTATATGCGGCGGTAATTCCGAACTGTCCGCCCGCAGCGCATAATCCGACCAAAAGAAGGTAAATTAGCTGACGACTTGTCATAGGGTGATAATCGAAAATAAGAAACGGCGCGGTAACAACAATCGAAAATGCCGAGAAGAAAAATACGGTAAAGCGTCCGTTTTCTCCCTTATTTCCCATATGTCTTACGCAGGTGTACGCCGCTCCCGCACACATTCCGCCGAGCAGTCCCGCAATGGCGGGGATAAGCTCCTCGTTTTTGAAATCGGGCTTAATCACAAGTCCTGCGCCGACGAGCGCGCCGACTATTGCAAGTCCCTGAACGGGCTTAACCCTTTCCTTTAAAAAGATTGCCGAAAAAACAAGTGTAAAAAACGGACTCATTTTATTGAGCATTGCGGCGTCGGCGGTATGCGCCATATGCGTCGTTGCATAAAAATTGCCGAAAACGCCGAGCAGTCCCGCGCTTGCCCTTAGTAAATGAAAAGGAAACGTACCCTTAACGGGCTTGAACGGTTCCCTGTTTTTAATAAGCATTGCCGAAGCAAAAAACAAAGCAACAAGATTACGGAAGAAAACCTTTTGCGCGGTCGGCAAATCACCTGACAGGTTAATAAACGAGCTCATACCCGAAAAGCTCAGCGCCGAAAGTATTATGCAAATAATCCCCTTAGTCTTGTTGCTTAAATTCTTCATTAATATATTCCTTTAAGATACTCCTTTGAGAAGCTCAAATCGCTTTCAACATCAATTCCCTTTGAATATATTTCAATAACATAATCGCCCTTGTAAGACGCTTCTTCAAGGGTTTTAAACAGCCGCCCAAAATCAAAATTCCCCTTGCCCGGAGCAAGGCAATCCGACTCGGGCACCCGATTGTCGCTCAGGTGAACATGTACTATACTGTCCTTCATTTCCCCAAGAAATACAAACGGGTCGTAACCTGCACGGATTGACTGTTTTATATCAAACACCATATGAAAGTCGTCGCCGAGCGCGGCTCTCATACGCTTACAAAATGCGATATGCTGGCTTTTGAATATATGAACGTTCTCCTGACAAACCATAACGCCTTCTTTTTTGCCTATTTCAATAAGCTTTGAAAAGCGCTCGAAATACGCCTCGTCGGGAAGCTCAATTTTTCTTTTATCCCTTGCGCCGTGAATAACAACTACCTTTGCGCCGAGCATTGCCGCGGCATGGCATTGCTTTTCATAAAGCCCTACAAAATCCTCAAAACGCCTTTGGTATTCGCCGAAAATACACATATTTTCAAGCGCAGACGAAAACGGGTGGGTTGAAAGAACGTTAACGCCGTAAAAGTCCGCCTTATTCTTAAGCTCGTTTACAAAGGGTTCTTCAAGCTCGCTGCTTGTATTAAAGAATATTTCAGCCTTGTCAAAGCCGAGCTTACAAACCTTATCAAACGCCTTTTCCGTTTCAAGCGGATAAAAGCACGAGGTTGACGCACCTACATTCATTTCTCTAAAATCCTTTCAATTGCCGCAAGCCTTGCGCTTACGCAAAGTATCTGAGCCGCTATGTCAAGCTCATTAACCGGAGGAAGCGACGGAGCAATACGGATATTGCTGTCTTTCGGGTCCCTTCCGTAGGGATAGGTTGCGCCTACGTTTGTAAGCGTAACGCCCGCCTCCTTACAGAGCTCGCCGGTTCTTTTAGCCGTGCCCTCCATTACGTCAAGGCTGATAAAGTATCCGCCCCTCGGCTTAATCCAGGAGGCAATACCGAGTCCGCCAAGCTCGTTTTCAAGATGTGAAAGCACCATTTCAAACTTCGGCTTTAAAATTGCTGCATGCTTTTTCATATGCTCCTCAATACCCTTTACGTCGCCGAAGAACTTAACGTGGCGGTATTGATTCATTTTATCGTAGCTGATTGTCTGACAGTTAAGGCGTCTTAAAATATCGGTAATATTATTATCGCTTGCCGCAAGCGCTGATATACCCGCGCCCGGGAAGGTCATTTTTGAGGTTGAGCAAACCTCAATTACCATATCGTCGTTTCCGTACTCGCTAAGCACATCAAATATATTAAGAAGCTCATCGCTTTGCTCATAAATATCGTGAATACAGTAAGCGTTATCCCAGATAACCCTGAAATCCTTAGCGGCAGGTTTCATTTTTGCAATACGTCTTACAACCGCGTCGGAGTAAGTAATGCCCTGCGGATTTGAATACTTCGGAACGCAGAACATACCCTTTACGCTCTCGTCCTTAATCAGCTCCTCAACCGTATCCATATCGGGACCTTCGTCGGTCATGGGAACGTTAATCATTTCAATATTGAAATATTCAAGAATTGTAAAATGTCTGTCATAGCCCGGAACGGGACAGAGAAACTTTACATTTTCAAGCTTACTCCACGGAGTATTTCCGCACGCGCCGTGGGAATAGCACTGCGCCATATAGTCAAACATAAGCGAAAGGCTTGCGTTAGGACCGATAAGAATATTCTTAGGCTCAACGCCGAGCAAATCCGCAAAGAGCTTACGACAGCTTGGAATACCCTCAAGAATACCGTAGTTTCTGAGGTCAATTCCGTCAACAACGTAATCGGGGTCGTCAAGAAGTCCCATTGACAGCTCAAGCTGGTCGCTTCCCGGCTTGCCCCTTGACATATCAAGTTTTAAGCCTCTTGCCTTATATTCGTTATATCTTTTAAGGAGCGCTTCCCTTTCGTTAAGAAGCTCCTCCTTTGTCATATTTTTGTACTCTGTCATAACATATCCTCCGCAAAACATATAATAAAGTATTTTATCACTTTTTTATTCTTAATGCAATAGAATACTTATTATTGAATTTTATTTTATTTT
>JAFSZK010000053.1 GCA_017458975.1 Eubacterium sp. | reverse complement strand
GCGGGTCTAAATTATTACCTGCCTCAACGTCTATCAGAGTACGCGGATGATTTTCGGGGGTCTTGTCTTCAACCGGCGTATTTGCATGATATTCCCTGAGCTCGCTTACGAAGTCGGTTAATATTTCTTCAGCCTTCTTATGGCTTATGTTATATACTATTTGTTTCTGATTCTGAAGAAGTCCTCTTCCGTTTGTAATATCATAATCAAGATAAATCTGGTGGCTGCTCGGGTCAAACTCAATAAGGTCAACCTGGTTTTCAAGAGCCGCCTTTCTTGTCGGGTCCTTTGCTATATCGGGGTGCTGAGCAAAGAACGACTTTTCGGGGTCGTCGTTTTCAATAACGCGGCGGAATTCGGCGCGAAGCTGAGCCGTATCGCTGCATTTTGCAAAATCAACGTAATCAAGAGCGTCAAGGAAGTCCTGAGTCATACGAAGATATTGCTGGTTCTGAACGTAGATATGGGTCGACTTACCGTCGTTAGAGTTTTTAAGGCTGTTTGTGAAAACGATTCCTCGCTTTTCTCCGTTAACCTTAATCGGGCTGTTTTCCGCAATAGCGGTAAACGTTACCTGACCGTAGTCGTGCGCATCGTTAATCTCGCCCGAGTTGTGGTTTGTTGCCGCGGAGTTCTGTTCGGTGTCGCTCACACCTTCATAGTCGCGGTCTTTAACACGGCTGACGTTAAGCGCCTGAACGCCTATACGGATATTTGAGTTAGAGTGAACGTCGCCGTTACATACGATTTCCGAAAGGTTAATATTAACAAGGTCGTTAGTATCCGGAGTACCGCCGAAAATACCGATAATCGGCTGAACGATTGACGCATTGGTCCAGTTAATCGCTCTTTCAAAGAAGTTTGCAATACTGTTAATCGTATCCGAGGTTCTTCCGTCAACCTTAATAGCCGCCGGGTTGGTCTCGTTAAAGCTTGCAACTCTCGGGTCCGTGCTTCCCGCAAAAATAGTATAATTCAACGCTCTCGGCATTGAAACATAATTAGGTCTGCAACGAACATAGGACGTCTTTACAATTTTCATTGAATCGACGCCGAGAATATTGGCAAAAAGAGTGTTTTCATCAACCTCAACGGTAAGCTTATAAAAGCCCGCTGTGATGTAATCCTCATCGTCAACAGTCTCTAAATCCACTACTCCCTTGGTTTCGATATCAAGGTTAATTTTATCCTTATATTTATCGTCCTTATCAAAACCGTTTAATGCAAGGTAATGGTACGCCGTATCTTCAATCGACTGGTCAACGTCACCGATGCTTGCAGCCGCAGCCGTAGCAGCGGCGTCAACAGCGTTCTGAAGCTTTGCACCGCTTACGTAACGCACGCCGAAATCCACCGCAAGCGCAGTAAATCCGAGCAGCACGACAAGCAGTACAGCCGTCATCAACGTAATGGCGCCGTGTTCCTTTCTGAATTTATTTAATCTTTTCACAAAGCATTCCCCCTTTTGCTTCGCCGAATGCTAAAATTATATATTAATTACTATACTTATTTTGTTATTTTTCTTCTGTCTTACCGCCTGCGTCCTCAGCCTTTGAGTGAGCAAGGGAAAGCTCAGTCTGAAGACGGTAAATAAGGTCCTCTGCCTTATCAATTGCGGCTTCGTAAATCTGGGTAATTTCGTAATATTTGTTATCCTCGGGAAGACCAACCTCAACCTGCTCGGTAAGGTTGTTAATCTTGCTTCTGTTCTTGTCAACCTTCTTAGTGAGATGCGCTATATCCCTTTGCATATCCCTGTTCTTTTCTTCAAGTTTCTTATTATCCTCCTGAAGAAGTCGGTTCTTTGAGGTGAGTTTATCAATCTTTTCCTCGTATTCCTTGATTTCGGCACTATTATCCTGAGCTACAACAACCTGTTTTGCAGCCTTCTGAGCAAGCTTTTCCTTTTCCTCGCGAACCGAGTTATACATATTTGTCATTCGCGTAAGGTCCTGCTTTATCTGCTCAAGCTCATATTTAAGCATAGTATTCTCGTTGGTCATCTCATTAAATCTTGAGTCAAACATTTCAGTTGCGCTCTTATTGGACGCAATGAGACCGTCGATATACTCCTCTACCTGTTTTGTATCATATCCTCTGAGCACCTTGTCAAACGGATAGATTTTTGCTGCCGAACCTAATATTTGTTCTCTGTTTACTTCGCTCATAATACAGTGTCTCCCAAGTAATTATTTTTTATCAAACGGTGAAAATACAAGCTTATCGCCGAGCTCAATTCCGATTTCATCCGCAATTCCGCTGTTGAGTTCTAAAACCTTGTAGCCGTTTTTGACCTTTTTTCTGACCTTACGAGGCTTTACCGCTCTGTCAATAAATAAAACCTCGTCGTCCTTTGAAAGCGTTACGGTATCAATATCAAAACGCATTCCGAAGGTATGTATCTCATTACAGGGCGTAAGGAGTAATCCGTGGTCAGAGGGGATACTCTTTCTGTACATAAGCCCCATAAATCTTCTGAAAAAATTACTTGCGTCCTCAACGTAGGGACAAATAATTTCGCCGTTTTTTTCGATTTTAAGAATCTGCATTATTAAAATGCACCTTTCATATTATCCATAACCGAGAATACAACCGGTCCTAAAATTACGCAGAAAATTGCCGGAAGGATAAGAAGTACCGTAGGGATAGTCATTTTTGTAGGTACCTTTGCGGCAACCTCTTTAATCTCTTCAGCCTTATTCATTCGGAGCTGCTCCGCCTGTGAATCAAGTACGTTGGTAATCGGAATACCGAGCGAGCCCGCCTGAATAATAGCGGAAACGAAGGTTTTAAGCTCTTTTACGTCCGACGAATCGGCAAGCGCCTTTAATGCCTCGTTTCTGTTTTTACCGAGCTGAATCTGTCTGAATACGGTAATAAGCTCGTCGATAAGAGGACCTTCCATTCTTTCGCTTACCTTAACGAGGGAAGCGTCAAAGCTCAAACCTGCCTCCATACAAACGCTCATAAGGTCGATTGTGTCGGCGAGCTGGTCTTTAATAGCTGTCTGGTGGCTCTTAACACGGCTCATAAGGAATACATCGGGTCCTAAAATACCGATTACAATTCCGATAATCGTTACAAAAATTGCATATTTTGAGCTTGAATAAAGGATTAAGCCGAGTCCGATTGACATAATTACAACGATAATCATAAAGCCCGTTTTAAAGAACGAAAAGCTTGCCGCCGAAAGGTGGAAGCCCGCCTTTCTGAGCTTAAGAGCGAGAATTTCATTATTCTTTCTCTGTCTTTCGCTTTTTGTTGCGTTTTCGCCGTATCTGTCGGACTGTGTAATCTTATCTACAATCGGCTTTATAATACGCTCGGTGAACGAGGTATTTACGTTTTTATAATCCGCCTTAACGGTTTCCTTGCCTATGGCGCGCTTACGTCTTAAATTGTTGTCCTCTTCCTGGCCTTTACGGCTGAGTAACAATACAACTACGCAAAGTGCAAAAAGGCTGTATGCAATAACTAAAAATTGTACCATATACTAACGCCCCTCCTACATCTTTACACTTATAATCTTCTTTACCGCCACAAACGCAAGCAGCTCAAGTCCTGCCGCAACAGCTAAAAGAATATGTCCTCTTGTTTCCTCAAAAAGCACGCTTACAAATTCATAGTTTACCGCGCTGAACATACCGAGAAGTGCTACGGGCATAAGACCTACAATCATACCCGAGGTTCTTCCCGAGGCGGTAGCGGTCTTAAGCTGCTTTTTGAGCTTCATTTTTTCTTTGATTGTATCCGAAATATTTTCAAGAATTTTAGAAAGGTTACCACCGGTCTGCCTCTGAACGAGTACCGCCGATACCATAAGGTCAACGAAGCGGCTCTTCATACGCTTACCAAGGTTTTCAAGCGCGTCGTCCATCGAATAGCCCATGTTCATCTCTTTTAGCGTAAGGTCAAATTCAGTTGAAATCGGCGCGTCCATATCGTGAGCAATGGTCTCCATAGCCTGAGTAAAGCTGAGACCCGAACGAAGACAGGAGCAACAAATCATAAGCGCGTCCGAGAGCTGATCCTCAAACTTCTTGATTCTGCTTTTCTGCTTCATTTTCAAATACGCAATCGGGAGAACGAGACCTGCAATAATAAGCGCCATGGTAACAACGGCGTTTTGCATAAACAATGCAACAAGTCCGCCGGGCACAAATGCAATAAGAACCCAGATTAAAAGGAATTCCTCGGGTCTCATTTTAACGTCCGCAGCCTGAAGCTGGGCGTAAATCAAAGAGCCGATTCTCTCGTCAATTGCTCGGTTTTCACGTTTTTTCTCTCTTTTTCTTCTTGATGACTTGCTTTCGCTCTTTACAAGAGCAAGCTCGTCCGCGTCGCCCTGCGACTTATTAAGCTCCTCAATTCTCTTTTCGGTTGCAATTTTATTTGCAAGAACCGTAGAAGCGGTAATGTAAGCCAGCGCAAAGGTCAAAAGCGCGAAAGAGACTGTAAAAAATATAATACTAACTATGGAACCAGTCATTGTCTATTTTCACTCCGTTTTCACGTATTTTTTCAATACATTTAGGAACAATACCCGTTGCTTTAAAGCTTCCTTTAAACTTACCCGTAGCGTCAAGCTCACCCTCGGTATCATATACAAAGATGTCCTGCATACGGATAATATCGCCCTCCATTCCGACTATTTCGGAAATTGAGGTTACTTTTCTGGTACCGTCTCTTAAACGTGCCTGCTGAACGATAATGTTGATAGCCGAAGCAACCTGGTCGCGTATAGCCTTTGACGGAAGCTCAGAGCCCGACATCATAACCATCGTTTCAATACGGGAGATTGAGTCCCTGGGCGAGTTTGCGTGGATTGTGGTAAGCGAGCCGTCATGACCCGTGTTCATAGCCTGAAGCATGTCAAGGGTCTCGTCGCTTCTAACCTCACCGACGATGATTCGGTCAGGTCTCATACGAAGGGAGTTAACTACAAGGTCTCTGATGCTGATACGACCCTTGCCCTCAACGTTTGCGGGTCTGCTCTCAAGAGTAATAACATGCTCCTGCTTGAGCTGTACCTCGGCGGAGTCCTCAATAGTAACAATTCTTTCGTCGTGAGGAATATATGACGAAAGTATGTTTAAAAGGGTTGTTTTACCCGAGCCGGTACCACCCGATACAATTATGTTGAGTTTTCCCTTTACCGCAGCCTCAAGGAACTGAAGCATCTGATTTGAAATTGAGCCCCATGCAAGAAGGTTCTGCGCGGTAAGAGGAGTCTTGGCGAATTTACGGATTGTAAGAACGGGTCCAACAAGTGAAACCGGAGGAATAATTACGTTAACACGGGAGCCGTCGGGAAGTCTGGCGTCACACATCGGGGTTGCTTCGTCAACGTGACGGCCGACCTTTGTAACGATTCTGTCAATGATTGTTCTTACATGAGCGTCGTCCTTAAACTGAATATCGGTTAAGGTAATTTTACCGGCGTGCTCAACGTAAACCTGGCTCCAGCCGTTAACCATAATCTCGGTGTACTCGTCGCTGTCAACGAGGGGCTGAATGGGTCCGTAACCCATAATGTCGTCAAACAGCTCGCCTGCGATTGTTTCCCTGTCCATACGGGGAATTTCGTATTCGGGGCGTTCAACGTACTCGCGTATAAGCTGACGCATACCGTCTTCGGTAACAACTGCGTCGCTGTTAACGGTTTTATCAATTATCTTTGCGTGAATTCGCGCTTTTGCAGCGGCAAAGCGGTCGTCGATTATCGCCGCCGTCGTTTTATGAACATTGCCACGCTGGGCGCCGTTTTCACGGGCCTCCTCCGCTTCCGGATTTGCGGCCGAATATCTGTCAAGTAATCCCATTAGCTTTTCTTCTTCTTTCTTCCTTTATTTGCCGTGGAGTTTTCAAGAGTACCCTCGCGCTCCAAAATCATCTTGTCAACCATTTCGGAGAGGTCTCTCGCAATCGGAGAACGAGGTCTGAACATAACAACGGGCTGACCGTTATTAAGCGAGGTGTTTACCGATTTGAAGTCGTCGGAGATAACGGCATATGCCGGAATTCCGAGAAGATTTTCATAGTCTGCAATGGTTACTGTGTTTTTCTTAACATTTTTGTTGATGATAAGACGAGCCTTTTCCTTCTGGTTGAGCTGCTGAATTACGTTAAAGCAAACCTTGGCTCTTTTAAGAGAAAGAATGTTTACGTCGTTTACCATAAAGATTGTGTCGCTGTTTTCAAGCGCCGTAATTACGGGGTCAACAAGCGCGCAGCCGCAGTCAATGAGAATATACTCAAACTGGTTTCTTGCAATATCAAGAATAGTTTTAACCGCGGAGCTGGTTACATATTCCGCAAGCTCGGGCGAGCTGGGAGAAGCAAGCATCTGGAAGCCCGAGGGATGGGTTGTACAAACGGAAATAATTGAATCAAGAGTAATTCCGTTGGGGTCTCTTGAAAGGTCAACGATAGTTTCCTTGGGCTCAATGTCAAGCGCCATATCCGCGTCGCCGAACTGA
This sequence comes from Eubacterium sp., assembly GCA_017458975.1. GTDB lineage: Bacteria > Bacillota > Clostridia > Oscillospirales > Acutalibacteraceae > Eubacterium_R. The sequence goes on along the minus strand of JAFSZK010000053.1, from coordinate 66,108 downwards.
AGGTCAAGGTCAACGAGGAGGGTCTTTTTGCCCCTTGAAGCAAGCGCAACCGCAGCGTTTGTGCAAAGAGTGGTTTTACCTACGCCGCCCTTACCGCTGAAGAAGCCGAAAACTCTTGAACGGGTTTTCTTTTCGCTCGTTGTGGAAACGTTATATTTTCTTTCTTTTTCAATAATTTTGATTATTGAAGAAGTAAATTCTTCGCCCGATACGTCAAGGTCCATAACCTGGCGCACGCCGGACTGCGCAGCCATATTTACGAGGTCTACGCTTACCTTGTCGGTAAGGATTACGGGGAATGCGCCGATTGAGGAAAGATTCATCGACTCAATAAAGTCCATAAAGGACGCGTCGATATCCATATTGTCAACTAAAAATACAACAACGTCGGGAACGAAGCCCGTAATTCTTACCTTAGCCGACGGCTCAATTTCGGAATATCCGACAATTGTAAAGCGGTCGTCGGTAAGTTTATTTTTAAACGATACTTTGTACTCGGTATCGTTAGACACTACAACTACATTAAATTTACTCATAATAAAGTTCTCCGATTCTTTAGATTTAATTAAGCTTCTTCACTTGCAGCCTGGGTTGTGGTGGTTAAGCTTTTCTGGTCAGCCTTTCTTGAATTAAGAACAAGCTTGTAGTCGGTGCCGTTTTCAACCTCGATAAGCTTAAGCGCCTGCTCCTTGGTTACGTCTACAGTAATTGTGCTGTAAGCGGTAATCGCGGAGTCGCTGCTTCTTGCTGCAGTATTTTCCGTGTTATTTGATACTCTGAGAACCTTAAGGTTTTTATATGCCGTCTTGCCCTTTACCTTACCGTCTTCACCCGTAGTGTATGTAATGATGTCAACCGTGTCGCCGGGAGAAATATAACCGTCAACGCCGTTAACGTCGCTTGCTCTTAACGCATACGCCTGATGTCCGTCAGCGAGCTTGAAGGATAAGCCGATTTTGTCGGAGTCCTCGCTTACGTATGACCTTTCGCCAATCTGGTCCTTTGCCTTTACCTCAACACAGATAACTCTGTCGGTAAGGTCTTCGAGCTTGCTTACCGGGTCCGGAACCGCGAAGTCGGTCGGAATTTGCTTTACTTCAAAATTGCCTGCGTCCTTTGTGAGCATATCCGCAGTAATAATCGTGTTCTGTGGAATGTCCTTAAGGGCTACAACAACGGGAACCGTGTCGGCGTCCTTGATTGTCGTCTTTTTGTCAAGCTGGGTTGCAAACAGATACGTTGCGATTGCTGCTATGAGTGCGAACACTACAGCGATAAGATAAACCTTTTTCATAAATTATTCTCCTTTTTAATCCTTTCAGGATTTAAGATTTTAATATATATTTTAAGATTCTGATTTAAAATCAGAATCTGTTATTTTCTCAAAAAGCTATTCGACCGATTGCCGCGGCATCAGTCGTCTCCCTGGTATTGCATTTCAACCTTGTAGGTAGAAGTCGCGCCGAGCTCCCTTTCCATACCGTCGCTGAAAACACCCAATACGGGCGTAAGTACGTTAATTGTTCCCTTTACGCTTACGGTAACGTTTCCGCCCTTTTCATAGCGGTCGGTAACCTTGTAGGTTCCGTCATACTCGTTATCGTAGCTGTATCTTATAGTGAAGGTAACGTTCTTAATAGACCGCGGAACTGAGGAAGCAACCATTTTTGAGATGTTGATTTCCTCTTCGGAATATCTTTTATCAATACCGGTCTGTTCATAGGTATGATTGCGCTCTTCCAGGTCGGGATAATAAGTCTCGTTCAAAACGGGAACGTTTTCCGATTTGTTATAACAGCATTCGTCATATTCAACGCAGGCTATACGCGCCGCGTTTCTTGCCGCATTTGATAGAGAGATATAGTTATAGAACAGCCATCCGAAGTCAATTATTCCCATAACTAAAATAATAAATAACGGGAAAACCATTGCAAACTCAACAATGGCCTGACCTTTTTCACTCTTCATTTTTCTTATTCTTTTCATTAAATCACCACCGTGATTATCCGTCGAAAAATGGGGCAGGTTGCCCCGCCCCGTTTTTTCAGTTTTTTTGCATTTATTATGCAGTTGTAAGCTTGTCGTTTGCGTTGTTGAACATTTCTCTGATTTTGGGACCAAGAAGAACAAGTGCAACAATAGCTACGATAGCGATGAGGCCGATGATGAGAGCGTACTCGATCATGCCCTGTCCATCTTCATTTCTTAAAAATGTCATTACTTTTTCCTCCTTATAAAATTTTTATTTAAAGGTATATAAAAGTCTACACCATTAAAACAATTTAGATTGACCTATAAAACTTCCGAGCGGGACGCACATTGAAATTACAACGCCGACCGAAAGGAAGGGCCCCATCGGGAGCAAGGTCTTCATACCGCCTTTTTTTGTGAGTTTTAAATAGAGATAGGTTAAAGCAATTAATATTGCCATAATAACCATTGACTCAAAATAACCCAGCAGGTAAAGCGTAAAGCCTATCACCGCGCTATACTTAATATCTCCGGCTCCCATCGGAATTTTAAGAATGCCGGGGATTAAGCAAACTCCCATTCCGAATATAAATCCGAATACTACCTTTGGTATAATGTCGGGTGATTTTGTCGTTATACAATTATATATTATATAGACAACCTGGCCTATCATGATTGAAAGCAGACACGAATTAGGTATTTTTCTTACATATGCGTCAACAAAGCTCAACGCGAAAATCGGGATAAGAAACGCCAAATTTCTTATCAGCAGCGCGTAGTCCTTAGCCGTAAACATCAGGCCGAGGGAAGCGCCGATACCTAATATAACCGCTCCCGCTTTAATATATGCTTTATTCAGCGGAGCGAGAACTCCGGGGTCCTCGGTTCTTGAGGACGCCAGCTTCTTCGAAAGAGGAACTGTAACAATTCCTAAAATTATACCATAAACTATGGCGATAAGAGCTTTGATTATTGTTTCACTCATAAGTGCTCCTATCGTAAAATTTTAGACAATTTTACTTATTATTATTTGATTACAATTGAATTATAGCAACATAATGCCGAAATTTCAATAGTTTTTTTTCAAATTTGAATTTTTTGTAAACATTTTACAAAAAGAATTATTACAATTTGTATATTTTAACGAGAAAACAGGGTAAAATACCGTCATATTGACGAATTTTGCGGAATTTTATTTTTTATAGCGCTTAATTTCATATATTTCCGTATCATACAGCGCCAGCTTATCCTCAAAATCCTTGCGCATTTTTTCTTCTTTTTTCATATTGAAGTATTTAATCTTTCTGTCGTTATTCGACGCGTCGTAATAAATACCCTTTCCCTTTTCGTTTTCGGCAAAGGCAAACTGGTGAATCATACGTCCGTTTTTAAGCACGTCGCAAAATTCTATTTCGCCCACACTGTCGTAGTAAAGGGCAAATTCAGCCATACCGCCGTCGTAACCTGTTCCCGATTTGAAATCCTTTGAGAGAAGCGAGTTAAACACTTCAAGACTGTCGGTCTTTTCGCCTCTTTTTGCAAAGGTTACGGAATACTCCTTAACCGAGGAAAGGTCCTGGGCTCTCATAAGTCCGCCTTTTTCCTGAGCGTATATTCCTTTTTCCTCAAGGGCCTGCATCCAGCCGAGCCATCCGTATTCGGCGGTATATCTTTCAACGCTTAAAACGCTTCCGTCCTCGTCAAGATGTTTGTCAACGGCAAGGGCAAACGGGGCGAACGCCTTTTTATAGGTTTCCTCCCTTTCGGGTCTGTAGCCGATAAAGTTAAGTCCCTTGGTCTGCGCCTCAGCTGCGTCGAGCAGACTTCTGAACGAGGTTACAAGCGCAAATCTCTTGTTAAGCTCCATTTCGTAAACGTCGGCGCAGATAAATTCGGCGTTCGTTATTCCGAGCCTTTTAGCAAGCTCTCTTGCGTTATTAACCGCACTCTCGTTAATATCAACTCCGACAAAATTAGTTTCGGGATAGGTCTGCGCCATAAAGCAGGTAACGATACCGCAGTCGCAGCAAAGGTCGAGAACGTCGCCGCAGAAAAGCTCCTTTTCATCCATAATAATATTTCCGATGTGGCGGAACACTCCTCCGTCAAACGCGGCGGAAACGTAGAGCGAGCCGTCAAGGGTGCGGTTTTTAAGCTCGTAAAAGCCTGTGTTGTCGTGGGGCGCTCCCTCGGCTCTTGAATTGAGCTCCTCAGCCATTTCCTTGGCGTAAGCCCTGTCGGTTCTGTAGGCAAGACCCGCAACAAAGTCGTTAGCGTTTTTTATGTATTTAAGCCCGATGAGCTTCATATAGTTTTCAACCTGCTCGTAAACCTGCATTAAAAATACCTCTCTTAAACATTATATTATATAGAATACCATAATGTGAGGCAATCTTCAACAAATTTTTACGCAACCGCCTTTTCGCCTACGATAATACCCGCAAAGGCAAGAATTGAAAGATATAATTCCTCGGGGCTCATTTTGTAATTAATGCGCTTGCCTACGAAGGAACGCTTTGAGTCGTTAATCTTGTTTACAAACTTTATAACCTCTCCGCCCGCATTCCGCCATTCGGCAAGGTTCGGATTATAGTCGTCAATAAGAATATAGTTTTCGTCAAGACCCGCGCCTATCAGAGCCTTAACGACATCGCTCTTTTCCTCCTCGTCGCCGTTTACCATAACGAACTCGCTGTCAAAAAGCTCGGGAAGATACTTATCGCGCCACTCAAGCTTTTCGCGAACGGAATATTTGAACTCACTTGGATAAACCTTTGTAAGAACGCAGACTCCGACCCCGAGCTCCTCACCGTTTTCAAGAAGCATATTAAGCGCCTCAATCATATTTTTTTCGGGCTCGAGGGAATAAAAGTAGCCCTTCTTTTTCATATCCTCCTCGGTACAGTTCTTTCTGTATTCGGCAAGCACGCCGTCCATATCAAAGAATATTTTTTTCATAATAAAGCCTCCTTTTTGCTTTCTTTAATTCCACTATATCACCCCTGAATATCAAAGTAAATAACAAGTGATTCATAGTACAATTTTCAGGACACAAAGGAGGTCGTAATTGTTCGGCATTAACAAAAAAGAGGGCGCTCGCGCCCTCTTACCGTTATCCGATATCCGTCGTAGGATAACTAAAATATTCTCTTTATCTTCTTAACTCTGAACGTCGGCTCTCCGTAGGCAAGCACGGCGGGCGCGATGTATTTTACTATTGCGCTGTCAAGCGCGTTAGTAAGCGGAATACCCGAAAAGTCAACATAGTGCGCGGCAAGGTTCGGAAGGTCGGGTATCGAATTGTTTGTAATTCTTATATGCTTTTCGTTTGAAAAATCAAAATCGAGCTGTCTTGCAACGCACGCCTCTTTAATTCTTATAATAACTCTTAATACGTTGGGGTTGAGCCACGCTGCTTTGGTGCAGGCGTGCATTTTAAGCTGGCCGAATTCAATTGGCGTTTCGGCATATTTTCCGTCCATGCCGAGCTTAACCTCGTTAACAAATTCGCCCTCCTTCCACATAAGCCACAGCTCGCCGTTATCCTTAAGGTCAAGAATAAAGCGGTCGATATGTCCGACTCTTTCGTCAAAAACGGCGCTCATCGTTGCGGGAAGCATTGAAGCGAAGGTACCCGACCGGGTTTTAAGCGGCTTTTGGCTGTACTTTCTTTCAAGAGCGGTATTTCTTTCCTTTTTATCAAGAATATCCTTATCGCCGAGCCTTGAAAGCTTATCCTTAAGCTTAGTTTCAAATGCCTCCTCGGGAGTATCCCAGAGGGTTTTACACATATCGTTTATCGCCGCGGCAAGATACATATCCTTTGAGATACCGCTGTTAACGACAAGGACGGTATCCCTGTCCTTAAATACGTAGCCGAGCTGACCGTAAAGTCCGTAAAAGCGGTACGCGTTCGGAATTGAGGTCATCCATATACCGTAGCCGTATCCCTGCGCTACGTCGGGCTGTCCGTGCTTTACGGTTTTTGTCTGGAATTTAGTTGCTTCCTCAATCCACTTTTCGGGAATAACCTGTTTTCCGTTCCACTTACCCATCTGAGAATAACAGCGCATAATTTTTGCCAAATCCTCAATAGGCATATACAGTCCCCAGCCGCCTGCCGCATAGCCGAAGGAATCAATCTCCCAGAACGGCTTTTCAATACCGAGGGGCTTAAAGAGTCTCGGCTCTAAAAAGTCCACGAGGGTTACGCCGTAAACTCGGCTTATAATGGCTGAGATAAGATAGAAATTATCGTTTACATAAAGGAAGAGCTTTCCGGGCGGCGCAATCGGAGGAGTGTCAAAAAAGATTTTAATCCAGTCCTCCTTATGTCTTGCGGTCGCCATACCTATCATCTTACCGGCGGTCATCGTTACAAGGTGGCGCACGGTAATTCTTTTGTTTGACCAAAGCTTTCCGTATTCGGGGAAGTATTTGCAAATTGAGTCGTCAAGGGAAACCTTCCCCTCGTCAAGGGCAAAGCCGAGCGCGGTTGCGCTCATCGACTTTGAAAGCGAAAACTCAACGTGGGGAGTCTTATTTGTATAAGGATTATAATATCCCTCGGCAACGACCTTTCCGCCCTTTAAAAGCATAAAGGAGTCAACGCCGAGCTTTTCCTTTTCATTTCTCTCAATAAAGTTATATACCGCTCTCGGGTTAATTCCGTTTTCGGAGCAGGAGCCTCTTTCAAGAGTGTTCTTCATAGTATCACTTCCGTTATAATTAAGATAGTTTAATTATAACAGAGTCTGAGCTGAACTGTCAATGGACAATGGATAACGGATGATTTTCGGGTGCGGGCAGAGCCCGCCCATAATTGTCAATTGTCAATTATCAATTTTCAACTGTTATTATTCGCTTTTGCTCATTACGTCAAGCGGATTTACGGGCTTTGCGCCGATACGTGTTTCAAAATGAAGATGGTACGCGTCCGCGCTTTCACAGGGAACGGTCGAGAGGGTTGCGATTTTCTCGCCCTTTTTTACGCTGTCACCCTTATTAACGCATACGTTTTCAACTCCACAGTATTTTGCCGTAAGCTTTCCGCCGTGGTCAATTTCAATAACTCCGCCGAGAAGATTATCATCGTATACGTCGGTTACGACTCCCTTGTTTACCGCCCTTACGGCGTCTCCCTTAGCGCCCTTGAAATCGACGGCGGCGTGGGCTCTGTAATCCCCCATTGTCTTGTCAAAAACGAGCTCCTCGCTGTAGCCCTTAAGGACAGCTTCACTAATAGGATAGGTATAATCGCTTTTATAGGGCGTGTTCTCCCCGTCGGCTTTCATCGACGTCGGGGGCGACTTTTTTCTTTTTACCGCCGCCTTTTTCGCAGTTGTTTCTTCGGTGGTTTCCTCAAGCGTTACCGCTCTGTTTACCTCGGTAGTAGCCTTAAGGGTCGTATTTTCGTTTACGCTGTTATTCTTTAAATTGTTTCCCGAAAAGAAGATTACCGTTGCAAGCGCGATAATACAAAGGCATACAACGGAAAACATCGCCTTAAGTCTTCCCATATCGTTTTTCTTTTTTCTTGAGTATCTTTCTGACATAAATTAACACCTCGGCGTTATTATGTGCCGAAGTGTTAAAATTATGCGTTTTGTAAAATATTTAAGGTATTTCTTACGGTTTCGACGGGCGTTTCGCCGAGGAGCTTAACCGAAATAAAGTAGCGCTTTGCCGCCTTGAAGCTTGCGCGGTTCCTCATTTTTTCATTAAGCGCAATAAGATATTCCATTTTAACGTCGTCAACGTAAAAGTTAACCGCGCCCGCGTTTTGCTTAATTTCATTTATGCCCAGCGACAGTGCGGTATTACGCAAAAGCGCAATCTCAACAAGTCCGTAAACGGGCTCGGGAGGTGTGCCGAAACGGTCGGTAAGCTCGTCGTAAACGTCGCCCGCGTCCTTATCGCTTTTAATATTTGCAATCGCCTTATACATTGCAAGGCGCGAGGACATTGAGGTAATATAATCCTCGGGAATAGTAGCGTTTACGGGAAGGTCGATAAGACACTCCTTTTCGGGAGTATCGACGGGTCTTTCGCCCTTTTCCTCCTGTACCGCCTCCTCAAGGAGTTTAAGGTACATATCGTAGCCGACGGCTTCCATATGACCGTGCTGTTTATTTCCGAGAAGCGAGCCCGCTCCCCTTATCTCAAGGTCGCGCATTGCAATTTTAAAGCCCGAGCCGAATTCGGTATATTCCCTTATTGCCTCAAGCCTTTTTGTTGCTATCTCGGAAAGGGAGGAGCCCCTCGTAAAGGTAAAGTACGCATAGCCGCGCCGTGACGAGCGTCCGACTCTTCCCCTTATCTGGTGAAGCTGGGCAAGTCCCATACGGTCGGAATGCTCAATAATGAGGGTATTAACATTGGGAACGTCGACTCCCGTTTCAATAATAGTAGTACAAACGAGAATATCAATCTCACCCCTTATAAGACCCTCCCACACGTCGCTGAGCTGCTCCTCGCTCATACGTCCGTGGGCAATGCCGATACGCGCGTCGGGAATCGCCTTTTTAATAAGCAGGGCGGTATGGTCGATTGTATCAATATTATTATGCAGAAAATAACACTGTCCGCCCCTTGAAAGCTCGCGTTCCATTGCCTCAACAAGAACACCGAAATCGTATTCCATAACGTAGGTCTGTACGGGACGGCGGTCTCCGGGAGCCTCCTCAAGAAGCGACATATCCCTTATACCGCTCATTGCCATATTAAGCGTTCTCGGAATAGGAGTAGCCGAAAGGGTGAGCACGTCCACCTTCGGGAATTTTTCCTTGATTTTTTCCTTTTGAGCAACGCCGAAACGCTGCTCCTCGTCAACAACAAGAAGCCCCAAATCCTTAAAGGAAATATCCTTGCTTATAATCCTGTGGGTTCCGATAAGAAGGTCAACCCGTCCCTGCGCCAAATCGTGCAAAATCTCTTTTTGTTTTGCGGGGGACACAAAGCGCGAAAGCATTTCAATCCTTACGGGATAGGCTTCCATGCGCCTTTTGGCGGTTTCAAAATGCTGCATTGCAAGAACGGTTGTAGGTACGAGAATAGCGCATTGCTTGCTGTCGCCTATACATTTAAACGCCGCGCGAAGGGCAACCTCGGTTTTTCCGAAGCCAACGTCACCGCAAAGAAGTCTGTCCATCGGCGAGGGCTTTTCCATATCGCTCTTAATTTCGTCGGCACAGCGCAGCTGATCCTCGGTTTCCTCGTAGGCAAAGCGAAGCTCGAAATCCCTTTGTAAATCGGTATCCTCGCTGAACTGATATCCCTTAGTGCTTATGCGCTTTGCATAAAGAGCGATGAGCTCCTTTGCCATATCCTGAACGCTCGCCTTAACCCTCTGTTTGGTTTTTGACCACTCAGCCGAGCCGAGGCGGTTAATCTTAACTCTCGTTTCCTCCTGAGGTCCGATGTATTTAGACACAAGGTCAAGCTGGGTTACGGGAACGTAGAGGGTATCGCCCTTTGCGTAACCTATTTTAATATAGTCCTTGCGAAGTCCCTGCATATCGAGCGCCTGTATTCCCTGAAATACGCCGATACCGTGTACGTTATGAACGATATAGTCGCCCTTTTCAAGCTCGTCAAGGGAGTGAAGCGCGTCCTTTGAGGAAAAACGCTTATGCTTTTTTCTTGACTGTTCGCCCCTTCCCTGAGTGAACAACGCAAATTTTTCGTCGGCAAGACGAAAGCCCGAGCTGAGCGAGCCCGATATAACCGATACAATTCCTCTTGTAAATTCGGCGGGCCTCTTTTCAAAGAATAACGCCCTTACGCCCTTTTCGTTTAAATCGTCGGCAAGGGCTTTACCCGCTCTCGCCGTGCCCGCCATAATAGCGACGGCACAGTTCGTTTTAATAAGCGGAAAAAGCTCGTCCTTAAGCTGGCTTACCGTACCGCTGAAGGCGTTTATTTCGTAGGCTTTGAAATTTGAAAGGTGCTTTACGGGAGTGTCAAAGCTGCCCCTCGGCAGCGAATCAAGATAAACCGCGTTAAGCGAGGTATACTTGTCGCACAGCTCGTCAAAGGTAAGCTGAAATTTATCAATACCTGCGCATATTATTCCGTCCTTTGAAAACCATTTAAGCTCCTCAAGCATAAGCTTATTCGAGTTATTGCATTTATCCTTTATTCCCGCGGTATCAAGCGCAAAAAGAAGCCCGTCGCAATAGTCGAAAAGCCCCTCTGATTTATACGCGAGAGGAAGGTATTTATCGCTGCAGTGAAGATTGATTCCCTGTTTTAAAACATCAACGTCCTTATAAAGCTTTTCCCTTGCCCTCGTCGCCTTTCCCTCAAGGCCCTTCGCAAGGGCTTCAATTCGCTTCGCCTGTTCGGCGGGGGAATCAAAAAGCACCTCGGTTGAGGGAATAAGCTTAACCGCCTTGACTGTTTCGGAGCGTCTCTGGGTTGAAATATCAAAGCGGGCAATCGAGTCCACCGTGTCGCCCCACAGCTCAATTCTTACCGGAGAGGAAGCGCCGGGCGGGAAAATATCAATAAGTCCGCCCCTTATTGCAAACTGCGCCGTGCCGTCAACCTCGTCAAAGCGCGTATAGCCCGCCTTTACCAGCCTTTGGGCAATATCGTCAAGCTCGATTTCATCGCCCGTATGAACCGTAAAGGTACGCTTTTTCAGCTCCTCGGGAGGCATTGTAAGCTGGATAGCCGCCGATACCGAAGCAACGACCGCGCTGTAATTTCCCTCAATAATATTTGCAAGTGTGCCGAGCCTGAGCTGTTCAAACTCACGGCTTATACCCTCGACCTCAAGGAAGGTAAACTCCCTTTTGGGATAGAGCAAAACGCCCTTCTGAAGCGCCGAAAGGTTTTCGTAAGCCCTAACTGCGCTCGCCTCGTCGGGGGTTATTATAACCGCCCTTTTCTTAAGCCTTTTCTGGAGCGAGTGAATAAGAAGGAGCTTGCTTTCTCCGGCAAGACCTACAGCCCCGACTGCGCCGGAGGTACCCCCCAATGCGCTGCCGAGGCTTAAAAATTCATCACTTTTTTCAAACACTTTTGAAAAACAACTCATATTAGATTTTCCTTCGGATATATTTACGAATTATATTCGTTCATCGCCTTATCCGTTTCGCCCTTTACAAGGAGCTTAAGCGCGCCGAGCGTGTTATCAAGAGCTTTATCAAGGTTTTCGCTTTCGCTCTTCGGAAATTCTCCGAGCACCCACTCAACCATGTCGCTCTCTCCCGCCGGTTTTTTTCCGACTCCGATTTTAATTCGGGGGAAATTTTCGCTTCCGAGACAGGAGATAATGCTTTTAATTCCGTTATGGCCGCCCGCGCTGCCCTTTCGGCGAACACGCGTTTTTCCGACGTCAAGACTTACGTCGTCAAATATTACTATTATATTCTCGTCGGGGATATTATAGTAATCCGCAGCCTGAATAATCGCTTCGCCCGAAAGATTCATCATAGTCTGGGGCTTCATAATAAGACATCTCGTGCCGTTTATCATTTCGTCGGCAATCAGCGCTCTGAATTTCATTTTTTTAAACTCAAAGCCCTCCTCGCGCGCGAGTCGGTCAAGCGCCATAAAGCCTGCGTTGTGCCTTGTTTTGGCATATTTGCTTCCCGGGTTTCCGAGACCGGCAACGATATATTCAATTTTTCCTTTTTTAATAAAACCGAACATAATAAAATCCTTAAAAAACTTACGGGCGGATTAGCTCCGCCCTTTAAGATTACTCTGTTTTTTCAAACTCCTTGAAGTCTCTTTCCTCGTCGGGCTTCTCAAAGTTATACATATTTTCGTCCTTAACGTGCTTTGCGATATATTCGTCGCGGTCAAAGAGCTCGTCAGCCTTTACCTTCCACGCCTTTGCAGCCTCAACGGTCTTGTCAAAGAGAGCGTTTGCAGGCTCGGGATGCTCCATCTCGGTTGAATATGCGCCCGTCTCGGCAACCATTTTTGAGATTGCGCCCGGGTTATCAAGCACAGGACAGGGACGAAGCATATTATTAGAAAACGGCTGATTCTTCTTATACGCCATAAAGAGAGGACTCTGAAGCGCCTCAAGAACCGACTTCTCTTTAATATTAACGTTTGAATAGTGTACGAAAGCGCAGGGCTCGCAGTCACCGTTTGAATTAATATGGAAATAATGTCTTCCGCCCGCGATACAGCCCTGAACGTACTCGCCGTCGTTCCAGAAATCAAGAGCAAAAATCGGCTTTGTATGGCGCCACTCATGCATTTTCTTATACATAAGCGCTCTCTGTTCGGGGGATACCATAAGCTCGGTAAGCGCGCCGTTTCCGGTTGGCATATACGTAAAGAACCAAGCGTACATTACGCCCTGGTCAATAAGCCAGTCCATATATTCGTCGGAGGCAAGCAGCTCCGTATTCTTACTTGTATAACAAAGTGACGCGCCGAAGGGAACGCCTCTGTCCTTAAGTCTCTTCATAGCGGCGGTACACTTTTTAAACGTACCCTCGCCGCGGCGGAAGTCGTTTTCCTCCTCATAGCCCTCAATTGAGAACGTTGCAAAGAAGTTTCCTACCTCTTTAATCTCATCGGCAAACGAATCGTCGATAAGAGTTCCGTTAGTGAAGCTCAGGAAAAGGCAGTCGGGATTTTCACGGCAAAGACGCATAAGGTCTTCCCTTCTCATAGTCGGCTCGCCGCCGGTATAAAGATACATATATGTACCAAGCTCCTTACCCTGGCGGATAATTCTTGCAAGGTCGTCATACGAAAGCGAGCTCTTATGACCGTATTCCGCAGCCCAGCAGCCCTTACATTTAAGGTTGCAGGCAGCCGTCGGGTCCATAAGAATTCCCCACGGAACGTTACATCCGTACTTTTCAATAGCCTTCATACGAACGTCGTAGCTGTTAATAGCAACGTTCATTGCGGCGGGAATAAACTTATTAAGGAAAGCCTCGTCCGTATCACAGATAAGTCTGCGTACAAACTGCATCCAGTTATTGTCAGGGTCGTCCATAACCTTATGGAGACCCGCGTATGTAGAGCGGTTTACCTTTTTAACATCTGCCATTTCAACGAGACTTAAAATTCTCGGAGCATTCTTATTAAAATCCTTACGCGCATACTTTACCGCGTTTCTTACGGCAAAGCTCATTGCAGATTCTTTTACAGACATAATATTCTCCTTATATATTAATAAATATTAGTGGATTCGTTTCTGTTAAATCAAAATAACACCTTTATCTACAAAAGTCAAGTAATTTTTTTAATTATAAACGAATTTGAAATTTAAGTCTGTATGTCTTGTTTGTCTTATTCTTATATTTTTCATTTGTATGCGCGCCCCAGGAGTCGTAACCGCCGATACCCTGCTGCCTTGCAATACAGCGTACTACGGTCTTGTTTATTTCGGGCATATCCTTCTGGTGCCACGTATTTTCAACCTCCTTCGGAAGCCAGTGAGCCGCGTTAAATTCCATAACCGGTTCGGCAACTATCGTAAAGGCTTTCTTTTCGCCGATAAGGGTTGCGTACCTTACGCCCGTCCTGTTTCCGCACTCCTGCGGTTTAAGATAGGGAACCCACATATCGCTTACGGTTGTATTAAAGAGTCCGACGTACGCCGCGTTATTGCGGTCAATATAGTTTTCGTCGGGACCGTTACCGAGATATACGACGTTTTCAAAATCCTTCGGAAGCTCAAAGAGAACGCTGACCTCGGGGATTTCGGGAAGAGTATCGTCGGGGATGAACTGCATATCAACCTCTATTCCCTTTGAGGTTATAGTATAAACGATAACCGCCTTCGATTCGGGTTGGGTCTTAACCCTCGCTCCGCTTGTTACAACGATTTTCTTTCCGTCGTCAAGTATCTGATAATTCTCAATCGAGAAGCAGGTGTTGTTATAAATTCCGGGGGTGTCGCCCGCGTCGCGCCAGCAACCGAGACGGCTTCCCGCGCGGTTTCCGCGGTCGTTATCGGTAAGCGCTCTCCAGAAATTGAGTCTCATCGGACCCTGTAAAAGCTCCTCGCCGTCAACCTTTATTGAAACAAGCTGGTTTCTCTCTCTTTTTTCAAAGCGGATATTTACGTTTTCACCGATAATACGAAGCGAGCCGTAGGTGTCGTCAACAAGAAGCTCGCCGCCCTCCTCAAGCTCGTCGTAGGTGTTTTCAAACTCATTAACTACGAATTGCTCGCGGGCTACGGTATTATAATTTTCTTCCTTTGTTCTGAACTCGATATTGAGATAGCTTTCGTTATTTGAAACCTTGCCGAGCTCTAAATCAACGTTTACCTTTTCGCCCGGCTTTGCGTCGATAACCTCGCTTCCGTTTCTGAAAACGCCCTTATCGGAGCACTGCTCCCAGTAAAGTTCAAACTCGTTAAGGTTGGTAAAGAGGTACTTATTCTTTATTTCAAGCACACCTCTTTCGGCGTCGATTGCCTTAATATCAACGTTCTGATAAAGCTTTTTGATTTCGGCAAGCTTCGGGGTTTCGCTCCTGTCGCCGAAGAGGAGTCCGTTTCCGCAAAAATGTCCGTCGTGCGGGTCCTCGCCGAAGTCTCCGCCGTAGGCAAGATACTCTTTTCCGTTTTCGTCGGTAGTAAGTATGCTCTGGTCAACCCAGTCCCATACGAAGCCGCCCTGTAAATTCGGATATTTATCCCACAGCGCGGTATATTCATCCGTCGAGCCGCAGGAATTACCCATTGCGTGGGTGTATTCACAAAGAATAAACGGTCTTGAATCGCGTCCCGTTACGGCGTATTCCTCAAGATAATCCGGCTTTGCGTACATCTTACTCATAACGTCGGAAAGCTCGCGCTCGTTCGGGTCGCCGTCAAGCTCAAAATGAACGAAACGGGAGGAATCGTGCTTTTTAAGCCAGTTATACATTTTCTTTACGTTTTCGCCGCCGTGGCTTTCGTTACCCATCGACCAGCAAACTACGCAGGCGTGGTTTTTATCCCTGTGATAAAGCGCCTTGATACGCTCCATACAAGCCTTTTCCCACTCGGGTCTTGAATCGGGAAGCGCGGGGCATCCGATAATGGTTGACCAATATGTACCGTGGGTTTCCATATTATTTTCGTCTATTACGTAGAGTCCGTATTCGTCGCACAGCTCATACCAGCGCGGAGCGTTAGGATAGTGGGAGGTACGAACCGCATTAATATTGTTGCGCTTCATAATCTCTATATCCTTAATCATCGTTTCTTCGCTTACATAGTGACCGGTTGAGCAATCAAATTCGTGGCGGTTAGTGCCCTTAAATACAATTCTCTTTCCGTTAAAGCGGATAATTCCGTCCTTGATTTCAACGGTCCTGAAGCCGACCTTATGAGATATATACTCAATAGGCGTTCCGTTATTTTTAAGGGTAAACACAACGGTATAAAGATTCGGGTACTCCGCCGACCAGGGCTTTACGTTGGTTACAATTGCTTTTAACTCGGTTACATGGTCCTCGGTTGCGTATTGGGAATCGAGCGCAACAACCGCGCCGTCGGTATCAATAACGTTCATATCAATACTGAGTCCCTCGTACGCGCCGTTGGTCTTAACCGTAACGTCAAGATAGCCGTCGTGAAGCTGGGAGTCGGGCTCGGCGTGAATTTCAAAATCGCGGATATATTCCTTTTCGGTTGTATAAATATATACGTCGCGGAAAATGCCCGCAAGACGCCACATATCCTGACACTCAAGCCAGCTTCCCGTACACCAGCGGTAAACCTCAACTCCGATTACGTTTGAGCCCTCGACAAGATAGCGGGTAATATCAAATTCAGCACGGTTAAAGGTACTTTCGCTGTAGCCCACTCTTTCGCCGTTTACGTAAAGATAAAACGCGCTTTCAACGCCCTCAAAGCAGAGCACTACCCTCTTTTCTAGAATCGCTTTATTACAGTGGAAACGCTTTAAATAGCAGCCAACGGGGTTATGCTTTGTAGGAGCGTTCGGAGGACAGATATCCTCGTGTCCCTCCCAGGGGTAACGCGTATTGCAGTACTGGTTCTGGTCATAGCCCTGCATCTGCCACGAGCAGGGTATAATAACGCTGTCCCAGTTATGCGCGTCATAATGGGGCTGAGCAAAATCCGTAGGGCGGTAAGCATAGTTTTTATAAAGCTTAAAACGCCACTTGCCGTTTAAAAGCTTACAATTTGAGGATTCGTACCTCTTTGCCTTTGCCGCCTCGTCATAGCTTCCGTAGGGCATAAAGGTTGCATGCTGGGGAAGCTTGTTTACGGCAACTATTTCGGGGTTGGATTGCCATTCGGTATATCCGTCAATAAAATTTCTTTCCATATCTTTACTCCTGTATAACGGGTGCGGGCAGAGCCCGCCCGCAATTCGTAATTTGTAATTTGTAATTCGTGATTATTTACGTCTGTGGACCATTCCCTCGCGGAAGCCCTCGCGGGTGATTACCGTTTTAACCGAGGTTATCATAATCTTTATGTCAAATCCTATGCTCCAATTGTCGCAATATTCCTTATCGAGCCTCATTTTTTTCATAAGCGAAATAGAGTCGCGTCCGTTAATCTGCGCCCATCCCGTAAGTCCCGGGCGATAGCGGTAAACGCCGTATTCAAGGCGAAGCCTGTGGGCTCTGATTTCGTTTGATATAAGGGGTCTCGGACCTACAAAGCTCATATCCCCTTTAAAGATATTCCACAGCTGGGGCAGCTCGTCAAGACTTGTCTTTCTCAAAATCCTGCCCGGCGCGGTAATATACTGTTCGGGGTTTTCAAGCTCACAGGTTGCAACGTTGGGCGTAGAGTTTTTCATCGTCTGGAATTTATAAATCCTGAACGGCTCGCCCTTTCTTCCCCTTCTTTCATGGGAGAAGAAAACCTTGCTGTCGGGAGTCATTAGAAGTATTAAACATATTACCGCAAACAGCGGCATAAGTAGTATCAGCGCTATAAAAGACATAATTAAGTCAAACAGTCTTTTCCACTTTGTCGCGCCGAAATATTTTTTCAGCCTGCTTTTCATATTCCGTCCTTTATCACAAAACAATTAAATCGCTAAATATCAATATAGAGTGGTTTAGTCCATAGCATTATACCATATATGAAACAAAAAAGCAATTTTTTTATTTTTTTATTATAAAATTAAATTTTTAGTTGAAAAATGCGCTAAAAGTATATATAATATATTTTACGGCATTATGCCCGAAAGGAAAATAATATGAAAAAACAAGTAACAAAAAGCGTTTGTCTTGTCATATGCTTATCGCTTGTAATTTCGGTTTCGGCTTACACGGCTGAAATGGCGAGAGCCTCGGCTTGTATCGCGATTTCCGAAAGCTATTTGACTGACAAAAAGGCTGATAAGACGGCGCTTGAAAAATATAAAGTAAATAAAACCGCCGTTAAAAGCACCGATACGCCCGACGCTTCGGATTCGTTTCTTAACAAAGAGGTGGCATTTGCTATTATTCCCGATAATCCCCTGAGTTAAGCATTATCGGACAAAACTAAAAAATACTATGAGGTGAAAATATAATGGCTAATAAATTTGTAACTGCTGTTTTCGGCGATTACTCAAAGAAAGAGGTTAAAAAGCTTAAGAAAACAGTTGATAAGATTAACGACCTCGCCGAGAAGTACGGCGATATGGACGATAAGGAATTATCATCCCAGACACAATTACTTAAAGACAGACTTGCAGACGGCGAAACTCTTGAGGATATTCTCCCCGACGCATTTGCGGTTTGCCGTGAGGCAGCTGACCGTGTAATCGGTCTGCGCCACTTTGACGTACAGCTTATCGGCGGTATCGTTCTCCACCAGGGAAGAATCGCCGAGATGAAAACCGGTGAAGGTAAAACCCTTGTTGCTACCCTTCCCGCATATCTTAACGCACTTACCGGCGACGGCGTTCACATTGTAACGGTTAACGACTACCTTGCAAAGCGTGACTCCGAATGGATGGGTAAGGTTTACCGTTTCCTCGGTCTTACAGTAGGTCTTATTATTCACGAAAAGAATAACGCCGAAAGACAGGAAGCGTATAATTGCGACATCACTTACGGAACCAACAACGAAATGGGCTTCGACTATCTTCGTGATAATATGGTTCAGTATAAAGAACAAAAGGTACAAAGAGGCCACGTTTTTGCAATCGTCGACGAGGTTGACTCAATTCTTATCGACGAGGCGCGTACTCCCCTTATCATCAGCGGTAAGGGCGACGCTTCAACAGACCTCTACCGTCAGGCTGACATCTTTGCTAAAACCCTTACAATGGTTAAGGTTGCAAAGACCGACGACAAGCTTGATACCGAAGAAAACTACGAAGGCGACTACGTAGTAGACGAAAAGGCAAAGACCGCAACCCTTCTTAAGAGCGGTGTTGAAAAGGCTGAGGAATTCTTTAAGATTGACAACATTATGGATATTGAGCATACAACGCTTCGTCACCATATTGACCAGGCTATCAAGGCTCACGGCGTAATGACAAGGGATATCGACTATGTTGTTAAAGACGGTCAGGTTAAAATCGTTGACGAGTTCACGGGCCGTATTATGGAGGGAAGACGTTATAACGAAGGTCTCCACCAGGCACTTGAGGCTAAGGAGGGCGTTAAGGTTGAGCACGAGAGCAAGACTCTTGCAACAATCACCTTCCAGAACTACTTCCGTCTTTACAAAAAGCTTTCGGGTATGACCGGTACGGCTGCTACCGAGGCTCGCGAGTTTGACCAGATTTATAAGCTCGACGTTGTTGAAATTCCGACTAACAAGCCCCTCATCCGTGAGGATAAGCCCGATGTAATCTTCCAGACCGAAAACGGTAAATATAACAATATTATTAAACAGATTAAGGAGTGCCACGAAAAGGGTCAGCCGATTCTTGTAGGTACAATCAGTATCGAAAAGAGCGAACACCTTTCAAAGCTTCTTAAAAAGGAAGGCATTGAGCACAGCGTACTCAACGCTAAGAACCACGAAAAGGAAGCAGCTATCATCGCTCAGGCGGGTAAATACGGCGCCGTAACGATTTCTACCAATATGGCGGGTCGTGGTACCGATATTATGCTTGGCGGTAACGCTGAATTTCTTGCAAAGGCTCAGATGAAGAAAATGAAGTTCTCAAACGAGCTTATCGACGAGGCTACGGGCTTTGCCGAGACTGACGACGAGGATATCCTCAAGGCTCGTCAGACCTTCATCGACCTTGAAAAGCAGTATAAAGAGGAAATCAAGGACGAAGCAGATAAGGTTCGCGAGGCAGGCGGTCTCTTTATTCTCGGTACCGAGCGTCACGACGCAAGACGTATCGACAACCAGCTGCGCGGACGTTCGGGACGTCAGGGCGACCCCGGCGCAAGCCAGTTCTTCCTTTCCTGCGAGGACGACCTTATGCGTCTCTTCGGCGGTGACAGAATGCAGCTTATGATGGCTAAGCTCACCGACGACGAGAATCTTCCGATTGAATCAAAGTTCATCTCAAGAACCGTTGAAAACTCTCAGAAGAAGGTTGAGGGTAAGAACTTCGAAATCAGAAAGAATACCCTTCAGTACGACGACGTTATGAACCGCCAGAGAGAGCTTATCTACAAGCAGCGTGACCAGGTTCTTGACGGTCTTGACCTTGAAGAAACAATCGGTAAGATGATTGACCAGAATATTGAAGAAACCGTTAAGAATTATCTTGCGGGCGAGGAAAAGGACGACTGGAACGTTGACGGTCTTCGCGAAAAGTACAAGGATTGGCTTATTGCCACCGACGACGATTTCAAGGATATTGAAAACCTCAACGTTGAGGATACTATCGAGCTTCTTCAGGAAAGAGCTCACGCGCGCACGGCGGATAAAAAGCACATCCTCGGCGACGATATGTACGGCGAATTCCAGAGAATGATTCTTTTAAGAAACGTTGATACCTACTGGATGGACCACATCGACGCTATGGAGGACTTAAAGAAGGGTATCCACCTTCGCTCCTACGCTCAGCGCGACCCGGTAGTTGCTTACCGTATGGAAAGCTACGATATGTTTGACGAAATGACCTCTGCAATCCGTGAGGATACAGCTAAGATGATGTTAACTCTTATGCCCCGTCATAAGGCTGACGTTCAGAGAAGAGCTGTTGCAAGAGTTACCTCAACCTCCTCAAGCGAAACCGATTCAAACGCTAAGCAGGTTACAATCCGTAAGGAAAAGAAGGTCGGTCCTAACGACCCGTGTCCGTGCGGAAGCGGTAAGAAGTACAAGAAGTGCCACGGCGCTCCCGGCTGTACAACTCCTATCGACGAACCTATCGAGGACTAATATTTCAAATTTAAAGGCTCGGCTGACGTCGGGCCTTTTGTAAAAGGTGATACTATGAAAAAAGTAAGTTTAATCGTTTTATCTTTTGTGCTTGTTATTACGGCGTTTCCCGTAAGCGCGCTCGCCAACGTTCAGTACTTCAGCGGCGTTACAAAGGAAATGTGTACCGCCTCTTACTGGGCTGACAAGTCAAAATACGCCGACGAGGTTATTCTGACTCCCGATGAGATTGCGGAATATAACGCGGCGGGCGTTGCTGCGTCGGGCACAAGCCTTGCAGACCTTGAAAAGATTAACCCGATTTATAACGCGGATGACCGCAAAACAAAGGTTATTTCATCTATTGAAGCGGACTTTTTTAACGAGGACAAGACCGCTCTTACCACCGCTCACAAGTTTTTTGTTGACGGCATTCAGGTTGATAAATCCTATTTTGACGCATTTATTGCCGCCATTGAAGAAACCGGTTTTACGGGTACGCAACGAGAGGTTCTTTACGGAATCTGCACAAAGCAGGCAAACGTTATGAACATCCCGAGCGACGATATTGTGGGCTATTCCGCAACCGACGCTGACAGCGAAACGCAGATTTCCGAACTCAAGGTCGGCGACCCCTGCATTATCAGGCAGAAATGCGACATAAAGGACGGTTCGGACAACATTATAGACACCTTCTATCACGTTGGCTTTGACCACCTTTCGGGCTGGGTTAACGCGAAAAATCTTGCAATCTGCGCCGACCGCGAAGAGTGGCTTGACGCGTGGAAATATGACATTAACAGCAAGGATATTCTTGTTATAACCTGCGATAAGGTTGTAACGGAAAAGAGCCTTAAGGTTCCGCTCACGTCTGAAGTTAAGCTCACAATGGGTACCGTTTTGAAGCTTGTCCCCGAAGACGAAATTCCGCGTAATATCGGCGAAAGAAACTCGTGGAACAACTATACCGTATGGCTTCCCGCAAGGGCTGAAGACGGAAGTTATATCAAGCAGGCGGCGCTCATTTCCGAGCATTATAACGTAAGCGTTGGCTTCCCCGAATTTACCGAAAGAAACATTGCAAAAATTGCTTTTTCGTGTCTCGGTAACCGCTACGGCTGGTCGGGTATGCTTGACGCAATGGACTGCTCGCTTTATACAAGAGACGTTTACCGCTGCTTCGGATTTAAGATTCCGAGAAATACAACCTTCCAGCTTAACGTTCCGAATACAAAGATTGATATTGACGGCAAAACCGACGAAGAAAAACAGGCGATTATTGAAAAAATGCCCGTTGGCGCGCTGCTTTATTTCAGCGGCCATACAATGATTTATCTCGGTTCTGAAAACGGCACGGGTTACGTTATCAGCGAACTCGGCTCAACCTCCGAGCCCGAAGGCGAAATTGACGTTAAGAGCTCTTACTCGGTTGTTGTAAATCCGCTTACTGCAAGAAGGGGCGTATCAAAGGGCGGCTATCCGTGGATACGCTATCTGCACTCAATCATTATTCCCGCGCACTACGCAGAGCACAAGGAAGCAACCGACAAAGCCGTTGCTCCAACCTGCACAAAAGCAGGTCTGACCGCGGGCACGCATTGCAGAGCCTGCAAGCAGGTTCTCACCGCGCAGAAGACCGTTCCCGCTACGGGACACAAGACCGCAGCCATTGCGGCAGTTCCCGCAACATTTAAAAAGGCGGGCAAAACCGCGGGCGCAAAATGCACCGTTTGCGGCAAGGTTGTAACCCCGCAGAAGACCGCGCCGAAGCTCGTTTCGCCAAAGCTTTCCAAGGTTACGGCAGACGATAACGGTTTCACGGCAAAATGGAAAAAGTCAAGCGGCGTTGACGGATATCAGATAAGATATTCCCTTAAAAAGAATATGAAAGGCTCAAAAACCGTTACGGCAGGGAAAAACGCGGTAAGTAAAAAGGTTAAAAAGCTCAAATCAAGAAAAACCTACTACATTAAAATAAGAGCGTATAAAACCGTAAACGGCAAAAAGCTCTTCGGAAAATGGTCAAATAAGAAAACCGTTAAAACATTATAATTAAAAACGCTCTCCCTCGGGAGGGCGTTTTCTTTTAAGATAATAGACTTGCATTAGTTAGACAATGGTTGTATAATGTAGTAGGGTGATTTATGTGAAAAAAATTATTATCGCAGGCGCAGGCCACGGCGGTCTTGTTGCCGCAACACATTTTGCAAAAAACGGATATGACGTTACCGTTTTTGAAAAAAGAAAAAGAGAGAATCTGGGTCACGACTGGCACGACTGGCTCAGCTATGCGGCTTTTGACGATTCGGGCATTCCCCGTCCCGACGAGAGCATTGTTCACAAGGGCATACCCTCGTGCTTCAGAAACCCGAAAAACAGCATAAACATTATTACCCAGCCCGACGAGGCGGCTATTATTATGGACCGTAAGGAGCTCATCACCTTCCTTGTTTCGCTTGCCGAGGAAGCAGGCGCAAAGCTCGTTTTTGATACCGAAATTCTTGCTCCGATAACCGAGGGCAGAGCCGTTAAGGGTATCTTTATTAAGCAGGGCGACGAGGTTAAAGCCGTTGAGGGCGACCTTCTTGTTGACGCGGCAGGTATGTACTCTCCGATAAGGTCAAAGCTTCCCGCAACCTTCAACATTGATAACGAAATCAACAAACGCAGTATTTTCCACGTTTACAGGGCATATTATGAAAACCTGACGGGCGAAGACAGAGACCCTGCATATCATATTGATATGTTCCATATGTACCGCCCGGGTCTTGACTGGTGCATTACAAACAGCGACTGCGTTGATATTCTTATAGGTAAGTTCAGCCAGTCGGGACCGCTTACTCAGCAGGAGGTTGACGACGCGCTTAATTCATATAAGCTCGATTTCCCGTTCCTCGGCGAAAAAATCCTTCGCGGCGGTCAGTTTGTTGACATCCCGATTTCAAGAATGCTCGCCCTTATCGTTGCCGACGGCTATGCCGCGATAGGCGACAGCGCAGGAATGACCGTGCCCCTTAACGGAAGCGGTATAATCCTTTCAATGAACGCGGGTAAAATTCTTGCGGATACGGTAATTAATGCTGACGGCGATACGTCGAAGGCTAACCTTTGGAATTACGAATACGAATACTTTAACAAGCTCGGACGTGACCTTGTTATAATTGATATAGTCAAGACCGTATTTACCTACGTTAAGGGCGACGTTGTAGACTATATTATGGAAAACGGAATCTTAAATGCGGATATGCTCGGAATTGCGGACGGTAAGCCTGTAAATCTTACCTCGGATTATATAATTAACGCAATCAAGTCGAGCCCTCCGCTGCTTAAGCTTATTCCCGCGCTTGCAAAAACGATGAAAACAATCCCCTTCCTCAACCTCGTATGCGCTTCAATCCCCAAGAGCTACGACGAGGAAAAGGTTAATAAATGGATTAAATCGTATAAAGCTTTATAATACCGAAAGAGCTGTCGGACAATCCGACGGCTCTTTTTCTTGACACCTAATGTTTTCTGTATTAAAATTAAATAAAGGTTTATTACGGAGGATGAAATATGAAGGAGAAAATAAAAAATAAAATTAATTCATGGACAAGGCCGTCAAGGAAGTGGACGGATATATTTATTATTTCCGTAGCTCTTTCGCTGGGCATATTGCTCGCCGGCGATTATATAATGTATCTTTTATTTAAGCCGGTTCCCTTTGATAAGGTTTTCAGCCCCGTAAGCGACTCCCCGAGCGTTCTTGAATTTTTATCAATGTACGTTATGTTTTTGGGAATATGGATTATAGCCCTTCCGATTTGTGCAATCTTTAAGTCAAACCGCCCGATTCTAAAACAGCTTGCTCCAAATAAAAACGGAAACAATTTTAAGGGGCTTCTTGCGGGTCTGCTTCTCGGCTTCGGGCTTAACGGGATTTGTATTTTAATATCGGTGCTTACGGGAAAAATTCACCTTTACTTTAACGAATTTAATCCGCTTTTGTTCTTTGTTTTCCTCTTTTTTGTAGCGGTTCAGTCAGGCGCGGAGGAGCTTGTAACGAGGGTTTATCTTTATCAGAAGCTGCGCCGAAGATATAAAAGTCCTCTCGTTGCAATTATAGGAAATTCCCTTCTGTTTGCCGCTTTGCACCTCTTTAACGAGGGTATTACGGTGATTTCTGTTATTGAAATATTCGTTTCGGGAATTCTTTTTTCACTACTTATTCACTACTACGACAGCGCGTGGGGCGCAATTATGATACATACCGCGTGGAACTTTACCCAAAATATTGTTTTCGGACTTCCCAACAGCGGAATGGTATCGGAATACTCTCTTTTCAAGCTTGAAGCGGCGTCCGCTGAAAACGGACTGTTTTATAACGTCGGCTTCGGCGTAGAGGGAAGCGTCGGTTCTCTTATTCTTTATATTATTACTATCGGAATAATTATATATATTAACCGCGGCAAGGGCGAAAAAAACGACGTTTGGGCAAATTATCAAAACGCTTAGTTTTTTATGAATATCGGACTATATCAAGCCTCCCCTGTGTATTTAAAGCCAAAAAGAATAAAGCGGATGAGTTTTACTCATCCGCCTTTATTTTATTTAACAACTATTTTTACGCTTACGGTTTTCGTCGCTTTTTTATAAGTGTTGTTTCCTGCCGCGCTGACCGTGACCTTAATCTTATACGTGCCTTTCTTTAAGCCCTTCTTAACCGTAATCTTTCCGTTTTTGGCTACTGTAATCTTTTTGTTGCCCTTTGACTTTTTAAAGGTTACTGCACCCTTTGCGTTTTTGACTGTAAACGCCTTGGCCGTTTTAATTACGGTCTTTTTATTGTTCTTTGCCTTAACCGTCCTGCCCTTCGCAGTAAGAGTATTAGCCTTTTTAACGGGAAGCGTCGGCTTAACGGGCGCAGGCTTCGCCTTGTTAATCACAGCCTTTGCAACCATGTTTGTACCGTCGGGGAACTTAGCGTAAACATAATAGGTTCCCGGCTCCTTTGCCGTAGGAAGCTTTTCGGTAAATTCGCTGTCGTCAGGCGCATGGCTTTTAACGCCGAATCCACAGTACACAACCTCGTTAAGTACATAGTCAGGCGCACTGCCGAGCGCAAATTTAACCTTGGAAAATTCCGCGTCTTCGGGAATTATAACGGTTTCACCGAATCTGACAAGCGGCTGCTCCTTTCCGTTATAAGTAAGCTCGTTTGCCGTCAGGTAAAACTTTGAAAGCAGACTTGGCAACTGCTTTTTTCTAAGCTCAAACAGTCCGTATGCGGTCAGACGCTCCACCATGTCTACGGCGCCGCTTAAATCAACGTTAAACTCTGCCGGGTCCATATTGTCAATTTTCAAAAGCGCAGTGTTCAATTCGTTGTTGGGCACTCCGTATCCGTTAACTCCCGCGCCTAACTCCCAAAGATAATCTTTTATTCTTTCACAGCACGGCCTCTCTTCAGCCGAAGCATTATTAAAGAGAATAACCGCTTTTTCATAAGCCGAAGCCGCAAGGTCTCCGGCGGCTGTCAGTTCTTCTCTTGCCTTATCAAGGCATTTGTGATTTTTCTCTACGTCAGAATTTGCTTTTTCCACAAGCTTTAACGCGCGTTCACGAAGCTCAAATAAAGGCTCGTTCTCAGCAACGACGTAGTCCCAGCTGTCTTTGAACATAAGATAATTTTTATAATAAGTTTCTTCCGCGCCAGAATATTCCAAAAAGGCGCGACTTGCACATTCTGAGCATTTTCTCATCAGTGATTGAACCGTGTCCGGAGGTTTGACGTTGCCGCTCTTTGCCTTATTGTAATACTCAATCGCATCTTTTAAATCACTATCCGCCCCTTTATAATCGGCAACAATTATATCAATATTTCTTGCGCAGGAGGAAGGGTCGCCGATTCTACTGCCGAAGCCTTCTATAATTCCGGTGCCGAATTCCTCGCTCGCCTCTGCGTTTATACCCGCCGCTTCAATCTTGGCTTTTTCGACCTCAACGTATGCGAAATACGCCTCTTTTTCCTCTTTCATCGCGGCTCTGAACTTCGCTTCGCTCTGATTATTAAGAGCTATAACCTCCTCAAAACCCTGAAGGTTGTTTTTCGACACGATAACCCTGACGCCTTCATATGCGCCTAAAATCTCTCCTCCCTTTTTGCCCATGGAGTTAATATAACGGTCATAAGCGGTATCACCCCATGCAAACGCCGAAATCGGCGCAACCGCCGTCAATGCCATAATAACCGCCAAAACTAACGATAATACCTTTTTCATAAAATCGCTCCTTTTAAAAAACATTTTCAACCTTATTATATAGTAAATCATTTTTTCTATCAAGTAAACATTTTATTAAGAGGACTTTATCAACTAATCCCCCTGAGCATTTCTTTTAAGTCGCGCATTTCAGGGTTTGCAACAGTCTCGGGACGTTGAGTTTTTCGGTTAGCATATTTCTAAGAAATAGAAAAGCAGCAGTAATCAACTGCTGCTTTCCCTTTGCTACCCTGTTATTACAACGATAATAAAATTATCAGTAAAAACCTTAGATATCGCATTATTTCTTCCGTTTTCTTTTTAAAACAATGACAAACAAAGTCAACAAAACAAGCACAATTACAACTATGGACGCCGCTGTTAAAAGAGTTCTTTTTCCGCTCGCTTCGCTGTTTTTTTCAGCTTCAAAGCCCGTTATTATTTCGTCCAGACACCTTGCCAAATCAGAAGATGAGCCGAAATACTCTCCCGCCGTTTCAACCGAATGTTTTTTTAAAACGGCAAGCGCTTTGTTTGTTGATTCTTTTTTGTCCTTTTCCGAAATCTTTAAAAAGGACCCTGCTCTGTATTCTTTTAAAATTTCTTTTAATTCATTGTTTATCTGTTCTGAATACGGTGAAACCTCTGCTTTTGTTTTTAAGTCTGTCAAAGCCGCTTCGGAATAATCAGCGATTAATTCATTAAACGAATCATATCGTTTTGACGCGCCGAATTTTTCAATGCTTGTATTAACATCCTCCAAAAGTTGAGCTTTTTGTTTTTCGTTCAAGGAATTAAGGTCCGTAAAATTGTTGGATTTAACTGCTTGATTAACTGAAAAAACAAGATAATCCCCGGAGGCTTCATTGGCGTAGACACTTGATTTGTTGCTTTGAACTTTGCTGTTTTTCTTATTTTCACTAATGCTTATGTAAAACGGTTTGCAGTTCAGTTTAACATCCTTGAAACTTTCGTCAAAGGTGTCTTCCTGAGTGTATTTGATATTAAACGTATATTTGTTTGGCTTGGCAGTATTTTTTGCCTTTAATGTAACAAGACACAATGTTCCGTTTTTTGTAACATTTTCAGTACTGCTCCACAACACGTCAAAGCTTCCGTTAACCTTGGAATAATCGCTGATTGTTGTATTGAAAGAGCCGGTTTCTGTAAGACTTCCGCTTGATACATTAACCGTTTCAAAAGCGTCTTTGGGATAAATAAACGTGATTCTAAAACCCGTTATTCCCGTATTGTTTTCTAAAGACACGGGAATTGTAACCGTTTCTCCCGCCATAACGCATTGGTTTTCAGAAGTAACGGTAATCTCACTTTTGGCATATGAATTAAGCGTATTGGAAAACAACAATAACGCTATAAGAAAAACAAAACAAATATACTTAATCGTTTTCAAATCGGTTCATCTCACTACTTTGTTGTTACCGGCTTTGCTTTGCTCCATTTTGAATAGTACTTTTTACCTTTTACCGTTTTATACGTTCTTATACGAACAAAGTACTTTTTATTTCTTTTGAGCTTTTTAATAGTGTATTTGCTCTTTTTTGCCGATTTAATATTAATCTTTTTTGATGTTTTTTTGCTAAAGGATTTTTTGGTGGAATACTGGAGCTGATAACCTGTTATTCCGCTTACCTTTTTCCACTTGACAAGAATTGCCTTTTTCTTTCTTGTCAGTTTCTTAACAGTTGTTTTCTTGTCAGCAACAGGATTTTTGGAATCAGCCGATGTATTCTTGTTCTTTGTATCGGTTTGTGTACTGCTGCCCGAACCGGAGGGGTTGTTTCCCGGCTCTTTGTAATTCGGATTTAGTGCACCGCATGCGCTGCAGGTTTTAGCGTTATTTGAAAACTGATGTCCCTTTGCGCTTACGGAATCGGTTTTATAGAAAAGGTCACATTCGTTACATTTATAAATCGTATATCCGTCCTCTGTGCAACTCGGTTCAACAACGCTCTTGGAAAAACTGTGCGCATTGCTGTTAAGAACGGCAAAGCCGTTGTGACAAACCAATTCAACGTCTTTAAACGCCTCGTCAAAAGTATCGGGCTGAGAATAAAACAGCTTGATTTCACTTATCTCGTCCTGTGTGCTCAGTACTTTAAACTCAATATTGAAAAGTATTCCGTTTTCATTTACGTTTTCGGTTGAGTTCCATACAACAAAAAAGCTTCCGTTTGTAGTGTTGCTTATACTATCGTTAAAATTTGAGCCTCCGGACAATCCGTTGGATACAGATTTGATTTCAAGCTTTCCCGGGTCATATTCAACGCCAATCTTGTAACCCATTATGCCTTCGTTACCCGAAATATTTACAGGAACCGTTATAACTTCGTCTTTAAAGCCTACAACGCCGTTTTGAACCGAAACCTCGGTTTTAGTTTCTTGGGCATAAGTAAACAGTGCACTTGAAAACAAAAGTGATATTGCTAAAAAAACGGATATAATTTTATTTAGCTTCATATTATTTCCTTCCTTGAATCCGACTGCCCTTTCGGGCAGCCGTTTTTCAAATTATAATTGTTGTTTACCTACAATGTATTTGGCGAGTGCTGCAGCGTCTCTGTTGTTGATACTACCGTCGCCGTTAACGTCCATAGCCATAATCTGGTATTCGGCAGGATTAATTTTGTCAACAAGATACATATTCATCATTGCAACATCGCGGTTATTAACCTCGCCGTCGCCGTTTACATCGCCGGTTACGATAATAACTGCACTGTCGAGGGCATTACCCTTTGACCAAAGAGTAACGGTAGTTCCCGTTCCGACCTTCTGGTCGTCGGTAATTTCTTCGTCATTAATCTTTTTAAACGAAAGGTTTTCTTGCTTGTTTGCAAATTCACCTAAAATACCGTTAACCGTTACACCGTCAACTCTTACGCCTCTGATATAGCCCTTTGTATCAAATCGAAGGGAGGAATTTGTTACAAGAGTAACCTGGGAGGTAACGTTTCTGTATACGGTAACAACACATTCGTCGTATTCGCCGGTTTCACTTACGGTTGCGCGGATTGTTGCAGTACCGTCGGAAATACCTTTTACCGTACCGTCTTCAACTATTGCAACATCCTCATTGCTTGAGGTCCATTCAACAGTCTTTCCGGGAACACTTGTCTGCGCGTCTATAGTTGCGGTTGTTCCCGCAAGCACGCTGATTTCATTAACGTCAAAGGATACGGTTGAATATTCGCCTTCAGCAACATATCTTGCATGAACCGTCATATCCTTTGTTACACAGTTATATGCGTCCGTATCCCATCCGAGGAATAAATAGCCATCGGGAAGCTCAATAGTTGAAGGAGCGTTTGCAGACGCCATATATTCAACCGACTGAGTCTCAATTTCCGTTCCGTCAGCATAAGCAAAGGTAACGTTAAAGGAATCGTTTGTAAAGGCTGCATAAAGAGTTTCGTTCTTCGTTACTGTATCGCTTGCAAGGTTCCATTGCTGGGTATGATCCGCATCCTTATAAAGCTTATCAAAAACCTTACCGTAGGGCTCGTCAACTACATCTGCGCTGAGCTTTGCACCGTCTGCAACGATAAAGCTATGTATTATTCCCGTTTCGGCATATTCGCTATCTCCGTCGATAACAATATCAACAATATGGTTAATCGGGTAATCATAGCGATAGAGATTAACCGTCTGGTATTCCCTTGTTTCGCCGGGTGCGATTTCAAGCGAAGGCTCTTCATCCCACTTATAGAAGGTAACTATTGCATACTGCGAACGGTACTGGGGCTTGGTTCTTGTTTCGGTAAGCGTTCCGCTTTGTTTGTTAAACCATACTCCTCCGTTAGAATCGGTATACGTATTCGGGTTAACTCCGGTCATCTTATAGCTTGAGGTCTGAGCTACCTCTGAGTATTCCCAAGTACCCGTAAAGCCTTCCTTTTCAACGTGTGAATACTTGGTTTCTCCGTTATCGTTATACGCCCATCTGCTGTAGGTGTATGACGGAACCTGAACCTGATATTCATAGTTTCGGCTTTCAATTTCAAAAGCAATTCTCGAGGTATCCTCTGCAATTTCCTCATCCTGCCACTCGGTCCAGTCGCTGTAGGTAAGCGATTCAGCAGTCCAGCCATCATTTGAAAGCTGTTCATATTCGGTTGCCGTATCCGCAGTAGCAAGGTTTTTGAATTTATAACCCGTATAATCCTGAACGTTGTACTTAGCTACGTTATTCTTTACGTAATCCGGAAGCTGCTCAAGAGTTAAATAACCGCTTGTGGTTTCGGTCGGATTTACAACATAGAGATACTTTCTTTCTCCGCTGTCATTCATTCCGAGAGCTACCGCATAGCATCTGAGCGTTGCGCAGTCCCTTACGGTAATCGGAGTTGTATATCTTACCGCGTTCTCGCCCTTCGGGTCTGAACCGTCGAGAGTATAGTAAATCTCTGCGTCGGGCGTTGCACAGCTTAAGGATACAATCTGAGTATCCGTATACTCGCCCGTTTCAATGTCTGCCTCAGGCATTTCGCAGGTTTCGTCATATACATATCTCGGACATACATTAACCTTTGAGGTAACTATAAACTCGTCGACAAGTGCGCCGGTATCTTCATCCTCCCAGCCGAGGAAGATTTTTCCGTCCTCGTCAAGCTCGGGAACCTCGGCAGCATAGCCGTAGGTTACTGTCTGCTGACTTAATGTATCGCCGTCAAAGTCTTTAAACTCAACGTTATATACCTTATCGGTATACTCGGTACATACAACCATATTCTGGGTTACGGTAGTAGTACCGTCTGCGATTTTATCCCAAACAACGTTTACGCCCGCATCATCGTTTTCAAAATCGGGAGCAATGAGCTCAGCTCCGTGTTCAAATTCCTTAATCTGGACGCTTCTTGCCTCCCAGTCAACGAATACAACGGTATACTTATTAATCTCATATTCCGCGGTTATTTCAAGGTCGGATACAACGTTAAGATTAGAGTTGTTCCAATGAGTGAAATGATAACCCTCGCGTGCGGGAGCCTCGGGAAGAACAGCGTCCTCGCCCTCAACAACCTGCTGAGGTTCGCCGATAATATTGCCCTGCCAGTCCTTAAAGGTTACCGTATGAGTCGGCTTAGGAGCTATAATCGGATCAAGATAAATCATTGTATTCGTGCCCGCAATACCGAGAGCAACAGTATAGTCGCCCGTCTTAACCGAAGGCTCTTCTCTGAGCTTAAAGTTAAACTCATACGAGCCGTCTGCGGCAACTTTTGTCTGACCGATATATTCGTTTGAATAGTCGGAAGCCTCGTCAACCTTATAGATATAGAGGGTTGCCTGTTTATTGGCGCACTCCGTACCGAGGTTGCCGCTTATTGTTCTTGCAACTCCGCTTGTATCCTCGGGTAACGGGTTTACGGGTTTATAGCTGTACGTTGTTCTTGTATTAACGGTTCCGTATGCATTTGACGGAGCATTGGGGGTCCAGTCGCAGTAATCGGAAATCTTATAGTAATTATATAACTTATTATATGTATTCCAGGTCTGGCGCTTAACCTCAAGAGGAGTTGAGTTATTATACGTCCATGAGAACCACCAGTATGAATACGTACTGTGACCGGTTGCTTTATAAGCGCTTTTTGACGAATTCCAGGAAAGCTTGCTTCCGTTCATAAAGGATTCCCAGACCGTTGCGTTACCGCAGCCGCTAATCCATTCATTATACGTATCG
This sequence comes from Eubacterium sp., assembly GCA_017458975.1. Taxonomy (GTDB): domain Bacteria; phylum Bacillota; class Clostridia; order Oscillospirales; family Acutalibacteraceae; genus Eubacterium_R. The sequence continues at coordinate 33,974 of JAFSZK010000053.1, read as the reverse complement.
CTTATAACTCTGTTGTCCTCGGAATGTGCGCCCGAAAGCGGATAGCTCCAGTGCCAATAAAGATAACCGATAGTACTTGTGCTTACTCTTGTAACCTGAGTTGCTGTATTTGAGTTTGATTTAAGCGTTTTACCGGCATATTTTTTATAATAGCTGTCGTTTTTGTTATAGCCGCCGGGGAAGCTTGCGTAATCAATAGTACCGCCTGAAGCCTTAACCTCGGTATATCCGTTTTGGGTATATCCCGCAAGTGAGGTTGCATAGGAGGTAGTAGTATCCTTGGTCTGATAGCTGTACTCCGTTCTTGACTTAAGGTCGGTATACGTACCCTCGGCCGGTCTGTCGGGAGACCATTCGGTCCACTCGAGACCGTTGTCAACATCCCTTGACGCAGCCTGAGAAATGGGAGTCATCGTTTTATAATCGTCAACAACGTAAACGTATGCCTTTGACGCGGGGTTGTCGTATTTAACGAACTCCTCAAAGTTCTTCGTTGCGCCCGCCTTAACGCTGAACGCAGCCGATTCGGTTGAGGTAAGGAGCTTGTCGTCCTCGGTTTTAAGCGCGATAACAAAACGTCCCGTTGTAAGGCTGTCAGCGTTATTGACAATACTTATGCTTATATCGTAGCCCTTATCGGTTTCGTCCCTGACTGCGCCCGTAACGTATGAGTAAACCGAATAGTCATGGTTATACCAATCTATAACCGCCGTTACCTTCATATTCGATTCAACGTGCTCAAAGTCCTTATCCCAGGCAAGGAAGATATAACCCGGATTATCAATGGACGGGTCGTATTCCGGAGCGGTGGGGCTGCTGTAATAATTAACCGTTTCTTCCTTTAATAAAGTACCCTTTTCGTTTACAAAGGTAACCTTATATCGGTTAATCTGATACTCGGCGGTAATAACTGTATCCTCTTTAACCGCTTTTGCGTTTTTGTCCCAGCCGTTAAACTTATAGCCCTTATGGGAGGGCGGAGTCGGAGCAGGGGCGTCATGACCGTAATGAACGGAATAGGTATCAATAACGTCCGCCTCGGTCGCAGGGTCGCCCGTAAAGTCAACAAAGCTTGACGGAGCGGCGTCTTTATAGGTTACGGTAACGTCGGGGTGAACCGTAATAACGCCTATTGGAGTACTTTCAACCTCACCGACGGAGTTTTTAGCATTAATGTATGCATAATATGTACCTGCCGTGTTAATCGGGCTAAAGGTAAATGACGTCGCGTCTTTGCTAATGTTTTCTTTAGTCTGAACTCTGTTACCGCTTGAATTATACAATAAAGCGGTATACGTGCTTACATAATCTGATTTTTTCCATTTTACGGTTGGCTGGTCGCCGATACCGATATCCTTTGAATTTGTTTCAACCGTAAGCTTTGCCGCGGTCGGTTTGTTATTCGTAGTTTTAAAGCTCGAAATACCACTGGCTTTATGAGTTCCGCCAATATCCGCCCAAACCTTATAATAATAAGTTGTGTTCGGCTTTAAAGCTCCTGAATATTTCTGGATATTCCACGAAGCGCTGTTAACTGCCTTGCCCTTGTTAACAACAAAGTGCTTATAACAGTTATTCTTTTCAACATTATTCCTGTTTGTTGAAATGAAAAAGCCATAAGTGCCGGACGTACCGCTATTGGTAATGCTCATTCCTATTTTAGCGTCTTCATTTGAAATACTGCTTGCTGAACTTGCGTTAACTTTATAATCAACATTAAGCGAATACTTATAAGTCTCGTTGTTGGGATTAATACCATTATTACCCCACCAATCATATGTTGATGAAATAGCAAAATGCAAATGCGTACCTGATGAATTACCGGTGTTTCCTACTTTTCCAAGGACTGTTCCTTGAGATACGCTTGCGCCTACCCAAATATTAGACGGAATTGAGCCTGCAACCATATGGGCGTATCTATAGTGCCTTCCATCGTTGCCTTTTATAACTACTCCTGTGCCATATCCATAGCAACACGAAATATTATAATTTGGGTAAGTATTATGGCTACATTTAAACACTTTTTCTACCGTTCCGCCTAAGGCAGAATACACTGTTGCCCCGTAAATACTTCCATCACTAATATCAATTGCACTTCCATCATGAAACCCTTGTGACCTTGTCGTATGTCCTATAACAGGCCATAATAATACAGTTCCCGCCTGTGCGGTGAAGGCTCCTGCAGGTAATACCGACAACAGCATTAACATTGCAAGAAGCGTTGATAATAGTTTCTTACTTAGATTTTTCATTTTTCCCTCCTGTTTAATCGGCAAGTCTATTCAGCATTTTTAATGCTGCATAGTCCTTGGCGTTTATAATACCGTCATTATTTAAATCGAGAAGCGAGCTGTAATTAACCGCCGTTCTGCTCGGTCTCTCATTAATATACATTGAATTCCAAAGTGAATTAAGCTCGTCTGTATCAGCCGAATATTCGCCGCCGCAATCCTTACATTCGTAATGCGCGGGAAGCGTGGTATAATTATCCTGATACTCATAGTAATGACCTATCGGGTCGGTTAAATCGGTTTCATATACCTTGCCGCAGTTAAGACAGGTATATCTTTTACATCCGTAACTCTCACAGCCGGCTTCAACCTCCGCTTCGGAATAAACGTGGCCGCTGCAGATTGTTACCGCGGCGTTATTACAGTTAAATACCACGTCCTCAAAGCTTTCGTTAAAGGTATCGCCCTGGTTATATTCAAGGATAACATTACTTGTTAAGGTTCTTGTTGCAACCGCCGTAAAGGTTATACTAAACAACGCCGCGTCCTCTTTTACTTCAAAGCCGTTATTCCATACAACGTCAAATTCGCCCGATTTGTTTCCGATTGAATCTATTAGATTCCCGCCGAATTCGCTATTTAAACTAACGGACACGGGGTTGAGCTCGTTTTCGTTATACTTAACGGTAAGCCTGTAACCCATTACGCCTTTATTATTTTCAATATTAACGGGAACGGTAAAGGTTTCTCCTGCTTCAACAGGCTCACCCTGCGGAATACTTATTTGGGCAATCTCGCTTGTTGAGGAAGCTGCGATATCAAAGCTGCACGAGGTTAGCTTTACTCCCTCCTCCTCGGAGGTAAGAATAAAGTCATATCTTCCTGCGTCGGCATTATCCTTGCTCCTGAATTTAAGCGTTACAATATCCTCGTTTAAATCCGTTGCGCTGACGCCCGTTATTGAAAGGGTGATATTTCCGCCGTTATCCCTTGCACTGCAACCTACCGACGTAGAGGAGCAGCTCTTATATTCGAGATTTTCGTTATATTCAACGTTAAGCTCCGCTTCGTTTAAGTTTCCAAATTGGGTAAGCTTAAGCTTTAATTCAACCTCGTCTCCCGCGGTAACACTTTCGGCATAGGATTCGATTTTAAGATAATCGCTGATTGTATTATTATTAACCGTAAAGTCAAAATCCGTACACTTAAGCGCATAGTCGTTAAAATCAGAATCGAAGGTATCGCCGGCAAGATAGGAAACTCCGATTGTTCCTTCGCCTACCGCGGTATCATTAACGCTCATCTGAATATAGAACAGAGTTCCGTTATAGGTACTCTTTGCGTTGCCCGCCCAGTAGACCTTGAAGCTTCCGGGCTTTGCGTTACCGCCGATATTATCCTCAATTCCCGTATTAAAGTCAGGATGCTTTACAACACTTACCGAATCGAATATCGCCGTCGGATAATCAAATTTAAGTCCGAAGCCAAGCAAGCCGACGTTGTTTTCAATTACTACGGGAAGCTGAATTGTATCACCCGAATAAATAACGTTATCGTAGTCAATATAAACTCCCGTTGAAGCCTTATCAACGGTATGAGTAATTCGGCTTAGTTCCGTATTACACACGCTACAGTAAACCACTTCGTCCCATGAGCCCGTAGCTGTTGTAGTTGCGGGAATTTCGTTTTCTCTTACGGCTTCGCCGGGAGTATGGGGAACGGTTTCGGTATAATCACTGATATACGTATCGTGACATCTTGAACATGTATAAGTCGTATATCCCTGTTCGGTACAGGTAGGCGGAGTTACATTAGGTATATAATTATGACCTAAGGGCTCAGTATAATCGTCGATATAGCTTTCGCCGCAAGCCGTACAGGTATAGGTCGTATAGCCCTGTTCGGTACAGGTAGGCTCGCTTGTAATTTTACCGCCGCTAAAATCATGCCCCGTTGCGGAATACGTAAAATCATCAAGCTCTTTTTCATCAGTCGCTGCAGCGTCGCTAAAGAGCTTGTTACACCAAACACAACGGTAATGTTCTCTTATTCCGTCCTCGGTACAGGTAGCCGCCTGAACAGGAACAAGCTCGGTTTCATGCCCGTTCGGACCACAGTAATGCGGAACGCTGCTGCCGCACGCGGTACACGCTTTAATAGGCTTGCCCGTTACTGTTTGTGTTTCTTCGTAAGAATGAGGCTCAATATACACATCATCCTTTAACACATATCCGATATAACTTACATTGTTTTCGTCTATGTATTGTATCAAAAAGAACTTATCATCGGACTCGTCTTCATAAATAGTATTGCTCAAAAAATATCGCTCGGTAGTATCTGTTTCTTTATATGTGCCGTCTTCGTTCAGTTTTATTACATTATATATTAAACTCGGGTCGCTAATAACTACGGACCTTTGCGGCGACGCAACGCCGCCGGCTGAGTTATAAAGAGACAGCCCTACGTCACAAGCCACGCAAAAAATACCGTCAACATTACATAAGACCTTTGATTCTTTATCAGCTTTAAAATAAATATTCGTACCCGCTTCAACCGGTATCGTGCTTGTTATATCCGAATACTTCTTTGAGCAGTATATACATTGAGAAGACGCGGTGCAGGGTTCGCTTGCGTCATCAGGTATAGTCAGAAAGTTTGCCCTGAAGCACGGTAATTCAACAAAATTCCGATTGTATTTTTGAGCATATCTTTGCGCCTTAGAGCCTTCTTCGGCAATAATTGTTGCACCTGACGGAATTGTGCTTGAACTGTCATATATATCAATTCCGCCGGACTTAATTGTAATTTCGTTAAGATTATTACAGCCACTAAATGCGCTTGACCCAAGACGCTGCGTTGTTGCGGGAATAGTAATTTTAATTAAGCCTGTACAATTATAAAATGCGCTTTCTCCTATACTTTTCACGCCATTAGGTATGGTAATACTCGTTAATCCAGAACGACCAAATAATGCATTTGCCGCTATAGATACACAACTTTCTTTAATCACAAAATCACCGTTTAAGGAAGTATTTGCATTTATTAAATGGTTTCCGATATATAAGACATTGTCCGTCCAATTGTTATTATCTTTATAATATGCAGTATTATAAAATGCATTCGAGCCTATGCTTGTTGCGCCGTCGGGTATGGTTATGCTTGCTAAACCTGTACAATTCTCAAACGCGCTTGCGCCTATGCTTTTCACACCGTTAGGTATGGTAATACTTGTTAAAACGGAACAATTATTAAACGCAGAATAATTTATGCTTGTTACACTCGACGGAATCGAATAGCTTGTTTCACTTTTGCCTATTGGATATAAAATTAATTTTGTGCTGTTTTTGTTGAATAATACACCGTCCTGCGATGAAAAGTAAGCATTACTGCTGCTGACAGTTATACTTGTTAAGCCTGAACAGTTATTAAAAGATGAACTACCAATGTATGAGACGTTTTCGGGAATTGATATGCTTTCAAGCTCAGAACATCCGTAGAAAGCATAATCAGATATTTCTGTAACACTTGAAGGAATAGAATAGCTCGTACCGCTTTTCCCCGAAGGATACCTTTTGATAGTGGTTTTATTTTTATTAAAAAGAATACCGTTCTGAGACGAAAAATATGTACTGTCCGTTGCAACATTAATGCTTGTTAAGTTGTTACAACGAATAAAAGGGTCATATTCTATCGTTTTTAAACTTGCAGGTAACATAATACTTGTCAATCCCGTACAGCCGGAAAAAGCAAGCTGTTTAATTTCTTTTAACCCCTCATTAAGAACAACCTCTGTTAAACCGGTACATCCGGAAAACGTACTCATATATATAGTTGACACGCTGCTCGGTATTGTTACCCTTGTTAATCCTGTGCAACAGTCAAACGCAGAGCTGCCTATACTTGTTACGCTGCTCGGTATTGTTACACTTGTTAATCCTGTGCAACAGTCAAACGCAGAGCTGCCTATACTTGTTACGCTACCCGGTATTGTTACGCTTGTTAAATTGGAACAATTGAAAAACGCAGAGCTACCTATACTTGTTACGCTACCCGGGATTGTTACGCTTGTTAGACCTTTGCAGTAACAAAACGTGCTCTTGCCTATGCTTGTTACACCGCTTTGAATAGTAACATTAATAATTGAAGAATTGTTATAAAAGGGCGATGAAGAAAAACCGTAATCCGTCATGGGACCTTCGCCGCTAATCGTTAATGTGCCCGTTGAGGAATTAAACGAATACGTAACGTTATCCCCGCAGGAGCCGGAGGTTAAATCTTCCGCAAATACCGATAAGCCCGATATTGTAACCGAGCTTAAAAGTAATATCAGCGAAAGGAATAATGATATAATTCTTTTTCTTTTGTTTTTCATATTGTCACCTTATAAGATATTGTTATTTAAATTATAAATAATGAAAAGCCTTAATGATATACGCCGAGAGCATATATTTTAATAAATTATTAACAAAAAAATAAAACCCTTGCGACAAATCTGTCTAAAAGGGTTATAATTTTATTAATTGCTTTTTCAGTTCCCCGGCTGACTGATATCGCTTTGAAATCTGGATATCGGTACACTTTCTTATTATCCTTCCGATTTTTCCCGAGGGGATTTTTGTTGTAGGGTGCTCACCCGTAAGCAAAATATTGGCAAGAACTCCGAACGCGTAAATATCACTTGACGGCTGACTTTCGCTTATTCCGTACTGCTCAGGCGCCGCATAGCCCGCCGTTCCGAGATTTACGGTATCTTTCTGGCTGTAGTTTATTATTCTTGATACTGAAAAGTCAATAAGACATGCTTTTCCCTTGCTTATAATAATATTTTCCGGCTTGATATCACGGTGAACAATACCGAGCCCGTGTATAATTTCAAGCGCCGCGCATATATCAACCAGGAATTTATAAAGCTCTCTTTCGGTATAATCGCACTCCCCGCTAAGATAATCCGTAAGCGACCTTCCGTCTATGTATTCTTCAAGAACATAAAGAAAGTCCTCTTCGCTGCATACCTCATAAATAATCGGCATAAGTCCGCCTGTATTTATCGACTTAAGCTTTCTGAAAACCTCATCGTTACGGTAGCCCGAACGGATTAAAACAAGCCTGTTTCCGCTTTCTGTGTGCCCGTAAACAGTAATAGTATTTACAGGAGTTTCGCTGATTACGCCTATTTTTTTGTATTCTTTTTCAAGCGCTTTTTCAATATATTCCTTTAATTCACTCATTTTAACTCCGGCTCTCCCGCCTCAATAAGCATTTCCTGCGTCTTATAAACGGAAATCTTATGCTCAATAGCATAAATAATATAGCTGTCGCGCTTAATTCGAGGATAAAGAAGGGACTGATTACAGTATTTAAGCGCTTTTTGACAATCCTCAAGCTCCAGCCCCATTGCTAATATCAGCCTTACTATTTTATCCTTAGTCGGCACCTTTTTACCTTGTAAAATCTCATAAAAATAGATATATGATACGTCGGAATTATTTACAACATCCGCCTTGGTTTTTCCTGATTTTTCAAAAAGACCGTTCCAGAACTCTCTTAAATTAACTTGTATGAAAGAATTAGAGTTTTCAGTTATGTATTCCTTTATGTCGGTGTTTTCCTGTTTTAATTCCTCGAGTAAATCCTCGGTTATCTTTTTCTTAATCATAGTAAACTATTTCTCCTGAAAAATATTGCATTCCCTCTGTATCGGCATTAGTTCCTGCGTAAATATAAATTGTATCAAGATTAGGCAGACATCTGAACAAATTATTCCAATCACAATTAAGTGTTTCTCTTTTACTGAATTTTATTTTTTTCAGATATTTGTTCCCTTTAAAAGCATCCTTCTCTATACTTTTAACATCGTAAGGAATTGTATAAGACGAATTCTTTAAGCCGGCGGGATAGGATATAAGCCTACCGTTCTTAATAACAATTTTACGCGAGGCCTGTTTGGTAGTCTTCGGATTTGCCACAGTGCTTTTTTCGGTTTCTTTAACCGTTTTCTCAGATGTTTGCTGCGTTTGGTTTATTTCGTTTTCGCTCTGCCGCTCTTTAGTAGTTGAAACCGTTGTGCTTAAAGGCTTTTCGGTTGCAACGGGGTTCGTTTCGGTCTGAGAAATCCGTTGTGTCTGAGCCGTCGTTACGCTTGAAGAGTTTAAAGGCTTTTCTTCGTTCTTGTTTTTGTTGAAAATCAGTATTGAACAAACAACAACCGCTATTAAAACTACCGCGGCAAGGCTTACAAGCAGCCCCGCTTTTTTACGACGGGGGGCGCCTTGTTCTGGTGGCTGTTTTTCGTTTATTAAGCTAAAGCAATGCAAACAAAATGAGGCTCCCTCAGGAATATTTCCTGAGCATTTAGGACATTTGTTACTCATAATTAAACCTTTTATACATTTGATATTTAAATTATAATAAATAACTACTTTTTTGTAAACAATTATTCAAATAAAAATATTTTATGCTGCCGGCTAATAGCTTTTTGTGAAAAAAACATTATAATTAAATGGGGTTTTTTATTTTACAAACACAAAAACATATGATATATTTAATTTTGTAACAAATAGTAAAGGGGTTTTCATGTCTTTATGAAGAAAATAACAGCTGTAATTTTAGCATTAATTCTTATTATTTCAACTATGCCTTTCAGCGTAAGCGCCGCTTCGGGCGAATTCACTACAGCCGACGGGCTTTATACCTATAAATACTTTGATTCAACCGAAAGCAGCATTAAATTAATAAAATATCTCGGCGCCGATGAAACGGTTAATGTTCCGGGAAAGGTTGACGAAAAACCGGTTGTTGAAATAGGCAATCAATGCTTTTACATGAATCAAAGCATAAAAGAAATACATTTCCCCGCTTCGGTAAGCCATATTAATGTCGGCGCGTTTTATGCATGTATTGCATGTGAATACTATCGCGTCGATGAAAACAATAAAAACTACCGCTCCGTTGACGGAGTCATCTATGACAAAAGCGGTACAAAGCTATGCTTCTGCCCTGAAAACTATCAGACCGAAACATTTGTAATTAAGGACGACGTAGTTGAAATCGACAGCTACGCGTTTCGTTACCATCAGATTTTCTACCCTCAGCAACTATACACTTATCCTAAAATTAAACATATCGTATTTCCCGAAGGCCTTAAAATAATCCGTGAAAACGCATTTGTAGGCAGCGGTATAAAAGAATTTATTCTTCCCGACAGCCTTACGGACGAGGGCGGAAACTTCCTCTTAACTACCGATTCATATGAAAAACTTCACATCGGCGCAAATATGGGAGCTAAATTCACTTCGGGCTTTAACTGTAATTCACTTAAGGAAATCAGCGTTTCTCCCGATAACGAAACCTTCTGTGTTGAAAACAATGTTCTTTACAGTAAAGATAAAACAACTATGTACTGTTTCCCTTCAGGAAGGTCGGAAAAAACATACAGAATTCCCAACGGCGTAAAAACTCTTGCCCCTTACTCTTTCCGTGCGTCAAATCTCAACAACATAGATTTTAACGAAGTGGAAACCATAAGCCCCTGCACCTTCACGGACTTGATTATCCCGAATCTTGTTTTACCTAAAAGCGTAAAGACCGCAAAAAGCATAGCCGAATTTGTTCAACCGGGAATTTCAACAATTACTATTCTTAATCCGGAATGTGAATTTTCTCTTCCCTTTGATTTTTGCGGCGGTATTGTTAATTACAATATAACTATGTACGGTTTCAGCGGCTCAACTGCTGAGGCTTATGTAAAAAACAATAAACTGAACAATCTAAAAATCACCTTTTCCGCACTTCATACAAGCGATACGGATTACAATATAACGTCCGGAAACCACGACTATAAAGGAACAGTTGTGGCACCCACATGCCTTGAACAGGGTTATACTCAATATAAATGCGGCGTTTGCGGAATCGAATATAAGGACGACTATACCGACGCACTCGGTCATAATATGCAACCCTACGGCATAATCCCCTCGGGCTGTGAAGAACAAGGATATACAATTTATAAATGCTCGAGATGTGATGAAACCACTCACGGTAATTACACTCCGCCCACGGGTCATAATATGACAGTTGTTGAAAAGGCCGAAGCGACCTGTACCGAAAACGGTTATATAAAATATAAGTGTCTTATTTGTAAGAAAACAAAAACCGATATTATTGAAACAAGCGGTCACTCATATTCTTTTAAAAGCAAAACCAATCCCACATGCACATCATCCGGCTATACAACCCTTGTCTGTGACGAATGTTCCGATATTTACAACACGGATTATATTGAACCACTCGGCCATAATTATTTTACAACGGTAACTCCCGCAACCTTTATTAACAACGGCGAGAAAACCGTTAAATGTTCAAGATGCAAAAAAACAAAATCAAAAAAGGTAATCAATAAAATTGCTTCGGTAAGACTTGCTTGCTCATCATTAGTATATTCGGGTAAATCTATAAAAACGCCTACTGTAATTGCAAAGGACACCTCGAATAACGCTATCGGCGTTTCAAATTATACCGTTAAAATTTACTCCCGCGCAAACAACAAGTCAGTCACAAACCTAAAAAACGTCGGTCAGTATAAAGCCATAGTATCATTTAATGATTTTTACAGCGGCGACAAAACGCTTTACTTCTATATTAAACCCAAGGCTCCCGTTCCCGTGTCTGCAAAGCCAAGCAAAGGAAAAATAAAGCTTACGTTGAAAAAAGACTCCTCCGTAAGCGGATACCAAATCATTGTATCCGAAAACAAAGGCTTTATAAAAAAGGTTAAAACGTATAATTTAGCCAGCACAAATAAAACAAAGACCATTAAAAATCTTAAGAAAAACAAAAAATACTATATAAAAATACGTTCTTATAAGACAGTTATTGTTGACGGAAAGAAAACAAAAATGTATTCCGACTATGCAAAAGCCATTACCGTTAAAACAAAATAAAAACCCGGGACTGCGAGCCGCCGCTTGAGAATATCACGGCCCGGCTCCCGACCTTGAGCCGTATCTGCTAAGGCATACGTTCTGTACCGACTACGCGACGAAAAAGAAGAACTGTCCCGTATGGCGTAAAAATGAACAGCCCTGTGCTACGGGGCTGTTCTAATACTACAATCGACATGTTTTTTGTTTTAAATATAGTATCATACTTGTGAGGAGTGATAATATGAGTTACTATATTAACTTGAAAATAAATAACGCAAGTTATGCCATTAAAATACCACTTGATGATACTAAAACGGTGTTTGATGTCACATCGGTAATAGTCAGTTACTTAAAACCTGATAACTCAATTGATGTCGACAGTCTTCAAAGAATTCTCCGTGATAGATTTAAATATGATATTTCAATTGGAAAAATTATATCAGAAATTAATTATCCATTATAAAGGGTAATATAATCTTTGATTAATTTGTTTTTATTTGCTTCAAACGGTTTCGGGGTATATCCACAGTCACTGCAAGTGCTAATTATTTTATTGCAAAAACTATTCACCATAGGTTCTGATAATGAAATAGACTTATTACCACTTTCATCAGTAATAGTATAAATTGAAACCCACTTGTCTTCAACATTTAGTGGCTTTTCTGGTTTAAAATCGTCGATGTTAAATATCCAATGGTCTTTTCTTGTTACCCAAGCCGCTCCTATTTCCATCAGTTCTCCCCAACTAACAGATGGATGCTTTGGGTCTACATCTACAACATTTTTACTTGTAACAAAAAGAACATAGATCATTTGATTTGATGCGCTATTAATGAAGAATTTTTGCAAATATCCATATATGTCTTTTTCTGGTAAGTTTGTTTCAGGGTCGGAACCATTAGAATAAATAACATCTTCTTTAGGCACATTATTGAATAATAACATATTATAAATGACATCTGAAACGAATTTATCATTGAACGTCTGACTTATCATAATCTTCTTCTTGTTTGCGTCTACAGTTGTTTTTAGACCAAGAACAGAAGTCATTGCATTTAATTCTTCTTCTACAGCATCTTTGATTGATTCACTAGAGTCATTAACACTTAATTTGTTTGTTAAGTTATTAGTAATTTGCTTCTTGGTTTCTTCTAATGTTTTCTTTAATTCAAGTTCTTTTTGTTCTTTTTCCTTTTGTTTAGCTTTTTCTTTTTCCACCTTTTCAAGAGAAGCAAATTGACCGTGCATTTTTACTATTTCATCAGTAAGATCTCTAATATGAGAAATAGCGCACTCCCATCTAGGATCATTTTCATTATAGCCTTGTCTATTTGTTCCAGCCATATCTGGGAAGTTAGATGCCTCAAAAGCATCAATATAAAGATTTCCTACAATATAGCTTTCATAAACCCTGTTTTTACTAACTATTTGCAGAACATTTCTTAATCCCATTTTATTGTGTGCGAAAATTGCTAAATAGTTGTCGGAGAACTCATTTATTTCTTTTTTCATTCCCCTTGATGTTTTATATGTTCCAATCCAACCATAAATACGAACCGTTATGTCCACATACTTGCCATCATTGTTTTGCATATTTATTGTGGTTTCAATAGCATCAATATGGTTGGTTTGTAAATTGCTTTCTTTTGGTAATGAATCAAACAAGTATGCTTTTTCATTTCCAATAGATATAAATGTTGCGAGTCTTTGTATTACATCTTTTTCATCAGGGACGAGTATGCTCTCTTGTCCTTTAAAGATAATGTGAATATTAAAGTCTTTAATATCATTAGGGAAAATCTTTGCAAGATTTCTATTGACTGTACTCTGCAGTTTTGGAATATTTATTTTCGGATTTTCCATTATTACTGCAGTGCCATTTGTTGATATTTTTTTCAACTCATATTCATCATCGTTAAGAATTTTTAATACTTCATCATCGTGTTCTATGCGATGAGGAATGAATAATCCGATGCGTTCAGAGTTTTGTACAGTTATTAATTTAAATCCGTTTGAAATTGATAATGCAGCTAACTTTCCAACACCCTTTCTTCCCATTTTCAACCGTTTCTTTGAAGATGTTCTGGCGTTTGATTCACTGTCTCTTGATTCGCTTCCTATAATTAAATAATTTTGGATTAAGTTCTCTGAAGACATTCCGTTTCCATCGTCTTCCACGCGAATTTCATTATCATCAATGAAAACATACACATTTTCAGCATCAGCATCGTACGCATTTGCAATTAATTCTGCCAAAACAAAATACATATTTGTATAGAGATCTTTGCTTAATAATTCAAGCATACGAGGGCTTACCATTAACTTGTAATCTACACTCATGTTACACCTCAATGTTGTTATTGTTTAAATGTTCAATAATTGATTGCCCAATTATTTCACCTAATCTGACCGGAACAGCATTTCCGATATGTCTTGCAATATCCCTAAAACAAAAAGGAACCTCAGGATCAATAAAATCATAATCAACTGGAAATGTTTGCAACAAGGCGCCTTCTCTTAATGATAATCCACGATCTTGTTCAGGATGTCCGTGTCGACCTGTTCCATATGCATAAAATTGTGTTGTTATTGTTGGACCAATTTGATCCCAAGAAAGACGCCCATATACCGAACTATACGTTTTTCCGCTATCTTTTTTATGGCAATTACATCTAAGTTCTTCTGGCCAATCTAACCACGTACCGCCAGGTATTGACGCTTGAATACGCTGAATGTTTTTTTCGGATAATCTAGCGGCTCTATGTAAGGGATCGTTGGGGTCAAATTCACCAGCGCTAATCTCAGTAAGATCCTCAATTACATCTCTTATTGTAATATGTTCGTTTTTATGTGTGGGTTCAATTAGTTTAATATCTCCCAAAAGCGAAGCCAGTAGCACAAATCTTCTCCTTGTTTGCGAAATCCCGTAATCTGGGCAAAACACAACATTTGCCGAAATCGAATAACCCAAGTTTTCAAGGGTTTCAAGAAACTCCTTATAAATATTTGTGTCACGAATTTGAGGAACATTTTCCATGGATACAACAGTGGGATGAACTGCTTCAATCATACGAGAAAATTCAGTTAAAAGATTATATTTTTCATCTTCTTGATTACCGTTACCCATCTTGAATCTCATTTGCGAAAAAGGTTGACATGGGGCACACCCGACCAGTACACGCACTACATCAGGATTATAGCATTCTATAATTTCATTGCCTGTCATTTCTCTAATGTTTTCTTGATGAAAATCACTTGTGTTATTGTGCTCATATGAATATTTACAGGTCCCGTCAATATCAAACCCGTCAGTAACATTTAATCCCGAATTAATTAATCCATGTGTTAGTCCACCAACACCACAGAACAAATCAACAACTTGAACTGGCAAAATTTTTTCCTCCTAATAATTATAATACCACAAATAAATATTAGCACAGAATTATTTCAAGTTCAACACTTTTATAGTAGTAACAAAAACAAATTGAGTCAATGCAATTTACAAAAATGTACAAGAAATCGACAAAAAAGACATAAATTATTGAAAATTGGTGGTCGACAAATTAAAAATAGTTATTCTCGCGACTTATGTATTTGATAAAAAGCACTGGTATAAAACGGAGCTTAAAACAAAAAGTCACTGGGAAGTCACTTAAAACGGAAAAATACGTCTGCTTTGGCAGGCGGGTTTTGGCTTTATTACGGCGTTTGCGTGGTTGTTGAGCAAAAAACAAGGACTATCCTACGGGATAGTCCTCTTTTTGCCTGTCCGCACTATAATTGATACAATGTGACCCCTTGTTCAAAATGTGACCCTTATTATATTAAACAATTAAATGATTGATAAATAATTTCAAATATGTTAAAATACCTTTAATATATAAAGGGGAAAAGAACATGTTAACTCATATTGATTGTTTTTCTGGTCCTGGTGGAATATGTACAGGATTAAAGGCGGCAGGATTTACAACATTAGTTGCTATTGAATACATACAAAGTTGCGTTGATACCTATTCTGCTAATCATCCCGATGTGCATGTGATACAATCAGATATTCGCAAGGTTTCTGCTGAACAAATTTTACCATATATACCAAAAGACGGTGTTGATCTAGTAACATCAGGCATGCCCTGTGAAACTTTCTCAACAGCAGGCAATACTTCTCGTTCGTTTTATGATGATAGGCAATTCTTATTTCGAGAGGGAATTCGTATAGCTAGTATTGTCAACGCTAAAATGATATTATTTGAAAATGTGCCTGCAATAACAACAAAAACAACAGAAAAAAACAATAAAACGCTTGTTATTGATGTTCTTAAAAATGAACTATGCAACGCCGGATATTCAAATTATATTGAAATATCACTGTCTGCTACGGATTTTGGTGTACCGCAGAGAAGAAAACGGTATTTTATATTGGCGTGTAAAGATTCTAACACAAAGCTTTCTGCACCAAAGCCAAATTCAAAATCTGAAATCTCTGTTGCAGAAGCGTTTGCAGGACTTCCAAATGTTATACCAAACTCGAATAAAGACGAAACAGAATATACAGGTGACGACAGTGCTTTTTCTCTACTAATGAAAAATGACATTTTTTGGAAGCTTCCTCATAAAGATAGTATTACATATCATCATCCAATGAAGCACAGAAGCTATACCCTAAAAAGATTTGCACTACTTAAACCGGGCGAAAGCCTCAAAGATCTATTTGATAGGTATACGGGGGCAGAACGGCAACAACTTCAAAAAGACCGAATACTACCGAAAAAAATGTTCATTAAGCGAAATTACCGTTTGATTGAGAGTGAACCATCACCGACTGTCACAAGCCATTGTCTTGACGAGTTTGTGCATCCAATTTACGATAGGGCACTTACTGTGCGGGAGTGTGCGAGACTCCAATCTTTTCCGGATTCTTATGATTTTCGTGGTGGACCCTATCTCACACCTCATTTACATAATAATATTCAAGATAAGTATGAGCAAATTGGTGACGCTGTTCCCCCTCTTCTAGCTTATGCTTGGGGCAAACAAATCGCAGAAATACTCGGAGGGTTAAATAATGCCTGTTAAAGATAATTGTAGAGAAACCTATAATCGAGTCTATATTTCAGAAAAGCAACGGCTATATGATGAAAATGCTGCAACATCTCGTAATGGTGTTGTTAGTGAAGAAAAGCTCCGCAAGATAGAAACAGAAGCTCAAAAAGAAGCAATCAAACAAGCTACAATTAATGCGCTGAGAGTCTTTCCTGAAGAAAAGGCGTCAACAGTTTGGAAAGCCGTTTACGAGGTTCATATTCATCGCAAAAGCGGTATTGATAATGCGGATATTGTTTCTAAGGTTATTAGTGCAGATCAAAGCTGGAAAAAATCCAGCGGACATGCGTTTGAAGAAATGATAAAAATACTGGCTACTTCAGCATTGAGTGGAACTGGAATTGAAATCATATTACAAAGAGACTTAAACCTTTTAATAAAGGCGGAAGAACTTTCAAACGAACCGCGAGATATAAGTTGGCTGAAAGAACAAATTAATGCGAGCATTTTTGATCTGTATGCTGTTATACAGCTTGATGACGGAAGAAAGTTTTGTTACGGATGTATTCAAAGCAAGACTAGCATTCGAGATCGTGTAACAAGAGATAGAGAACCTTCGCTCCAAGCGATGGCATCTTATTTTTGGAGTACTATAATTGTTCTTGATGGCGATTTTCTTAGACTACCAAAATTTATAAGCATGGTAAATGGCGGAACGACGGAACATCCTACAAACGGATGGCATGGAATGTATGTTTTTTCTGATCAATACACAGGCGGAAGAATATACCCAACAAACATTGATTTCATTAATTTCAAAGAACATGCCGTTCGGGCAGCTGATTATTGGCTTACACAAAGGCAATGGTTTGATAATAATTGGAATGTTGTGGACTTATGATACATAGTTTAAACGGAGAATTGTTTCTCCGTTTTATTTTTCACGGAGTGTACCGAGTTTTCACGGTGTGCAATTCTCAAGATCAAAAACAGCAAGAATAAGGGAATAAGTCTCGCAAAAGTACACTTTTTAACAGTCGGTTTACGAAGCGGAAACGCTTGAAACCTAATAATAGAGCCAAAACCAAAGAAAAACGACCACTTGTATCAAAGTGGTCGTTCTATGGTGGCAGAGGTACAACAACCTGTCAAGTCGCGGTAGTATTTGCTTTGCAAATCTCCACCTTAAAGACTTGACAGAACGTTGTTACGGGTTTAAAGCCATTTTAAACCCGTAATAAGGATTCTTCGAATCCTTAATTTCTTTTGGAAAAGAAAAACAGGCATCCGTTTGGATGCCTGTTCCTCTTTGGCAGAGGTATAAGGATTCGAACCTTAAATGACGGAGTCAGAGTCCGGAGTGTTACCGTTACACTATACCTCTATGTCTTTTGCAAGAGATAATATAACATATCTTAAAAGAATTATCAAGAGAAAATTTATATTTTTTGAAAATAATATCGTTTTTTATATTATTGAAATTAATTATACTCTTTGGTAAAATGGAAAAAGAGAGCGGAGGGATATTATGACGGATATACAAAAGCGATTATTTAAGTTAAAAGACGAGGAGTATGCCGCGTTTCAGTCAAAGCTTACTCCGGGGATTGATTCTTCATTGTTTATCGGAGTCCGGACTCCCGATATCAGAGCTCTTGCAAAAGAGCTTTATCGCTCGGGCGAATACAAATCATTTCTCAATTCCCTTGCGCATAAATACTTTGATGAAAACCAGCTACACTCTCTTTTGCTTTCACAAATCAGGGACTTTGACGAGTGCCTTGGTTATGTTGAAGCGTTTTTGCCGTATATTGATAATTGGGCAACCTGCGACCAGCTTTCTCCAAAGCCGTTTAAAAAGGAGCCCGAAAGACTTTTGCCCCATATTGACAAATGGATAAAATCAAAGCACACCTACACAGTACGCTTCGGGGTGCTTTGTCTTATGAGATATTTTCTTGATGATAAATTCGATATTAAATATACCGAAAGAGTATGCAAAATCAAGTCGGACGAATATTATATAAATATGATGCTCGCGTGGTATCTTGCAACTGCGCTTGCAAAACAATACGACAGCATTATTCCGATTTTTGAAGCAAAGCAACTTGACAAATGGGTTCACAATAAATCAATCCAAAAGGCCTCGGAAAGCTATCGGGTACCCGACGAGCACAAAGCGTATCTCAAAACTCTGAAAATCAGATAGCTTAAAAATTCAGATTAAAACAGGCAAGATACCTTGTGTCGTTAGCAAGGGATATAATTCCGTTTTCGCCGACTATAACATGGTCAACAAGGCGTATTCCCATAGTATTAAGCAGCGTGTAGAGCTTTTTTGTAAACCTTAAATCCGCGTTTGACGGAGTATATGCGCTTTGCGGGTGGTTATGAGCCACAATAACGTTAACCGCGTTATCGCTAAGTACATATTTTACAATCCTCTTAGGGTCAATCTCCGCGTGATTCGGCGTTCCTTCGGATATAAAATAACGGTTAATCAGCTTTCTTGAGCTTGTAAGGGTTATAACCAAAAACTTTTCGTTATTTGCGTTAACGAACAAATTTCCGATAAAAGATTTATACTCGTTAAAATCAACAAACCTTGCCGTATTCTTATTCCGGTTTTCAAAACAGCGTTTATTCAAATCGCTCACAAGCTTAATAAGGATTGGCGTATTTTCGCCGACACCCTCAACGTCCTTTAAATCCTCTATATCGGCTTTAAATACGTTTTCAAGCGAGCCGAAGCTGTTAATAAGGGAATAGGCAATCGGTTTGACGTCCTTTCGGGGAATAGCATAGAACAAAAGCATTTCAAGAAGATTATGGTCCTGAAATGCGTCA
The DNA here is from genome assembly GCA_017458975.1 of Eubacterium sp. Taxonomy (GTDB): domain Bacteria; phylum Bacillota; class Clostridia; order Oscillospirales; family Acutalibacteraceae; genus Eubacterium_R. Next base: position 14,935 of record JAFSZK010000053.1, on the reverse strand, counting down.
GCTCCGGCGTCAAGATAAGTATCTCTTGTTCGTTGTCTATGATTGTTTCTTGATAAATCACTCATAATATCACCCTGTTCTTCAGTGGATTATTACACAATTAAGCAGTTGACAATTATATGTATTTCAATATATAATGTAATTGGACATTTGTATATAATAATTAATTACGGAGGGATAAGTATGGCAAACGTACAAACCTATGTAGAGCAGTACGGCAGTATTTCGTTTAAAAACAAACCGTTTACGGATTCGGATAATGTTGCAATGTGCTGCAGCTTTTATATGCCCCTTGATTTGGTTGTAAGCTCAAGCCTTGACGACGAGCCCGTACCCTTTGACGAGGCGTGTAACAAGCTTTTTGCGTTAAGGGGCAACGAGCACAAGCCCGTCGGTCTTGTTCTTGTTAAGGAAATCAGCGTCCTTCTTATGACAATGGCAAAAAAGCGCCGTTTTAAAGAGATGAAGGTTGTCGGCTGCAGAGAGTTTTTCCAGACCTCTCCCGCGGTTCAGTTTGACGCGGGCACGTTCCTTCTTCCAAACGGAGATATAGTTGTTATTTTCAGAGGTACCGACGACACGCTTACGGGCTGGAAGGAAGACGTTGATATGCTCGCCGAGGACGGTATTCCGTCCCATAAGCTTGCAACCGACTATCTTAAAGAGGTTTGCGATAAGTTTGACGGCGACATCATCGTATGCGGCCACTCAAAGGGCGGTTACGTTGCAAACTACGCCGCTATATATTCCGATAAAGAGGTAAGAGACCGTATTAAGCGCGTTTATAATAACGACGGTCCCGGCTTTGCTAATTACGATTATCTTGAAAGCGACGCGTTTAAGGAAATCCTTCCCAAATACGTTCACCTCATTCCCGAAGGTTCTTTTATCGGTATGATGCTTTCACACGACGATAAGTACAGAATTATTAAGAGTAACCGTAAAACCGGCGCTTTACAGCACGATTTGCTTTCCTGGCAGTTCAGGGATGAACATCTTATTGAATGCGACGAGCTCGGAACTCAGAGCAAGGTATCCGACCTTGTTTTCCAGGATATAGTATCAAACATCAGTGACGAGGACAGCAAAATCCTCGGCGACGCAGTAGGCACGGTATTTGAAGGAATAGGTCAAAAGGGGCTACTTGACGTTAAAAGCAATCCCCGCGAATCGCTCAAAGGTCTTGTTGCGGCTTGGAAATCAATCGACGCCGATACGAAGAAAACCTTAAGAAAAATTATGGGCGACGCCGCAAAATCCGTTGCAAAGGCAACAAAGACAGTCGCTAAAGGCGATTACAAGCCCGTTGGCGAAAGACTTGAAGAAGCAAATGAAGATTAATATATCGGAGGTGAAATAATGGATAAATACGTATGCGATATCTGCGGTTATGTTTATGACCCCGCAGTAGGCGACCCCGACAGCGGAATTGCTCCCGGCACACCGTTTGAGGAAATCCCCGACGATTGGTGCTGTCCCCTTTGCGGAGTGGATAAAAGCAATTTCTCAAAAGCTTAAAATAATTCTTAAAACGGTACCGACTATTTGTCAGTACCGTTTTATTATAGCAAAATAATTATAATTCTACAATATTATTCAAATAAAACCGTTGAAAAATATCTTTCTCCCGTGTCGGGAAGAACGGTTACGACGGTCTTACCCTTTCCGAGCCTTTTGGCAAGCTTAATTGCCGCGGCAACGTTTGAGCCGCTTGAAATTCCGCACATTATTCCCTCCTCGCTTGCAAGCCGTCTTGCGGTTTCAATAGCTTCCCTGTCAGAAATAACACAGATATTATCATAGATTTTTGTATTGAGATTTTCGGGAATCAGTCCGTCTCCGATACCCATCTGAAGATGTGTTCCCACGGCGCCGCCGCTGAGGATTGCCGCGTCCTCGGGCTCGACAGCCCAGATTTTTATTGCAGGGTTCTGTCTTTTAAGCACCATTCCGATTCCGCTAATCGTACCGCCCGTGCCCACTCCGCTGCAAAAGCCGTCTATATCGCAATTTACCTGCTCAAGAATTTCGGTTGCGGTATAATAGATATGCGCCTTGGGGTTATCGGGATTATCAAACTGGGACGGAACAAAAACGTTTTCGTCTTCTTTTTTCATCTTTTCGGCAAGCTCGATACACTCGGCAATACATTTTCCGATATCGCCGCCGTCGTGAATTAAAATAACCTCAGCCCCGTAGTTTTTGATAATTTTTCTTCTTTCCTCGCTTACCGAGTCGGGCATAATTATTCTGACCTTATATCCCATTACCGCGCCGACAAGCGCAATGCCGATTCCCTGGTTTCCGCTTGTGGGCTCAACGATAATTGAGTTTTCGTTAATTCTTCCATTTTCCCTTGCGGTTTTGAGCATATTATACGCGGTTCTTGTTTTAATTGAGCCGCCTATGTTTACGCCCTCGTACTTAACTAAAACCTGCGCCGCGTCCTCGGGAACAAGCTTGTTAAGTCTTATCATCGGCGTATGACCGATTGCGTCAAGAATTGTATTATAAACCATAGTGTTTCCTCTTTTATTAGCAAAGTAATACTACAATACAGAATTATTCCCGTTTTGTCAAGAATATATTTAATCCGTTGAAAGAATATAAAATATATGTTATAATTACTTTAATTATTTTGTCAGGAGTTAATTATGAAGGCTTTTAAAAGCGAAGGCTTTAAAAAAACGATAATTGCAATATCCTTTAACCTTGTCCTTGCCGCTATCATAATAAGCGTTTTCGGCATATACTACTCCTCAAACGACGATGATTATATTGTAGCAAAGTTTGTATCGGGAGGCAGCCCCGGGCTGGTTTTTTTAAATTACTTCTTAATGAAAGCACTTGTTTCAATAGGCAAGCTTATTTATCCGATTAATGCTCACGTTGTTTGTCATCTTGTGCTTTCAATAATGGCGTTTACCGCTGTTACGCGAGTTTTTCTTGACAAGTTCAAGATTGACACGGCGCTTTCAATTTCATTTTTGGTTGTGTGCCTTTTTGCCGCGGAGCACTACACCTCCGTTTCGTTTACAATGGTGCCGGCTCTTCTTTCAAGCGCGGGCTTTCTGTGTATAATCCACTTCATCAAAGGGCGGCATCCCTTCGGCGTTTGTTTCGGTATGCTTTTTGTTTTGCTCGGCAGTCTGTACCGCTTCAACTCTTTTATTCCGAGCGCCGTCTTTGCCGGTGCGTTCGTATTTATTACTTCACTTTACGATTCCTCAAAAAGCTTTAAAGCAGCTGATTTTTTTAAAAGACTTTTTGAGCCAAAGCGTGCCGTTGCCCTTTTTACAACGCTTGTTTTATGTTGTTCTTTCTATGTTGCGTCAAATACGGTTTATGCGGTAAATCCCGAGCTTAAATACTACAAAGAATATAATACTGCGCGTTCTTTGGTATGGGACTATGACATTCCCCGTTTTGAAGAGCTCGAAAAAGACTATCGGGCACTGGGCGTTGATAAAAACGATTTGGATATGCTTGCTGACGGCTTTATCGACGACGAAGGTGCGTTTTCACTCGACACCCTTAAACAAATGCGCTTGAACGCAGACAAATACTATTCCGCTCATTCAAACGCTGCGCAGATTATGAAAAAAAGCATTTCGGCGGATTTGCAGAATTTCACAACACTTAGCGACAAAAGCGTTATAGTAATTGAAGCTGCTGTGATTTTTATAATATATATCGTTTTGAACAAAAAGCAAAAAGTGATTTTACCCCTTACTTTTGCCGGTTTGGCAGCGGCGTTTTACGTATATCTCTGGTACTATCGGCGCTTCCCGTTCAGAGCGGAGTATGTTATATGGACCTCGCCGATATTCTTTCTTCTTTACTCTCTTGATTACAAGGATGTGCGAGCGCGATTTAAGAACGTCATAACAAACAAAAAAAGAATAGTTGTTTCGCTTTCGTTAATCACGGCAACGGCGTGTATGTTGTTGACGTATTCGCAGCTTGCGGTTCTGGATATTAAAGACATGGCTGACACGCGTTATAAGTTGTCCGAATATATCTCGGAACACCCCGAAAACAAGTACGAGCTTGACCTTACAATCGACTTGTTTGAAAATAATTTTAAGGAAAAAAGCATTTTTACAAATAAGCGTATTGAATCCGAACAAGACTTTTTGCTCATCAGTTGTTCGTATTTCTCAAATCCATATTATAAACAATGCTGTAAAAAAATTATCGGCTCCGAAAATCTGTATTCTTCTCTCTTAAAAGATGACGTTTATTTTGTCCATAGGGAAATCAAAGGAAAGGCAGAACCCGCCGAGCGTATAAGACAGTATCTTGAAAAGCACTACGCGGGCGAAAAAAACGTAAAATACAGGATTGTAAAAAAGATTGACACGGTTAAAATTTATAAATTTTATACATAAGCAACACAAAAGCCTTAATATATATTGATGTGGTAAAAAAGATGAAATTAAACGAGCTTGAAATCGGACAGACAGGTATAATTGAAATTGTCGAAGGCGAGGGCGCTTTAAGACAGCACTTCCTCGATATGGGCGTTATTCCCGGAGCGGAGATAACGCTTGTTAAATTTGCACCCATGGGCGACCCTGCCGAGTTTCGCATTCACGGCTACGAGCTCACCCTGCGCCTGTCGGACGCGGAAAAGATAACGGTAAGCAAAACCGAGCCCAAAAAGACGGACACAGAGCAAATCAACCGCACACGCAAAGAGCATCCGGGCCTCGGCGAGGGCGGTAAATACCATATCAAGAAAGAGGAAAACCCTCTCCCCGAGGATAAAATTCTCTCCTTTGCGCTTGCGGGAAATCAGAATTGCGGAAAGACTACTCTTTTTAATCAGCTCACGGGCTCAAACCAGCACGTCGGCAATTTCCCCGGCGTTACGGTTGACAGAAAGAGCGGACAGATTAAGGGATATGAGAATACCGAGGTGGTCGACCTTCCGGGTATATACTCCCTTTCTCCCTACACAAGCGAGGAAATTGTTTCAAGACAGTATATAATCGGCGAAAAGCCGACAGGTATAATTAATATTGTTGACGCTACGAATATAGAAAGAAATCTTTATCTTACAATGCAGCTGATGGAGCTTGAAACTCCGACGGTGCTTGCGCTTAATATGATGGACGAGGTTCGGGGAAACGGCGGATCAATTCTTATTAACGAAATGGAGGATATCCTGGGCATACCCGTGGTTCCGATTTCGGCTTCAAAAAACGAGGGCGTTGACGAGCTTGTAAGCCACGCCGTACATATTGCCAAATATCAGGAAAAGCCGAGAAGAAACGACTTTTGCGACGAGGAAGCCTACGGCGGTGCGGTTCACAGATGTCTCCACGGTATTATGCACCTTATTGAGGACCACGCAAGGGCTGCCGAAATCCCCGTAAGATTTGCCGCAACAAAGCTTGTTGAGGGCGACGAAAGAATCAAACAGGCGCTGCGTCTTGACGAAAACGAAGCGGAATTTGTTGAGCACATTATCGTTCAGATGGAGCAGGAGCGCGGACTTGACAGAAGCGCTGCGATTGCGGATATGCGCTTTTCGTTTATTACAAAGCTTGTAAACGCCTGCGTTGTCAAGCCCGGCGAAAGCAAGGAGCGCGAAAGAAGCCGTAAAATTGATAAAATCCTTACCGGAAAGTTTACTGCGCTTCCGTCCTTTGCAATTATTATGGCTTTGATTTTCTGGCTGACCTTCGGGGTTATCGGTAAATATCTTCAGGAAATACTTGAAAAAGGAATTGACTTATTTAACGGCGCGATTGAAGCGGGACTCGCCGCCTGGAACACTAACGAGGTCGTTGCCTCGCTTATAACAAAAGGAATTATAACGGGCGTCGGAAGCGTTGTTGTATTTCTTCCGATAATCGTAACGCTGTTCTTCTTCCTCTCCCTTCTTGAGGATACGGGCTATATGGCGCGCGTCGCGTTTGTAATGGATAAAATACTGCGCCGTCTCGGGCTTTCGGGAAGGAGCATCGTGCCGATGCTTATCGGCTTCGGTTGCAGCGTTCCCGGCGTAATGTCCTGCCGTACTCTTCCTTCCGAGAGAGACAGAAAAATGACAATTATGCTTATTCCCTTTATGAGCTGCTCGGCAAAGCTCCCGATTTACGCAATGTTCTCGGCGCTGTTCTTCCCCGGGCACGCCGCGCTTGTAATGGTTGGTCTTTATTTACTCGGAATACTTGTCGGTATACTCATAGCTCTTATTTCAAAGAACACCTCCTTCAAAGGCGAGGCGGTACCGTTTGTAATGGAGCTTCCTAATTACCGTATGCCGAGCGCAAAAAATATACTTCGATTGCTCTGGGATAAGTCAAAGGACTTTCTTACCCGCGCGTTTACCGTAATATTCATTGCGTCAATTGTAATATGGTTTTTAACAACCTTCAACTTCCATCTTGAAATGGTTAACAACTCAAGGGACAGTATGCTTGCCGTAATTGCAGGACGGATTGCTCCGATTTTTGCGCCGATAGGCTTCGGCGACTGGAGAATTACAACCTCGCTCATAACGGGCTTTATGGCAAAGGAGAGCGTCGTTTCAACCCTTTCCGTTCTCTTTAACGGAACTTCCGCTCTTACCGGCGTTCTTTCGGTACGCTCGGCGGCGTCGCTTCTCGTATTCTGTCTTCTTTATACCCCCTGCGTTGCAACAATAGCCGCCGTAAAGCGTGAGCTCGGCGCAAAGTGGGCGACGGGCGTTGTAATTATGCAATGCGGCGTTGCCTGGCTCATAGCGGGCGCGGTATATTTAGTAAGCTCATTATTCTGAATTAAGGTGATTTAATTGACAAAGCTTCTGATAGGGCTTGTTAAGAAAAATAAAAACGAGGGCGAAATGCGAAGCGCCCTTACAAAGCTAAGCGGAATTACGGGTATTATCTGTAATCTGCTGTTATGCGCGGTAAAATTTATTCTCGGCTCGCTTACGAGCTCAGTATCCGTTACCGCCGACGCGGCTAACAACCTTTCGGACTGCGCGTCAAATATAGTTACCCTTGCGGGTACAAGGCTTTCCGACAAGCCGGACGACGAGGAGCACCCCTTCGGACACGGCAGAGCGGAATATATCTCGGCGCTAGTTGTTGCGATTTCAATTTTTGTCGTATGCTTTGAGCTTGCAAAAAGCTCGGTAATAAAGATTGTTCGCCCCGAGGAGCTGAAATTCAGCGAGGTTTATGTAATCGTTCTCCTCTTAACCGTTCTCGTTAAGCTCGGTATGGCGTATTTTAACAGCCGTCTTTACGCCCTTACGGGAAATATCAATCTTAAAGCGGTTAAACAGGACAGCCTTAACGACTGCGTTGCAACCGCGTCAACAATCGTGTCGCTCGTTATTTCCCACACTTTAGGGTTTAAACAGATAGACGGTATAATCGGACTCTGCGTTTCGGCATTTATCTTTATTTCGGGAGTGTCAATTTTAAAACAGGTTATTTCGCCCCTGCTCGGCGAGCCGCCCTCAAAGGAGCTTACCGACAGGATTGAGCAAATCATTACCGAAAGCGATATTGTTCTCGGCGTTCACGATTTGGTTATTCACTCCTACGGCGAAAACAAAAAGCTCGCTTCAGCCGACGCTGAGGTTGACGCCGCAACTGATATTATTACCGTTCACAACGAAATAGATAAAGCCGAAAAGAAAATCCAAAGCGAGCTCGGCGTTATAATATGTATCCATACCGACCCCGTTGACCGGGCGGATACGCAAAGCGAAAAATACCGCCTTCTCGTTCAGGGTATCATAAAAGAATATGACGAAGCGCTGACGTTTCACGATTTTGTACTGAACGATAACGACGGCAAAAAAGAGATACATTTTGATTTGGTAATACCCTTTGACAAAGCGGATAAAACACAGGAAATAAACGAAGCCTTGAAGGGCGAATTCGGCAGACTCTGCCCCGAGGCTTCCTGCTCCTTCACCCTTGAACACCCGTTCACGGCAAAGGAATAATAAACGCGAGGTGGAAAATGAAAAAGAAAAGAATTGTTTTAATAATTATCGGAGTAGTTGCGGCGGTAGTTCTTGCTCTTGCCGTTGTATGGGGCAAAACATATTACCGCGCGGTTGACATTAATAACGATATTGTTACCCGCGGTGCGATAACGGTAAAAGAGGAAAAGGAATACTATTTTTTTGACGGAGTCGGAAATGAAAGCGCTTTGATTTTCTATCCCGGGGCAAATATTGACGAAAGAGCATACGCGCCGCTTATGAGAACGCTTGCGCTTCAGGGCGTTGACTGTTATCTTTTAAAAATGCCGCTTAAATTTGCGCTTTTCGGAACCGACCGCGCGGCTCAGATTATTGCCAAAGGCGGGTATCAAAAGTATTTTCTTGCGGGTCACTCTCTCGGCGGTGTTGCGGCGTCAAGATTTGCCGATAATAACCCCGAAAGCATTTCAGCTCTCTTCCTTCTTGCCTCCTATCCCGATAAAAAAATGGAAAACGTGCGCTTCCCCGTAGTCTTTATTTACGGTAATCAGGACAAAATTCTGAATAAGGATAAACTTATAAAAGGCGTTGACTACGCCGACGCGTACGGAGAGGAGATAATTCTTAAAGGCGCAAACCACGCTTACTTCGGCTCATACGGAGAACAAAGGGGCGACGGAAACGCAAAAATCACCCCCAAGGAGCAGTGGAAAAACACAAGCGAAATAATTTTACAGTTTTAAAATAAAAAGCCTTCCAATGGAAGGCTTTTGTTTTTATTTATATAACGGTCCGTAGGTTTTGCACGCTCTGTAATCCGCGCTCTGCGTGTCCTCGGTTCCGAATGCCGCCCATGAATGCGGTCGGAAAATTCTGCCCTCGTCAACGTTATGCATATTTACAGGGATACGAAGCATTGACGCAAGCGTAATAAGCTCTGCGCCTACGTGTCCGTAAACCGTAACTCCGTGATTTGCGCCCCAGTTTGCCATAACGCCGTAGACGTCCTTAAACGCGCCCTTTCCCGTAAGAATCGGAACAAACCATGTTGTCGGCCATGTCGGGTCGGTTCTCTTATCTATAACGTTATGGATTTCGTCGGGCAGGTCGGCGGTATAACCCTCGGCAAGCTGAAGCACGGGACCTATTCCGTCAACAACGTTTACCCGAAGCATTGTAACGGGCATTTCGGCTCTGCAACGGAAGTGACTTGAAAAGCCGCCGCCTCTGAAATATTCATAATTCGCTCTGCACCAATCGGTTGCGTCAAGACACGCCTTTATATCCGCGTCGGTCATTTCCCAGAACGGCTTCATACAGCCCTTGCCCTCGCTGTTCTTTGAAGCGCCGCTTCCGTCAAGCGCGGTTGCGCCCGAATTTATAAGGTGGATAAAGCCCTTTGAAGCAACTCCGTCGGGCTTAACTCCCGTAACTCTTTCGCAAGCCTCGGGACTCCAGTAGGTTCTTACGTCGTGGAAGCAGGGAGCGGTATTTGAAACAAGAGTTCCGAGCATCATTGCAACTCCGTTTAAGGTGTCGTTTTCGGTTGCAAACGGCGTCGGAGCCTTTCTTCCGTTCCAGTCAAAGGTGCTCGCCATAATAGCCTCGGTAAAATCAGCGTTCGGCAGCCAGTCGGTCCACTGTCTCTGACCCTGGAAGCCTCCCGCAAAAGCGTTCTTGCCGAGCGCTTCCTCGTGCCATCCCATTTCGTCGAGCTTTTTATTTCCGTAAAGAATATCGCGCATAATCATAGTCATTTTAACAATGAATTCCCAGTCCTTATCGGGAGCGATAACCTTGGATTTTGTAATAATCTCGGGAAGGTTTTTGCCCGCGTTACAGTCAAAGCCCTCCTTACAGTTTTCCTTAACCCACTTAAGCGCCTTTTCATACTCGTCACGGTCATATATTTCAAGAGTTATTCGGCGAACAAGCTCGGTCATATCAACCCACTCGGCGCGGATACCAAAGTATTTCTGGAACATCTCCGCGTTACAGAAGCTTCCCGCAATACCCATTGCGATACCGCCGAAGTTAACGTATGCCTTATTTTTCATCCAGCCCACGCTTACCGCACAGCGTGCAAAGCGCAGGATTTTTTCGGCTACGTCGGCGGGAATCTCCTTGTCCGTCGCGTCCTGTACGTCGTGTCCGTAAATTGAAAAAGCGGGAAGTCCCTTTTGGGCATATGCCGCCATAACCGCCGCAAGATAAACGGCTCCCGGTCTTTCGGTTCCGTTAAAGCCCCACACCGCCTTAATGGTCTGAGGGTCCATATCAAAGGTTTCGCTTCCGTAGCACCAGCAAGGCGTTACCGAGAGCGTTGCAACAACGTTTTCTTTCGCAAACTGCTCAGCGCATTTTGCGGCTTCCGCTCCGCCGCCGATAGTAGTATCGCTGATAATACACTGAACGGGCGTTGAGTCGGGATATTTGATATTCTCTTCAATAAGCTTTTTGGCTGCGTTTGCCATACCCATAGTCTGCGCTTCAAGGCTTTCTCTTACTCCGCCCCAGCGGCCGTCGATTACGGGTCTTATGCCAATCTTCGGATAAATCATAAAAATTCCTCCATAATTTATATTTCAAGTTCATTTTAACACAACATATATTATCAGTGCAACAAATAATAATTGTTTTTTTACTCTTTTTATTATATAATTAAAAAGCAGAGACTTTTCATCGAGGTGACGATATGGATTACAGAAAATATGACGCTACCTATTACCTTCGCTTTGACAGGGGCGACGAGATTATAAGCGGAATAATCGACATATGCAAAAAAGAGGGTATTACCTCGGCTGTTTTCAGCGGTATCGGCGGTTGCAGCGAAGCTGAAATCCAGACCTTTATTCCCGAAAAGGGCGAATTTGAGACGCGCAGGGTTTCGGGTATGCTTGAGCTTGCCTCAATGACGGGCAATATTGTAACCGACAGGGATATGAAATACTACCACCACACCCACGCGGTTTTTGCTTATAAAGAGGGCGAAGCGCACAAGGTTGCCGCAGGTCATATTAAATCCTCTACCGTTTTATATACCGCCGAAATTGAACTCAGACCCGTGTGCGGCGGAGAAATAAAAAGAAAATACAGCGCAGAAACCGGAACCGGCTTCTGGGATTTTAAATAAAAGCATTAAACAGACGCCTTAAAGGCGTCTTTGTTTTTAGACAAAATATAGCTTTTGTAATGTATATTGCGCTTTTTTGGGGTATATGGTATAATAACTTCAACAAAACCGAAAGGGTGTCAATATGAAAAGACGAAAGCCATATACCCTGCTGCTTGCGCTGATGTGCATTTTTGCGGTTGTTACGACAAGTGCGTTTGCCTATATAGTTTGGCAAAACGGAAAAAGGCTTAATAACCGAATTGAGAAAAGCGGCAAGCCCTATGAAATCTGTTTTGACGAAAGCTATAGTACTGACTTTAAAGAGGTATTGCTTGAGTCGGATTATGTTAACGTTACGGTTGTAAACAGCCCCGACGCCAAAACCCGCCTTCAAATCAAAGGGAATAAAAGAAACGTAAAAGTCCTTAACGCGGGCGGACGTCTTTATGTAAAAGCTAAAACCAAGGATAAAACAAAATTCGGTGTTTCGGGCGAGAATACCCAAAGGGCGGAAATCCTGATTAGGCTTCCCGAAGCCTACGGCGGCTCGCTTTATTTTAAAAGCGCTTACGGCAAGCTGACAGCCGCTTCCTTCCCGAAGGCGACCTTTACAACCGATACCGAGCACGGAAGCTTAAATATTACGTCGCTTGCAGGGCTTAAATCAAAAGCGGAATACGCCGACATAACAGTCGGCGAAATCAAAAAAACAGTCGACGTTGAAACCGAATGCGGAAGCGTTAAGGTAAATACTCTGTCACTTAATGAGGACGGACGTATTGAATGCGAGCTCGGAAGTATTAATATAGGACGGGCTGACAATGTGCTTATAATTGCAAAAACGGACCTCGGCACTACGAAGATAAGGCCGAACCCCTCCGAATTCGTCGCCGCTCTTAACATCGCCTCCGATTCGGGAACGGTAACAATAAACTAACAAAAACGCTCATGGAACTCCTTGGGCGGTTTTTTGACAATCAGAACTATTTAGAGTAAAATGTATTTACAAACTGAATTTCGGAGGATTTATATGAGCAGCTTTAAATGGGCGTATGTCGGAAGCGGCAATATTGCAAAAAGCACCGCGCGCAGCATAACAAAAGGCGACCACAAAATTACCGCGGTTTATTCAAGAAATGCCGAAAAGGCAAATGCGTTTGCCTCCAGATACCACGCGGCGGTATTTGAGAGCTTTGATACAATGCTTAAAAGCGGAAACTTTGACGCGATATATATAGCAACTCCCCACACCTCCCACCTTGAATATTCAATAAAGGCTATGCAGGCGGGCTTTCCCGTTCTCTGTGAAAAGCCCGTCGGCGTCAGCGTAAAAGAGGTTGATTTAATGCTTGAAGCCTCAAGAGAAAACGGCGTTTATTTCTGTGAGGCTATGTGGACGTGGTTTTCCGATATGGCGCTCGGCGTTAAAAATTGGATTGACGAAAAACGCATAGGTGAAATTAAAAGCGTCCATATTGATTACGCCTTCCCCGGTCTTATGATGAGTAAGAACTCGCGCGTTCTGCTTCCCGAAACCGCGGGCGGCGCTCTGCTTGACGTCGGCATTTATCCGATAACCTACTGCTATAATCTTTTCGGCGCTCCTAAGGATATAAAATGCACGGGCACTTTAAGAAACGGAATTGATATTGCCGAAACCGTAACTCTCGTTTACGAGGGCTTTGAGTGCACTCTTGAAATGTCGCTTTCAAAGCTTAAGGAGGGTTGTAAGATTGCGGGAACAAAGGGTGAAATCAGCGTTCCTATGTTCCATATGGCAAGACTTGCAACGCTTAAGGCTGACGGCAAAAAGGAAACGCTTAAAGGAAAAACGGATTACCTTACCGAATTTACACGAGCAGCCCAGGAAATCAGAAACGGTAAAACCGAATCCGACTATGTCCCGCAAAAAGCAACGCGCGAGTGTATGAAAATTATGGACGAGTGCAGAAAACAAATGAAGCTTGTCTATCCGTTTGAAAAGGAATAAATATGAAGGATTATAATTTTTTCGGTGCGGCGGGCGCCGATATTAAGGACTCGCGCGGTCTGACTCCGAGGGATTATTATGACCTTCTGTCAGACATATGGTGTGAATACACCTGCGCGCCGCGAATGAGAAACGAGTGGAGCAAGGATAATAATACCAAGGGGCAGTGCTCAATCACCGCCTTTTTAATGCAGGATATTTTCGGAGGTAAGGTGCTCGGCGTTCCGCTGGACGACGGTAATTATCACTGTTTTAACCGGGTGGACTCCTGCGTTTTTGACCTTACGAGCGAACAATTTAATAAAAAGCTCGCCTATTCCGATTGTCCGGAGCAAAGCCGCGAAGCTCATTTTTCAAAAGCCGAAAAGAAAGACCGCTACGAATACCTGAAAAGCGAGCTTGAAAAGAAGTTTTTAAAAACCTTTTACGCTAAAAACCGAAACGAGTGGAGAAAATGGCTTTGCGACAACTTTGAAAAGGATAGTGAAATATGGTTCGTCTTTCCTACCGTTGACTCGGGCGAAGAGGGCGTTATTTACAACGACGCGGTTGAGGAAGCGCTTTGCTTCGGCTGGATTGACTCGACGGCAAAAACGCTTGATAAAACTCATCACATACGGCATTTCACTCCGAGAAAAAAGGGCAGCCCCTATTCAAGACCGAACATTGAACGGCTGATTTTTCTTGACTCAAAGGGTATGCTTCATCCGAAGGTAAAAGAGGAAGTTAAGGATTTAATTAACGCGCCCTTCGTTTTTCCCGAGGATATTTTAAGAGAAATAAAAAAGGATAAGGATGCATGGAAAAACTATCAGTCCTTTGCCGAACCGTATAAACGAATCCGCGTGGCATATATTGACGCCGCAAGAAAACGCCCCGCCGAATTTGAAAAGCGCTTAAATAATTTTATTGAAAAAACAAAAAAGAACAAGCTGATTGTCGGCTACGGCGGAAGTGAAAAATACTATAAATAAACGAGGTAATATATGATACTTTATATTAATTCCTGCGTGCGCAAGGACTCGCGCACGGATAAAATCGCAAGAGCTCTGCTTGATAAGCTCGGAGGAGAATATACCGAGCTGTATCTTCCGGGCGAAAATCTGCAGCCGTTAAGCAACGAAAGACTCGAAAAGCGTACCGAGTTAATTGAAAAAGGCGACTACTCAAATAAGATGTTTGACTACGCAAAGCAATTTGCTTCGGCGGATATTATCGTAATCTCCGCGCCCTACTGGGATTTGTCCTTCCCCGCGATACTGAAGCTCTATATCGAAAACATATACGTTACGGGCATTGTATCCGAATACGCAAGCGACGGCACGCCCCACGGACTCTGCAAAGCAAAAGAATTAATTTATGTTACGACTGCGGGCGGTCCCTATGTATCCGATTACAGCTTCGGCTATATAAAAGAGCTTGCCGAGAAGTATTTGGGTATACCGAAAACAAGACTGATTAAGGCTGAAATGCTTGACGTCGAGGGCTTTGACCCTGACCGAATCGTACAAAACACAATAGAAAAAATGTAAAAAAGCTGTAAGGGGTTGCCTTACAGCTCTTTTTATCTTTCAAGAAGTACCGCGTGGGCTATGCCCGGAATCGGCTGCCCCTGCTTCGTTGAGGTCGGGCTCATAAGCGCGCCGGTTGCTACGAAAAGGACATTGTTCAGGTCGCCCCTTCGAAGCCTTTGTAGTTTACCACAAAATATTGCAACAATCAAGAATCATTAGTAATATCGCAATATGTATCTATCACCTGCTTAAGATATTTGTGTTATCATATATGATAACATTTGAAAAATCATAACTAAAGACTAATCAATATGTCCGTCTTTTTGGACTTAAAAAAGTGATTTTTGTAAATCTGTTTACTTTTGGATTTCAGCGTG
>JAFSZK010000052.1 GCA_017458975.1 Eubacterium sp. | reverse complement strand
TGCCAAAACTGCTTCGCACCCAAAAATGAGCATATTTTTTGTCAGAACAAAGCACAAAATCACCATAAGGCTTGCCGCCTTATGGTGATTTTTAATGAAGTTATGGCGTAAAAGATGCCATTTTTGGGCTGACATTCTTTACGACGGGTGCCCCTTGGATTATTTTTTTATTATTGTGTATTCGCCCGATTTTAAAACGCGGATTAAATCCTTTCCGTTTTTAATCGGCTCTTTTGTTATTATTCCGCCCCTTGCAAGATGTTCGGGAGTATGGAAATCCGAGCCTGAGGATATAAGCTTTCCGGTTTCAAGCGCCCACTGCTGAGCCTTAAAATTAACCGCGTCGCTGCACTTTCCGTTATACACTTCAATTCCGTCAATATATTTTGGATTACATCTGCTTATGTACCACCTGAAGGGATGCGCCTGAAAGACGAGATAACCCTCTTTATGCATAAGCTTATATACCTGCTTTTCCCAAAGCCTCATTAAATTACCCTGCTTTTTAAGCCACTCGGGCTCAACTCCGTAAATAAGGTAATCCGCGCCCGTTGCATAGTGCCTCAGCTCCATGCCGAGAATAACCGAAAAATCCTCGCTCTCATACTTTTTCATTTCATAGTACGAGGAAAGATAAAAATCAATATGCTTTTGCGGAGCGAAACGAGCTGTGCCGCCGAAGGTCAGGGGGCTGTAATGCTCGGTTACAACAATTCCCGAATAGCCCTTTTCCCTGTACATTTTAACTATGTCCTTCGGCTCAACCCTGCCGCACTGACTTACCATGGAGGTATGACAGTGAAGCTCGTATTTATATTCCATAATCCTTTACTCTCTTATATAATTCAAGAACGTCGTTACCGTCAAGAAGCGTCGGATTTGTCCCGAGCTTTTTAGTATTTACCTTAAAGATAAAATCATAAAGTAAATCGTCGCCGAACTCGATACTCTTCATACCGAGCTTAATTAAAAGATTTCCGAAAATCTTATATCCGTCCCTTGCATTTTTTCCGCCCATAATACGTCCGAGCTGCTCAAAGGTATCAAGAACGTACTGCCTTCCCCTTGCATCGTTAACATGCTCGTTATGATTAAGCATATAATCCCATTGATGAAGAAGCACTGCCGCAACGCTGTGACCGTGAGCAACGTTACAGTTCATTGTAAGATTATAGCAAAGCGCGTGCGCCGCAGTAGTACCCGTAATATTAATCGCCTTTCCGCCGTAAAAGGAGGCTTCAAGCATACCGCGGTTGCCCCTCTCGGTATTAGCGAGATATTCGTCGAGAAACTCGAAGAAAAGCTTTACTCCCTTTTCGGCATAGCCCTTACTTTCGTCGTTTGCCGTTGTGCTCCAATAGCTTTCAATACAGTGGCAAAGCGCGTCAAGGCAGGTACACCTTCTCTGGTAATCATCAACGCTTAAAAGCAGCTTTTCGTCAAAAAGAACGTATTGCGGAATAAAGTCATAGGAGTGAACGGAAAACTTTTCGTTTTCGTTAATATAGAAAACCGATACCTTTGTTGCCTCGCTTCCCGTGCCCGAGGTTGTAGGGATGAAAAGAGACGGGATAGCGTTATTCTCCATCGGCTTTGTCAGCGCGTTTTCACATCCGTTAGTTACCATAAGACGAATCATTTTTGCGCTGTCCATAGGCGAGCCGCCGCCTGCTGCAATCATAAAGTCGCAGCCCTCGTTTTTAAAGACCTCAACCGCTTTAACCATATCGTCAAAACGCGGATTCGGTCTTATGTTATCAAAAACGACAATATTATAATCCTTCAGATAGTCAAAGACATACGACTTCTGAAAGCTCTTACCGCAAACAAGCATAGGCTTTTTGGCACCATGCTTGTTTAAAATATCGCCTATTTTTTTGTAATCGCTGAAAATAATCTGTTTAGTCTGCATTTACTATCCACTCATGCTTTTTATCATTAATTCTTGTCTTGTCCCACGGGTCGCCGTCAAGATGGCGGATAAGCCATACGTAGTACATTTCATAGCACGGAGCCGTTACCTGCTGATGTGCGTTTCCGCCTCTTATACAAAGACAGGTTCCGTTTTCGGTTTTATACGGGGTGTCCCCTTCAAAGCCTGCTCCGAAGCCCTGCGACGGGTTGAACTGATAATAGTAAAGCTCGGGCTGCGGGTGGTGGTGGGGCGGATATGACGACCAGCGACCGGGCTGATTAAACACCTCGCCCATAACCATATTTGAATACGGTGCGTTATCAAGGTCAAACATTGTTGATACGATACGGTAGCCCGTGCCCTCCCACTGACCTTTGCCGAAATGCTGGTAAAGACAGTTGTCGGGATTATAAAACTGAGGCTCCCAGGTTTTTTCATTGTCCGTCATTTGAACAAGCACCTCTCCGTCCTCAAGCGCTTCAACATGAGCCGGAGTACCGTGAGAAAAATGCACGGCATAGGGAGTTTTCTGAAAAGGATTATCACGAGAGCAGATTTCGTCAATCTTATCGCCTACGCAAAAACGAACCTTACCGCTCAGAAGAAGAATTGCTGTTTCGTTTTCACTTTCGTTAAAGGTAAGCGTTTCTCCCTTTTTAAGCTTTTTAACGTAAATATCCATTAACATATCGGAATTTACGCCGTTCATTTCACAAAGTATCTTTTTTCCGTTTTCGTCATATTGTGGTTTGTAAAGCATATTTTACTCCTTATTCAATCGGCTTGAGGTTTTTAAGGCTTACGTCCATAATAGGCGCGCTGTGGGTGAGAGCACCTACGCTTACAAAATCAACGCCCGTTTCGGCAATTGATTTAAGTCTTTCAATGCTTACGTTTCCGCTGCACTCGCTCTGGGCTCTGCCTCCGATTAATTCAACCGCTTTTTTCATCGTTTCATTATCCATATTGTCAAGCATAATGATATCCGCGCCCGCGTTTACCGCCTCTTCAACCTGAGCAAGAGTTTCGGTTTCTATCTCTATTTTTCTTACAAACGGGGCATAAGCTCTCGCCATTTCAATTGCTTTGGTAATCGAGCCCGCCGCGCCGATATGATTATCCTTTAAAAGAACTCCGTCGGAAAGATTATAGCGGTGGTTGGTGCCTCCGCCGACTCTGACGGCATGCTTTTCAAAGGGGCGCATATTCGGAGTCGTCTTTCTTGTATCAAGAAGCACGGTTTTATATCCCTTAAGCTCGTCGGCATATTTTCTTGTAAGCGTTGCAATACCGCTCATACGCTGAAGATAATTAAGCGCGGTTCTCTCACCGCTTAAAAGCGCTTTGATGTCGCCGTAAATAACGCCGATAATTTCACCCTTTTTAACTGTATCACCGTCCTTGAAATTTGCTTCAAAGCGGCTGTTTTTATCAAGAAGATAAAAGGTTCTCTCAAATACGTCAAGTCCGCATACAATACCGTCCTGCTTACAGATAAGCTCGGCTCTGCCCTGTTTATCCTCGGGCATAACCGCGTTTGTGGATACGTCCTCGGAGGTAATGTCCTCTTTAAGGGTATTAAGAATATATGTATCAACGTTAATTTTCATCGTTACACCATTTAGCATAAAACTCACCGTCCTTCTTTTTGATGTCCTCCATAATAAGAGCCTTGAATTCCTTTAATATTTCCTCCCTGCTCGGGTATGAATCAAGGTCAATCGGGTCAATATCCTCACTTTTAGCCTCTTTATCGTTTGCTATAACGTCCGCCGCTCTCTTTGCAAAAACAAGGCTTTCAAGAAGCGAATTTGAAGCAAGGCGGTTCTTACCGTGAACGCCGTTGCAGGCGGTTTCACCGACCGCAAAAAGATGCTTCATCGAGGTTCTTCCGTTAATATCAGTTTTAACTCCGCCCATCATATAATGCTGAGCGGGGGTAACGGGTACCTTATCCTTTGTAATATCGTAGCCCTCCTCCATACACGCTTCAAAAATATTCGGAAAACGCAGCTTAGCTTCCTCGCTCGTCATATTGGGAAGGGTTAAATAAACGTGGTCAACGCCGAACTTCTTCATTTCCTCAACAATTGCGTTTGTTACAACGTCCCTCGGTTGGAGCTCGTCGGTAAAGCGTTCGCCGTTTTCATTAAGCAGTATTGCACCCTCGCCTCTGACGCTTTCGCTTATAAGAAAGCGCATACCGCCCTTTTTGCTGTAAAGGGTAGTAGGGTGAATCTGGATGTAATTCATATCCTGAAGCTCAATACCGTGCTTAAGGCTGAGCGCAAAGGAGTCGCCCGTAATATGGGGATAATTCGTTGAGTTTTTGAAAAGACCGCCGATACCGCCCGTTGCAAGAATAATATCCCTTGCAAGAATTGCACCCTTTTCTCCGTATTCATCCTCACAAACTATACCGTAGCATTCGTTATTCTTTTCGATAAGATCAACCATGGTTGTCTTTGTAACTATGGTAATATTCTCTCTTTGCATCGCAATTGAAAGGAGGGTTGCGGTAATCTCCTTTCCCGTTTCGTCCTTATGGTGAAGAATACGCTTCTGACGGTGCGCTCCCTCGCGGGTGTAATCAAAGCTTCCGTTTTCACCGACGTCAAATTCTACGCCGAGCTCAACAAGGGTTTTGATAATATCGGGCGAGGACTCGATCATTACCTTTACCGCCTCGGGATTGTTTTCGTAATGACCCGCCTTCATTGTGTCCTCAAAATAACAGGTAAAATCGTCAAAGCTTTTAAGAACGCAGACTCCGCCCTGAGCAAGGAAGGAATCGCATTCATCAAGATTTTCCTTTGTTATTACAAGTATTTTGTTGTTTTCGGGAAGACACAGCGCGGCAAATAAGCCCGCAACGCCCGAGCCGACTATAACCGTATCGGTTTTTATAAATTCCTCTTTTTTCATAACTCTACCATAACGCTTTTAAAAATATATTAGTTTTAATATATAATTTTATCTCGGTCTTGTCAATAGATATAAAAGCACAAAGGTAATAAAATAAAAATAAAAAAGATAAAAAATTATTATTTTGGGTAAAATATGTATTGACAAATTTGTAATAATGTGTTACCTTTTTGTTACCGTTAAAAACAACAACATTTTGGCTCTTTCTTCAAAATTATACAATTTACACTATATATTGTATTCCGAAAAATTAAGCGCCGAATATTTTGTTATTTTTAAAAATTACAGTTTGGATAAAATAAGCCTTATACTGTTTTATTTAAAGGATGATTTTGGTATAATGCTTACTGAATAAAATTATATACATATATAAATTAATAAAGATTCAACTTATTTTACTATATAAACCCAGATAACAGGGGGCATCATTTTGGAAAATTTTGTAATTGAAGGCGGCAGGGAGCTGTTCGGTGAAGTTAATATCAGCGGCGCTAAAAATGCTGCCGTTGCAATAATCCCCGCGGCAATTCTTGCAAACGACGTTGTAAGAATTGAAAACATCCCTCAGATAAGCGACGTACAGCTTATTATTGAGATTCTTGACCGTATGGGGGCTAAGGTTAAATTAATTAAACGCGATACAATTGAAATCGACTCTTCTAACATCAGTTACCAGAGCGTGCCGTATGAGCTTACCTCTCATTTCAGAGCAAGCTATTATCTTATCGGCGCAATGCTCGGAAGATATAAGAAGGCTGAGGTTGCAATGCCGGGCGGCTGTAACTTCGGCGTAAGACCTATTGACCTTCACGTTAAGGGCTTTAAAATGCTCGGCGCAGAGGTTGATACTATTGACGGAATGGTTGTTGCAAATGCCGATAAGCTTGTCGGCGCGTCAATCTATATGGATAACGTAAGCGTAGGCGCTACTATTAACGTTATGCTTGCCGCAGTTCTTGCAAGAGGACTTACTATTATTGAAAACGCGGCTAAGGAGCCCCATATAGTTGACCTTGCAAACTTTCTTAACTCAATGGGCGCCGACGTAAGAGGCGCAGGTACCGACGTTATTAAAATCCGCGGCGTAGAAAAAATGCACGGCTGCACATACTCAATCATCCCCGACCAGATTGAAGCAGGAACATATATGGTTGCTGCGGCTGCCTGCGGAGGCGATGTGCTTATCAAAAACGTAATTCCCAAACACCTTGAGTCAATCAGCGCAAAGCTTATTGAATCGGGAGCTGAGATTATTGAGTATGACGACGCAGTCCGGGTAACAAGATTTAAGCCGCTCAATAAATGCAATGTTAAAACAATGCCCCACCCGGGCTTCCCGACCGATATGCAACCGCAGATGTGCGTCCTTCTTTCCGTGGCAGACGGAACGAGCATTCTTTCGGAAAGCGTATGGGATAACCGCTTCCAGTATGTAGGTCAGCTTCTCCGTATGGGTGCTAATATTCAGGTTGACGGTTCGGTTGCCGTTATTGAGGGTATACCGAGACTTACGGGATGCGAGGTTTCCGCAACCGACCTTCGTGCCGGCGCAGCGCTTATAATCGCGGGTCTGGTTGCCGACGGAACCACAACCGTTGAGAATATTCAGTATATAGACAGAGGCTACGAGGATGTTGTTGCAAAATTCTCAACTCTCGGAGCAAATATTAAAAGAGTTGAAGTGCCTGAGCTCAGCGTAGTTCAGAGCGCAGGATAACAAAAGATTAAGGCTTTCCGAAGAAAGCCTTATCTTTTTAATGACGGATTACAAATAACAAATTAAGGATTAAACTATGGCTAAAACTTGTCAGCTTTTTTCGGGAAGCTCGGGAAACTCAATATTCATTAAGGACGGTAATACAAAAATCCTTGTTGACGCGGGCGTTTCTGCCAAAAGGATTGAGGAGGCTCTGTCGTACATAGACGAGGACGCGTCAAAGCTAAGCGCAATCTTTGTAACCCACGAGCATATTGACCACTCATACGGTCTTCGCGTTCTCGGAGCAAGATATGATATCCCCGTTTTTTCAAGCGAAAAAATAATTTCAAAGCTTTACTCCGAAGGTAAGCTTGCCGAAAAGAACACAACCGAAATAATAGAAGATAATATGGAGCTTGGCGGAATTGAGATACTTCCTTTTGAGCTTTCTCACGACAGCGTTCAGTGCTTTGGCTACCGTTTTAATTTAAAAGATTCAAAAAGCATTTCGGTTTGTACGGATACGGGCTTTGTCACCGCTGCCGCTAAACGGGTTATTCCGAAAAGCGACCTCGTTTTTCTTGAGTCAAACCACGAAATAACGATGCTCGAAAACGGACCCTATCCGTATATGTTAAAACAGAGAATTCTATCCCGCAAGGGTCATCTTTCAAATGCCGACTGCGCCGAATTTGCGTGCGAGCTTGTTGAAAGCGGAACAAAAAGAATTGTACTTTCCCATATAAGTAAGGAAAACAACCTGCCTGAAATTGCAAGGCTGACCGCCGTTTCGGCGCTCGGTGACAGGGGCTTTACCGAGGACAAGGATTACCGGATTTCAACCTCGCCTCAGATTAACGATAAGAGAGCGATAATAATATGATTAAAATAACCGTTATAGCAGTCGGAAGGCTTAAGGAAAAATATCTTACCGACGCGTGCAGGGAATATCTTAAACGACTCGGGGCTTTTGCAAAAACCGAGGTGATTGAAATAAACGAATATAAAGCGAGCGACTCCCCGGCGCCCTCCGAAATTGAAAACATAAAGGCAAGGGAGGGCGAACAAATCTTATCAAAAATTCCGCAGGGAGCTTACGTTATTCCTATGTGTATCGAGGGAGTCGGACTCTCCTCAAAAGAGATTTCAAAAAAGCTTGAAACGTAACCGTAAGCGGTAAAAGTAATATTTGTTTTATTATCGGCGGCTCCTTCGGACTTTCCGACGAAATAAAAAAGAGGGGCGACCTCTGCCTTTCTTTCGGCAAAATCACCCTTCCCCATCAGCTTATGCGCGTTGTTCTTCTTGAACAAATCTACCGCGCGCTTTCAATTTCAAAAGGAACTAAATACCATAAATAAACGGGAGGGCTTAAAGCCCTCCCCGATGTTTAAATAAACTTATTAAGCTTTTCGTCATACTCAAAGCCGGCGTCAGAGAGGGTTTTGAGTATTTTTTCTTTATCCTCGTTCAGGTCGTCGCAAAGAGCGTCAAGCGAGGGATAAAAATCGCGAAGCTTCATATTAATTACGCTGAAAAGCATAAACGCATCGCTTGGCAGCATTACTGTTTTGCTCCGTCGTCGAACATCTCAAGCGCTTTAACGGTTGCCGCAAAGCAGTTTGCAAGTCCTTCGGGGTTCATATTATCGTATGTATCTCTTCTTGTATGATAATAATCCTCGAGCTTATGGTTAAGTCCCGTAATACCCGTTGAGCGGAAGCCGCCCTGACAGAACGCAGCATTATCGGTTGCGCCGCCGAGAGGAGGTACCCAGCCCTTTGTAACGGGTACGTCAACAGCCTGAGCCGCCTCAAGGAATAAATCGGAAACATCCTTATCCGATTTAACCGTTCCGTTAAGGTCGCGGTAATTTACCATAAGATATTTCGGGTCATAAATTGTATCGTATGAGAAGAAGAAGGTAGGAACGTCCTGCCACTCGCCCTTATGAGCCTCAGCCCATGCCTTGGAGCCGCGAAGACCTGCTTCCTCACTTCCGCAGTTAACTACTGCAAGCTCGGTATTTTCAAGCTGAATACCCTCGTCCTCAAGAGCCTTTAAAACGGCGATACCCATATAACAGCCCGTAAGGTTATCGTTTGCTCCGTCAACAATTCTGTCCTCGTTCCACATCCAGTAAAGTCCTACAAGGAACGGAACAAAAACAAGACCGATAAGAGCGGCTTTAATATACCACTCACCAAAGGTTGCCTCAGCATTAATTGCAACGCCCTTAAGTCCGAAATGGGCAATATAAATAATTGAAGCGACTAAATAGAATATTGCGCCGACGCCGCAGATAATAGCGTGGCCCTCAAAGCCAACGCCGCCGAGCTTGTAGTTTACGGGCCATTCCCACGCTGCGTCAGCGTGTCCGTTAAATACAAGACGTCTTTTAACCTCGCCGGCGGGTTTTCTTACCACGGTAAGGTTATGACCTGTTTTTTCGGGGAAGAAACGGTCAACGCACTTTTTATAGAAGCCGAACTCCAAAAGAACAATCCCGAGTCCTACTGCAATAAGGATAGCAGACGCAAGCGGGAAGAAGAAATAAACCGCAACCGCAAGAAGAACAAAGGTAATCGTAAAGTAAATCCAGCCGAAAAACGAACCGGGATTTTCCTTGAATTCTTCAATTTTTGTTAATTCGGGGTCGCATCCGCACTCTTTTTCAAGAGTTTCCTTCATATACTCAAGCGACTGAAGCTCGCCCTTTGAACCGGGGTCTCTTTTTTCAAAGGTCTTAATAATATGAGTGATTTCATCAATCATATATTTGGACGCCCAGTCCTTTTTGTCAATAATCTTTTGTAAATCCATAAACTCACTCCTTAATAATAAGTCTTACTCAATAATATTAGCACATCTTACCGATACTTTCAATATTATATTGAAAATAAAAATATAATATGCTATAATTTGTTTGCAATAATTTACAACTAACGGAACGGGGTGAAAATCCCCGGCAACCGCCATTACCGTAATTGATGAAAAGCTTTCAGAGCCATTGCAAAAGCGAGAAGGCGAAAGCTTAAGCTATGCTATATCTTAAGCCGGGAGACGAGCTGTAAATTAGAGTTTTTAACTTTTGGGCAAAGGGAAAGTGAGAAATAATTGCGTTTTATTTGTATGCAAATCACCTTCTCTGCCAAAAGGCAGAGTCTTTTTAATTATAAAGGAGGTAGATTATGAAAAGACTTTTATCAATTTTTCTTGCAATAGTTTTGACTTTATCAAGTCTTACCGTTGCAACAGGCGCATTTGCCGACGATGTTAAAACGGCAAAAATCAAACTGACCGGCGTTGCGGGAGGAGCCTTTATTGTTCAGCCCTATGACGCAGAGGTAGCGGCTAACCTTTCGAAAAGGTATGACGTAGGCTTTGACGACAATTCCGATGAACCGACTATGCTCGACGCAGCTATTGCGCTTCATCTTGCCGTTTTCGGCTCAAACTTTTTGACCGACGCTCCGCTTTCCTTAAATGAGCAGGGCTGGATTCAGGATTTCATGGGTATGGGCGGTGCCGTAGGCTACTGGAACAATAACGTAATGTCGGGCGCTATAACCGATACAATCAAGGACGGCGACTTTGCTTATTTCGGCTTGTATCAGGATACTGCAAGCTGGAGCGACCAGTATGTTTTTGCCGACTCGCTTGAAAAGACGATTAACATCGGAGAGCAGGCTGAAATTACGTTCAGCGTTTCGGGATGGAGCGGTAACACTCCCGCTGCAAACTACACGGTAACCGTTGACGGTAATGACTACGGAACAACCGATTCAAACGGTAAAATTAAAATACCCGTTGATTTCCTTGAAAAGAAGGTTGTTTCATTAAAAGCAAGCGCAGGCTCTTATATTTTCCCGGCATATTGCGAATTATACGGAGATTCAAAGCTTTTAAATTACGTTCTTGAAGAGCTTGACGCGGGCGTTAAATACACCTTCCCGAATAAGAGCTCTTTGGATTTAAAGGATACGCTCACTCTTGCCGACTACGTACTTGCCGAGTACGACGTCGGGGATTATATACCCGATTTTGTACAGCTTGTAAAAGACAATCTTGCGGCAAATTCAGGCAAGCTTATAAGCCCCTATTCAAATAAAGAGGACGCGGCTCTTTACGGCGCGGCTATAATTATTTTTAACGCTTACGACGAGAATACATCGGATTTGACAGCCGCTTTTTCGGCGATTGATTATGAAAACGCTAAGCCGTCGAGTCCCTATCATTACCGCTTTGCGGTAGCGGGCGCGCTATATGCGGACGATATTGAGCTTGCAAAAACAATCGCTCAGGACCTTATCGACAGCAACTACACAATGGGTAAGGGTATGTTCCTCGGTTCAAAGGATAATCCGTTTTATAACTGTGATAATACGGCTTACTTTATTATGACCCTCTTCCCGTTCAGAACTATTCTTCCGGGAGATATTTACAAGGATTATATTGACGACGCACTTAACGTTCTTAAAAAATATATTAAACCCAACGGCGCATTTTGCGACCTTCCCGCAGCTGACGGAAGCGCAATGAGCCCCGATGTAAATGCAGACTCAACCGCTCTTGCAATGGGCGCTTATGCTGCTCTCGGCGACTTTGACAACGCGTTTAAGCTTTATAAAAATCTCGTTGAAGGCTTTGAGAGCAAAACAGGTATATTCACCTTCGGCGGACAGGACAGCGCGCTTTCAACAATGGACGCAGTAAGAGGTCTTTCTCTCTTCGGCGGATTAGTTGCCGACGGTGCAAAAGAGCACCCCGAGCACGTTGTTAAAACCGTAACCGTTCCCGCTACAACAACGGCTGCGGGAAGCGTTACAAAAACCTGCGTTATCGACGGTAAGGTCGTTTCAAAAACCGTTATCCCGAAGAAAACGACTCCCGCTAAAGCAAAAGATACAATTAAGCTTACCCTTAAGAAGGTAACCGTTAAAAAATCGGCTAAGAAGCTTGTTCTTAAGGCAACTCTTAAAATTAACGGCAAGGCTGTAAAGGGTAAGAAAATTACCTTTAAATTTAAGGGTAAGAAATACAACGCTAAAACTAACAAAAAGGGTGTTGCAAAGGTTACTATTAAAAAATCCGTTCTTAAAAAGCTTAAGGCAGGAAAAAAGATTACCTATTCGGCAACATACGGAAAATCAACGGCAAAGAAAACCGTTAAAGTAAAAAAATAATTATTCTTAGGGAGAGTTTTCGGACTCTCCCTTTTTCCTTTTAACTTTTAACTTGAATATACTTATTAATTAAGCTATAATAATTATATCAATTTTTTGGAGAGAGAATTATGAATTTTACAGAGCTTCCTAACGGTATGTGCGACGGCTTCGTCGTACTTAAAAAATGTGAAAGCAAAAAAGCTAAAAACGGCTCAACCTATCTTGACCTTATTATCAGCGACAGGGACGGTGAAATGAGCGCAAAGCTTTGGGATTACAGCGATAACGGACTTTTCGAGCAGGATATGATTGTTAAAATCAGAGGCAGCGTTGAGCAGTATAACGGACGCGACCAGTTCAGAATTGCCCAGATCAGACCCGTAAACGATAATGACGTTTATAACCTTTGCGACCTTGTACCCTCAAGCGAGGTGGGCGGCGAACAGCTTTATAATATGATAATTAATAAGGTTAATTCGTTTAATAACTCAGACCTTAAATCAATCGTTTTAAAAATTTTAGGCGACTGCAAGGAAAAATTCATTTCCTACCCCGCGGCGCTTAAGCTTCACCATGCGGTAGTGGGCGGACTTGTATATCATACCGCAAGTATTATTCAGCTTGCCGAGGCGGTTTGCAGAGTTTATCCGAACATCAACCGCGAGCTTCTTCTTTCGGGCGTTATTCTTCACGATACGGCGAAAACCTGGGAGCTTGAAACGGGAAAGACGGGACTTGCAAAGGGCTATTCAACCGAGGGCGAGCTCATCGGTCATCTTGTTAAGGGCGCAATGTATATCGGCGACGCCGCAAAGGAGCTCGGCATTGAAAGCGAGGAGGTTACCCTTCTTCAGCATATGGTTCTCTCCCACCACGGTATTCCCGAATACGGCGCGGCTGTAAGACCGATGTTTCTTGAGGCAATTATTCTTTCCGAGCTTGATAATATGGACGCAACCGTTTACGAGGTAAACGCCGCAACCGATAAGGTTGAGCCGAAATCATTTACCGACAGACAGTGGGCGCTTGACAACAGAAAGCTTTATAACCACGGCCTTTCCGACACCAAACACAGCGTGAATTTTGAGGAATAAAAATGGGTATGACTAACGCCATTGAGCAGGAAAGGTGGCACGAAATACAGCTTGAAATCCCCTGCGAATATTCCGACGAGGCGAGCGATATTGCAAATATGGTTGTGCCCTACGGTATCTATATTGAGGACTACTCCGCGCTTGAAGAGGAAACAATGGAGATTGCACATATTGATTTAATCGACGAGGAGCTTCTCAAAAAAGACCGGACAAAAAGCATAATCCATATTTATA
Organism: Eubacterium sp.; assembly: GCA_017458975.1. Taxonomy (GTDB): domain Bacteria; phylum Bacillota; class Clostridia; order Oscillospirales; family Acutalibacteraceae; genus Eubacterium_R. The sequence continues at coordinate 10,132 of JAFSZK010000052.1, read as the reverse complement.
TCAATCCCGACGAAAACCCGCTTGAAGCGGTATCATTTTTAAAAGAAAGACTTGATAGAGCAGGCATTGAAAACAGGATAAAAACAGAAAACTGCCGTCTTGAGGACTGGCAGAATAACTGGAAAAACTATTTTCATCCGACTCCCGTAGGAAAGAAGCTTTTAATCCGTCCCGTATGGGAAAACGATTTTGACGCGGGAGACAGAAAGGTTCTTAATATTGAACCGGGACTCGCCTTCGGTACGGGCTCCCACCCGACCACAAAGCTCTGTCTTGAAACGCTTGAGGAATATATAAAAGAGGATTCAACCGTTCTTGATATAGGCTGCGGCAGCGGTATTTTATCAATCGCCGCCCTGCTTCTCGGCGCTGAAAGCGCGCTCGGAATTGATATTGACGAGCTCGCCGTTAAAACCGCAAACGAAAACGCAGCTCAAAACGGCTTTGACAATACAAAATTCAAGGCTCTTCAGGGCGATTTATCCGATAAGGTGAGCGGTAAATACAGCGTTATTGTAGCTAATATAGTAGCCGATATAATAATCCGTTTTAACAAAGAGGTAAAAAGCTATCTTGAAGAAGGCGGAGTTTATATCACGGGAGGAATTATTGAAAGCCGCGAGGGTGACGTTCTTTTGTCCTTTGCCGAAAACGGCTTTGAAATAATCGAGCGCCGCGAAAACAACGGCTGGCTCGTATTTGTACTTAAAGCAAAATAAAAGAGGCGGATAATCCGCCTCTTTTATACTTCGTGCTCCTCTCCCCACTCCTTTGAGTACTCAACGTTTTGAGCATTAGGAATCGGCGAACCCGTTTCGGTTTTACCGTCAGGGTACGTTGTGGGGTTTGAGCGGCTTTCGCCGAGCTTCTTTTTTGTTTTCTTCTTTTTCATAATATCACCAAGGATATTATTTGTTAAATAAGCTCGTTTATTACATAATTTGAAACGAGCATACCCTCGGGCGTGAGAGCGATTCTGTCATCCTTTTCAATAAGCAGACCGAGCTTAATAAGTTCGTCAAAGGGCTTTTTAACAAGCTCTTTTTTTATTCCCCTGTTCAGCCTTAAGCCGAGCATAATTCTTTCGTCAATATCCCCACCGCCTGAGTCGGGGATAATATTCATATTTTCGTCGTAATAAAACCGTTTTCCTTCCCAAAAGGAGTGCGCCGTCTTTCCTATACCGAGATAGGGTACGAGCGTCCAGTACTTTAAATTATGTCTGCTCTCATATGAGGGCTTTGCAAAATTGCTTATTTCGTACTGCTCAAAGCCGATATCCTTCAGAGAAGCAATAGTTTTAATATACATTTTTGAAACGGTATCCTCGTCGGGCAAGACAAGCTTGTCCCTGATTTCAGAAAATCGGGTTCCCTCTTCAATTTTCAGCATATAAGCCGAGATATGCTTTACATTCATTTTCTCAATAAACTCAAAGCTTGTATCAAGGCTCGATTCCGTCTGATTCGGGATTCCGAGCATTAAATCAAGGCTGATGTTCTCAATACCCGCTTCCCTTGCGGCGTTAACCGTTCTTTCAACCTCGGCTCTGCCCGCGCTTCGTCCAAGCGCAAATCGTTCCTTATCAACCGCGCTTTGCATACCTATGCTTACTCTGTTTATACCGTAGCTCTTATACTTTTTAAAGCTATGCTTCAAATCCTCGCGGGGGTTACATTCAATAGTAATTTCGCTGTTTTCATCAATCTCAAAATGCGCTCTCGCGCCGTCAAGAAGCCGCCCGATACATTCAGGCTCTATTATACTCGGAGTACCGCCGCCGAAATAAACCGTATCAAAAGAACCGCTGTAATTATTCATTTCGCCGAGGAGTATATCTGTATAGCTTTCCTCGTCGCCCCTGCAATATTTTTTACTGTAAAAATCACAGTAAGGGCATTTGCTCTTACAAAAAGGGATGTGAAAATAGAGTCCTGCTTTTTCGCTCATTTCTTCACATCCCTTCATTTTATTTTTTGCGGCTTTCCGCCTTTAATCTTAATGATTTATCAAGTATCGTCTTGCGCAGTCTTGTTGATTTGGGAGTAATCTCAAGCAGCTCGTCGTCCGCAAGAAATTCCATACTCTGCTCAAGCGACAAAACCGTATGCGGAACAAGCTTCAACGCCTCATCCGAGCCGCTTGCGCGGGTATTTGTAACATGCTTTTTCTTACACACGTTACATACGATATCCTCGTCCTTGGCGCACTCGCCCACTATCATACCCTCGTAAACCTCAACGCCGGGTCCTACGAAAAGTCTTCCTCTGTCCTGCGTATTCCAGAGTCCGTAGCCCGTGGTCGTGCCCGTTTCGTGAGCAACTATTGAGCCTCGGTTTCTTGTTTCAATATCCCCCTTGTACGGCTCATATCCGTAAAAGAGCTGGTTCATAATTCCGTTTCCGTTAGTATCGGTTAAAAATTCGCTTCTGTATCCGATGAGTCCTCTTGACGGAATCTTGATTTCAAGGTGGGTCATACCCGTAGTACGGGTGTCCATATTTTCAATTTCACCCTTGCGCGAGCAGAGCTTTTCCATAACAACGCCCACGTATTCTTCGGGTACTTCAATAATTGCGGTTTCAATAGGTTCAAGGGTCTGTCCCGTTTTTTCGTCTTTTTTAAGAATAACGGTAGGACGAGAAACCTGAAATTCGTAATTCTCACGCCTCATCGTTTCAATAAGGATTGAAAGGTGAAGCTCGCCCCTTCCCGATACCTTGAAGGTATCCATACTGTCGGTTTCCTCAACACGCATTGAAACATTGGTTTCAACCTCTTTAAAAAGTCTGTCGCGAAGATTTCTTGAGGTAACGTACTTGCCCTCTCTTCCCGCAAACGGCGAGTCGTTAACAACAAAATTCATTGAAATAGTCGGCTCGTCAATCTTTACAAACGGGAGGGGCTCTATATTTTCGGGGTCGCACGCGGTCTCGCCGATATTCAAATCGGGCACGCCTGCAACGCATATTAAGTCTCCGAAAAACGCCTCGTCACATGCAACTCTTTTAAGCCCTTCAAACTGGTACAGCTGGGTAAACTTTACGTTCTGCTGAGTGCCGTCCTGCTTACAAAGCACGTAGGGAGTATTAACCTTAATCGAGCCTCTTTCAACCCTGCCCACGCCGATTCTTCCAACATAATCGTCATATTCAAGCGATGAGAAAAGAATCTGCGCCGAACCGTTTTCGTCCCCCTTCGGAGAAGGTATATGCTCAAGAATCGCATCAAGAAGCGGACGCATATCTCCCTGCCTTACCTCGGGGTCAAGGCTCGAATAGCCGTGTCTTGCCGAAGCGTAAACAACGGGAAAATCAATCTGGTCGTCGTCAGCGCCAAGCTCAATAAACAAGTCGAGCACCTCGTCAACAACCTCCTCGGGTCTTGCGCCGTCACGGTCAATTTTATTAACTACAACAAGCGGCGTCTTTTTGAGCGCAAGCGCTTTTTTAAGCACAAAGCGGGTCTGCGGCATACAGCCCTCAAACGCGTCAACAAGAAGCAAAACGCCGTCAACCATTGTTAAAATTCGTTCTACCTCTCCGCCGAAATCGGCATGACCCGGAGTGTCAACAATATTTATTTTTGTATCCTTGTAATGAATTGCCGTGTTCTTTGAAAGAATTGTTATACCCCTCTCCTTTTCAAGGTCGTTGGAGTCCATAACCCTTTCCTGAACAATCTCATTTTCCCTGAAAATACCGCTCTGGTGCAGCATTTCGTCAACCAAAGTGGTCTTGCCGTGGTCAACGTGGGCAATGATTGCAATATCCTTAATATTTTTTCTCTCTGCCATAATGAGTCCTATTTTTTCTTGTTAAAGCTGTCCCTTAACGCCACCGTTCTGTTAAATACAATATTATTTTCAGTTGAGTCTTTATCGGTACAGAAATAACCCGTTCGCATAAACTGGTATCTCTCTCCGGGCTTTGTATCGGCAAGCGACTTTTCAATATACGCCTTTTTAACAACAAGAGAATCGGGGTTAAGATTATCCTCAAAGGAGCTTACCCCCTCCTCGTCGCTCGGGTTGGGGACGTCAAAGAGTCGGTCATAAAGCCTTACCTCGGCTTCGCTGCAGTCTCCGGCATAAACCCAATGGATAGTACCGCGAACCTTACGTCCGTCTGGAGCGTCGCCGCCGAAGGTCTCGGGGTCGTAGGTACAGTGAACGGCACAAACCTCGCCGTTTTCATCAAGGTCGTAGCCCGTACAGGTTACGAAATACGCCTTATAAAGCCTTACCTCGTTGCCGGGGAAAAGTCTTCTGTATTTCTTAATCGGTTCAATCATAAAGTCGCCCTTTTCAATATAGAGCTCCTTGCCGAAGGGTATTGTTCTTTTTCCGTATTCCTCATGGTCGGGGTGGTATTCAACCTCGATATTCTCAACCTTATCCTCGGGATAGTTGTCAATAATAAGCTTAATCGGGTCGATTACCGCCATTGCACGGGGAGCGTTCTGATTAAGAGAATCCCTTACGCAGCTTTCAAGAAGCGCAAAATCAACAACCGAATATGCTTTTGATACGCCGATTTTATCACAGAAATCACGGATTGCCTCGGGCGGATAGCCCCTTCTTCTCATACCGCTGATGGTAGCCATTCTCGGGTCGTCCCAGCCGTTTACGATATTATCCTCAACAAGCTTCAAACACTTTCTCTTTGAAGTTAAGGTGTAATTAAGGTTAAGCCTTGCAAACTCAATCTGTCTCGGCTTTTCACCGTCAATACACTCGTTTACAAACCAGTCGTAAAGCGGTCTGTGATTTTCAAATTCAAGAGAGCAAAGCGAGTGAGTAACCTTTTCGCAAGCGTCGGAAAGCGGATGAGCAAAGTCATACATCGGATAAACGCACCACTTGTCGCCCGTTCTGTGATGAGAAGCGAACATAATTCTGTAAATAATCGGGTCGCGCATATTAAGGTTCGGCGACGCCATATCAATCTTTGCGCGAAGCACCTTTTCGCCCTCTTTGAATTCGCCCTTTGTCATCCTTTCAAAGAGCTCAAGGTTCTCTTCAATGCTTCTTTCCCTGTAAGGCGAGTTCTTTCCGGGTTCGGTAAGCGTTCCGCGGTATTCCCTCATCTGTTCGGGCGTTAAATCGCAAACGTACGCCTTACCCTTTTTAATAAGCTTCAGCGCACAATCGTAAAGAAAATCAAAATAGTCGGAAGCAAAATACACGTTGTCGTAATCAAAGCCGAGCCATTTGATATCCTCTTCTATAGCCTCAACGTATTCCGTATCCTCTTTAATCGGGTTCGTATCGTCAAAGCGAAGGTTACATATTCCTTTATACTTGTTCTTAACGCCGAAATTAATGCATATCGCCTTTGCGTGACCTATATGAAGATAGCCGTTCGGTTCGGGAGGAAAACGGGTCTGAACCCTTGAATACACGCCCTCGGCTAAATCCTCGTCAATAAAGTCGTGGATAAAATTCGACGCAGTTTCTTCGTTTTTAATCTCGTCAATTGCCATTATACTTCCTCCTTATAGTGTTCAAGTGCAGCCTTAAGTCTTGTCTTAACGGTATCCTCACCGAGAAGCGCGGTAATACAGTAAAGGTCGGGGGTGTTGGTTCTGCCCGTGAGCGCAACGCGGATAATTGTTGATACGTCGCCTACGTGACCCTCATATTTATCGGGTTCGGCCTTGTATTCCTTAACGTTCGGAGTACAGCCGACAAGCGGGCATATGTCCTTCATTCTTGTAAACCACGCGTCCTTGTCGTCGTTAAGATTTACCTTTTCGATATATTTTTCAAGAACCTTCAGCGCAAGAGCGGGAGTCGCATTTCCCGTAAGCTCATAGCAGGGCTCAAAGGTTTCGTCATACATATAGCTGATATATTCGGGAATATCGCTCCATTTTGCAATATCCTTACGCGGCTTTTTGTTTTCGCGGTCAATATTCAGAATTGCGGTTGCTCTTTCGGTATCCTTTTCGTAAAGAGAAGCAAGAGCGGGATTATATTCCTTAGCCCACTCATATGAAAGGTCAAATACCTTTTTTGCGGGCATTTTGCAAATTACATTTTTAGATACGTCGGTAAGCTTAACAATATCGAAAAGCGCGCCGGATACGCTCATCTTTTTAAGATTAAACGGGAATTTTTCAACATCCTCGTCCTTATTCATCCTGCGCCAATCCTCAAAGTTCGAGTTAGCAAGAGTAAGCATATATTCATTTACGCTCTCGCTCGGATAGCCCTGCTCAGCGTAGTAAGTAACCGCCGCTTCGGGGTCCTTCCTTTTGGAAAGCTTCCGCTTTCCTCCGTCCTCTTCCTTCATAATCGGAGCAACGTGAGCGTATTTCGGAGGTCTGAAGCCTAAAACGCGGAAAAGCTGGAGATGAATCGGAGTTGATGAAATCCATTCGTCCCCTCTTACAACATGGGTTGTCCTCATCAGATGGTCATCAACCGCATGCGCAAAATGATAGGTCGGAATACCGTCGGACTTAAGAATAACCACATCCTGTACGTTTTCGGGCATTTCAATTTTGCCCTTAATCATATCGTCAAAATAGCACTTTCCGTCAACGCTTCCGGGAGATTTAAGGCGCAGCGTCCACTGTTCGCCCGAGTCAAGTCTTTTATAAATCTCCTCTTCGGAAAGGTCGCGGTGCTTGGCATATTTTCCCCAGATACCCTTGATGCTTTCATTTTCCTGAGTCGCCCTTATTTCGTCAAGCTCCTCGGGCGTCATAAAGCAGGGGTATGCGAGTCCCTGTTGAACAAGGGATTTTGCGTACGCCTGATATATTTCTTTTCTCTTGCTCTGGTAATACGGAGCATACTCGCCCTTTTCGGTATCCTCGGCTATAACTCCCTCGTCGGGTACAATTCCGTAAACCGAAAGACCCTTGAGCATAACCTCAATCGCACCCTCAACCTTGCGCTTTTGGTCGGTATCCTCAACACGAACGTAAAAAACGCCGTCGGTGCTCTTTGCGGTTTTATAGGATACAAGACAGGTAAAAAGATTGCCGAAATGAAGAAATCCCGTAGGGCTTGGCGCAAAACGCGTAACGCGCGCGCCCTCTTTTAAATCCCTTAAAGGATAGATTTTTTCGTAATCCTCGGGGGTCTTATTTATATTCGGAAAAAGCCTGATGGCTAACTTATTATTATCCATAATAATCACCACTTACAAAATTAGTCATAATATTATCGCATAATTTAGTATAATATTCAATAAAAAATAAGAATTTTATAAATATTTTTACTCATTTGCAAAATTTATACTTGACCTTAAAGTGATTTTGTGTAATAATGATAAAGCATTTGAATAACCGAGGTGTGGCTCAGTTTGGTAGAGCACTTCGTTCGGGACGAAGGGGCCGCAGGTTCAAATCCTGTCACCTCGACCAAGAAAAGAACAGTGACCGCAAGGTTGCTGTTCTTTTCTTCTTTGATACAGGATTTGAAACGAGCTTCTGTTTTTACCGTGCAGCTTGCTGCTGGGTAAAAACAGGAAGAAGGTCCTGCGGACCTTCTGTCCGCGAGAAGAAAATCCTGTCACCTCGACATTTGCCAAAGGCAAACAAACCGGCTGAACGTCAACCGCTTACAAACAAAAACAGCCTTCGTTTGAAGGCTGCTAATTATAACTAATCAACGAATACTATTTCTGCATTAGGATTATCGTACATATACAATGCTGCACCCGAGGCTTCTTTTCCATTTTTGTCATATGCTTGAAATCGGCTGAACTCAATCACATCTTTAATTAGTTCCTTATTATTCTCAGGCATACCTTCATATGGCATAACAGTTGAAACATCAAATTTAACATTTATCTGAAAGTTAATTGGCTTAACTCCTGTTGTAAGATAATCAGTTTTACCTTCGTAATAATACCCACCCGGTTCTCCGCCAAGGTCATCTTCTAACCGAAAGGTATGAGGCGTTATATCAAAAAACCAGTTTTTTGCGCTTACATCATAAGTGATATCGTAAATATCTTCGTCAATTTGCTGTACCGTTACCTTTTTTACATCATAAAGAACGAAGTGTCTTCTTCCCCAATATGCAAAAAACAGTCCGTAAAACGCTGTTAAAACAAGTGCAATGGTTAATACAAATATAACTATTTTTTTAAATGTACTCTTGCCGTTGTTTTTTGGGGGAATATTTATTAACTCTGTCTTATTAATTATAATGTTATCGTCAATATTTTCACTCATAATAGAATATTCCCCTCTGTATTGTTTATTATATGATATCATATTTGTCAATACTTTTCAATGTTTATACTCTCCCTTGTCGTGTTTAACAATTCTATACTTCTTTCTATTATTGATAGCTGTTGATGGGAATAATCTATAAATCCTTTATGAACCTCTCGACCAACGGCGGCTTGATTTCAAGCCGCCTTAACTTATGCCAAAATCCCCCAAAACCGCTTGAACTGTGGCTTTGAGGGATTTCTGTTTTTTTACTTGAGATTTTCTCAGATGCCACGTCACAACACAGCTTCATAGATAAAACCAAAAAATAAAGGCGCGGAATTTCCGCGCCTGTTGTATTTATTTCTTAACATTAATTATAACCGTTACGTTTTTAACCCCGCTTTTGAAATTTCTGTTGCCTGAGTCGAGCACTTTTACTTTAATCTTATATTTGCCTTTTTTTAAGCCTTTTTTAACGGTAATCTTGCCGTTATTTGCAACAGTGATTTTTTTATTGCCCTTAGTCTTTTTAAAGACAAGCTCGCCCGTAACGTTTGAAACGGCAATTGCCTTTGCGCGCTTAACGCTAATCTTCTTCTTTTTCTTAAGCTTTTTCGCGCTCACTTTAACAGTTTTGCCTTTTGCTGTTAACGGACTTTCCCTTCTGCCTATTGAAAGAACTACTGTCTTCGGAGCTTTCGTTCCGTCCGCCCAGATATATCCGCTGTTGAGCGTTGCAACCGCCTTGTAGGTGCCTGCGTCTGTAGCCGACGTTGTGCCCGAAAGCGTGTAGCCTTCACCTGCGGTAAGAGCTTGCTTTTTACCGTTATATTTAACTGTCTTATTCTTCGGAATTGCAGCTGTTTTATCGCTCGTAGCGTTTGGTGTAAAGGTTTTTCCCTGTATACCGTCCGAAATAACAAAGGAAATCACATTGCTGCTCGGGTCATAGGATTTATACTGTCCGAGTTCATCCTGATAGGTTCCGGTTGTAAACATTGAAACCTCAAGCGTATCGCCCTCGCAGGCGAAATTAGCAGAATTATAGCCGTCAGACTCTTTATATTCCCAATGCTCTTCAGGACCTACGGGAACAAACGACGTTGTATACGCCATTCCGCCTGATAAGTAACACCATTCGGGAGAGTCGGGAGTTGCGGTTTCAGACGGCGTGCTGAATTTTGTATCAAGCCATACGTTTGCATGAATCGGATTGCCTTTATACATATGAATGATATTTGATTCAATATCAAATCCCGAAAATCCCGGAACACTTTCAATTCTTCCGCCCGGTGCGTTCGGAAAGCTGAAGGTTGCGCCCAAAGATAAAAAGCCTTTTACCTGCGTGTTCGGATTATAGGGCGTGTATCCAAGCACTTCAACTGAATGAAGCTGAGGCGTTAACGCTTTTTTCCAACCCTCGGAACCGGGTACAGCCCACGGCTCTTCTGCGGCATATGCCGAGAAAGGTATCATTGTACAAGCCAATATCAATGACAGGATAAGTGATAATATTCTTTTTGTCTTCATTTGCAAAATCTCCTTTTTTATTATTTTAAGTCAGAATAACTCTACTATATGTTAGCACAAAACGGATATTTATTCTTTGATTTTGGTTATTCGGTTGATTAAGACGTTTATTCGGTAAAAAAAGAACAGCCTTACGGCTGTTCATCATCATTGAGTTTTTCTATCTCTTTATTAAAATTTCTTATTTCTCGCTTATAGCCTAAGTAGTTAAACAACCAGATAGAAGTGTAAACGGCTGCAAATACCGCAAGCATTAAAAGGTTTTCCTTAACGTCCTTAATTGAAAACCAATGAAGCGTAAAGCCCGTAACGTAATAGGAAACAAAAGTGATAACGCAATGCGTTACGGTGGCTTTTAAAAGGGTCCACTTTCTCACATCCTTGGATTCAATATCATAAACAACTGTAGAGCCCATAACGACGG
>JAFSZK010000051.1 GCA_017458975.1 Eubacterium sp. | reverse complement strand
CCGAGAAGAGCAACAAACGAGACCTTTTCAATTTTAAGATTAAAGTCGCTTAAAACGGGTACCTTATAGCGATTTCCTTCAAGGTCAGACGCGTTATATTCAAACGACACGTTTTCAAATTTTATTAAATCCATTATTTTTCCGAAAGCCAGATGCTTGTTGCGCCGCAGGGCAGTACTCCCCCGCTTGCGCTTACGGGAAGTCCGATTTCATCGGCTTCGCACTTACCGCCTCTTACCTTAACAACAGCATCCTCTATTATGTATTTCATAACCGAAGCCGAAAGTCCGGTTGTATATGAATTAAGAAAAATTGCAATGGGCTCGTCGGAGAGCACCTTTTCAACATTTTTAACAAAGTCGTAAATGCTGTCCTCAAGATGCCATACCTCGCCCTTTGGTCCTCTTCCGTAGGAAGGAGGGTCGAGAATTATAATATCGTACTTATTGCCGCGTCTGATTTCACGCTGAACAAATTTCATACAGTCGTCAACAATCCACCTTACGTTACCGTCGGATACTCCGCTCGCCTGGGCGTTTTCCTTAGCCCACGAGGTCATACCCTTTGACGCGTCGACGTGCACGACGCTTGCGCCCTCTTTAAGACAGGCGACGGTTGCGCCGCCGGTATACGCAAAGAGATTAAGCACCCTTACCTCCTCTTTACCGCTTTCACGGATAAGACTTCTCAGGTAGTCCCAGTTAACAGCCTGCTCGGGGAAAAGTCCCGTATGCTTAAAGCCCATGGTTTTGATATTAAAGATTAAATCCTTATACCTTACCTGCCATGCGCCGGGCATTCTTTTGTAAACCTCCCACTTTCCGCCGCCCGTTCTTGAGCGGATATATCTTGCGGCGGGCTGCTTCCAGAGTCTGTGCTCTCTTTCACTTTTCCAGATAACCTGCGGGTCGGGACGGATTAATATTTCTCTCGTCCACCTTTCAAGCTTTTCGCCGCCGGAGCAGTCAATAAGCTCGTAATCCTTCCAGTCCTTTGCAATTCTCATTTACGATAATCTTTCCTTTACAACTGCGGCAATATCCTCGCCGAGCTTCTGAATATGGTCAATATCCTTACCCTCGAGCATAACGCGGACAAGCGGTTCGGTACCGCTGACTCTTACGAGCACGCGTCCGTCGCCCATAAGCTCCATTTCAGCCTTCTGGGTTGCGGCAATAATATATTCGTCGTTATTATATTTAAGCTTGCCCTCGGGAGATACCTTAACATTAATAAGCACCTGAGGATAAACGTCCATAACCTTTGCAAGCTCGCTGAGCTTTTTACCGCTTTTTATAATTGTTTCAACAAGCTGTACGCCCGTAAGCTCACCGTCGCCCGTTGTAGCATAGTCAAGGAAAATAACGTGACCCGACTGCTCGCCGCCGATATTATAGCCGTCCTTTAACATTCTTTCAAGAACATATCTGTCGCCGACTGCGGTTCTTGCACAGTTAATATTATGCTCGTCACAGAACTTAAAGAAGCCCATATTACTCATTACGGTTACAACCGCAGTATCCTGTTTAAGTCTTCCCTCTTCCTTCATACGCTTAGCGCAGATAGCGATAACCTTATCGCCGTCTACAAGCTCTCCGTTTTCATCAACGGCAAGCATTCTGTCAGCGTCGCCGTCAAAAGCGAGACCGAGGTCTAGCTTAGCGCTTTTAACAAAACGCATAAGCTCTTCAGGATGAGTAGAGCCGCAATTTGCGTTAATATTAACTCCGTCGGGAGTATCGGAAAGCATAATACATTTTGCGCCGAGCGCGGTAAAGATATCCTTTGCGCATACTGAAGCCGAACCGTTTGCGCAGTCAAGAGCAATAGTCATACCGTCAAAACGCACATCGGTTGTACCTACAACGTGGTCGATATAGTCCTTAACGGCGTGCTTTGAAAAGAGTCTGTTACCGACTTCTCCGCCGTATTTATAATCGGGAGTTTCGGTATTGTCAAGGATAATCGCTTCGATTTCCTCTTCAATAGCGTCGTCAAGCTTATAGCCCGTTTTCTGGAAAATCTTAATTCCGTTATATTCGCAGGGGTTATGAGAAGCGGAAATCATAATACCCGCCTCGCATTCGTACTTGCCCACAAGATAGGCAACCGCAGGAGTTGGTACTATGCCCACGGAAAGAACGTTACATCCGACAGAGCAAAGACCCGCCGTAAGAGCGGCTTCAAGCATATCGCCCGAGGCTCTTGTATCCTTACCGATAAGCACGGTAGGCTTAGCGCTTTTAGCTTCTCTTAATAATACGGTTGCTGCCGCAGCGCCTATTTGCATTGCAAGCTCGTTAGTTAAATCCTTATTGGCGATGCCTCTTACACCGTCAGTACCAAATAATCTGCCCATATTTAATTCCCTTCTTACAAATCAAATTTTTGCTGAGAGTCATCAGCATTTTGGGGATTGAATTTAATCCCGAGATGCGCGTAACCCGCAGGCGTTACAACCCTGCCCCTCGGAGTTCTTGCAAGAAAACCGATTTGCATTAAATAAGGCTCGTAAACGTCCTCGATAGTTACGCTCTCTTCACCTATCGCTGCCGCAATTGTTTCAAGTCCTACCGGACCTCCGTTATAGTTTTTTATCATTGTTTTAAGAAGTCTTCTGTCGATTGCGTCAAGTCCGAGGTCGTCAATTTCCATACTTGAAAGAGCTTCCATAGCCGCTTCCTCGGTAATCACTCCGTCATACTTAACCTCCGCAAAGTCTCTTGACCTTTTAAGAAGACGGTTAGCAATACGCGGAGTTCCTCTTGAGCGTCCCGCAATCTGAAGCGCGCCTTTACTGTCAAGCGGAATTGCAAGTATTCTTGAAGAACGCTTAACGATTTCGGAAAGCTCCTCGCGGTTATACATTTCAAGTCTTAAAATAACGCCGAAACGGTCGCGAAGCGGAGCCGAAATCTGACCCGCTCTTGTAGTTGCTCCTATAAGGGTAAACTTCGGGAGAGAGAGCTGGTAGCTCCTTGCCGAGGGTCCCTTGCCGATTATAATATCAATTTTGCCGTCTTCCATTGCGGGATATAAAATCTCTTCAACGGTTCTGTTAAGACGGTGTATTTCGTCAATAAAAAGTACGTCTCCGCTTTCAAGATTTGAAAGAATTGCAACGAGGTCGCCCTGCTTTTCAATAGCGGGACCCGACGTAATTCTTATATTAACGCCCATTTCATTGGCAACAATTCCGGCAAGCGTCGTTTTACCGAGACCCGGAGGGCCGTAAAGCAGAACGTGGTCAAGCGCTTCGCCGCGCTTTCTTGCCGCCTGTATGTATACCGATAGATTTTCCTTTGCTTTTTCCTGGCCGATATATTCGCCGAGCGTTTTCGGTCTTAAGGAATTTTCTATTTCGGTATCCTCGGGGGTGTATTCGGGAGCGGCGAGTCTGCTCTCAAAATCCATTTCATTTTCAATCATATCGTTCACCAAAAGTAATTATTTATTCAATCAGAGATTAGCCGATAGCTGTTTTAAGCCTTTTCTTATCATATCGTCAACAGAAAGAGACGAATCAAGCGAACCGACAGCCGCAGCCGCGTCGCTTCTTTCAAAGCCGAGTGAAATAAGAACTTCTACGGCTTCGGAAGCGTTTGAGGATTTAGCGGTATTAACTATATTTTCAACCGTAGCCGAAGCGCTCGGAGAAGCAATACCGACCATTTTATCCTTAAGCTCAAGCACAACCCTTTCAGCCGTCTTTTTACCGATACCGTTTGCGGCGGTTATTGACTTTACGTCGCCGCTTGATACCGCTATTGAAAGCCTGTCGGGAGGAAGCACGCTTAAAATTGACATTGCAGCCTTAGGACCTATACCGCTTACCGTAATAAGAAGCTTAAACGCGTCAAGCTCGCTTGAATCGTAAAATCCGTAAAGGTCGATTGCGTCCTCCCTTACCGCCATATGGGTATAGAGGCTTACCTCGTTACCTACCGACGGCAGAGCGCTGATAGTGGTCATACTTGCAAAGCATTTGAAGCCGACTCCGCCGCACTCTATTACAACGAAAGCGGGGTCAACATACGTAAGCTTTCCTTTAACATTATAAATCATATTATCACCAAATTATCCGAGTATATTATTTATCCTTGATATAGCCGAACCGTTAGCGTGGGCGTGGCAGATTGCCATTGCAAGCGCGTCGGCGGTATCGTCGGGCTTAGGGATTGCGGGAAGGGAGAGAATATTCTTTGTCATTTCCTGAACCTGCTTTTTTTCAGCCCTGCCGTAACCCGTAACGGATTGCTTAACCTGAAGCGGAGTGTATTCAAAAATATCCTTACCGTACATCTGAGCCGCAAGGGTTATAACTCCCCTCGCCTGCGCTACGTCAATTACGGTTTTCTGGTTAGAGTTATAGAAAAGCTTTTCCATACTCATAGCCTCGGGCTTATACTTTTCAAACAGGTAGCACATATCGTTGTAAATTGTTTGGAGCCTTTCGGGGAAAGGGGTTGAAGCCTCGGTTGTAATTGCGCCGTAGCCGAGCACCTTAAACCTTCCGCCGTTATATTCAATTACTCCCCAGCCGACTATTGCATAGCCGGGGTCAATTCCTAAAACAACCATAAGTCACACTACCCTATTTTAATTCATTGTATTATAACACATCATAATATATAAATCAACTAAATATATAAAATATAAATTAAAAATAACCGAGGCGTTAAACCCCGGTTATAATTATTCAACTACGTATTTTATTTCGTGTTCGTCACACCAGTCAACCGCCTTACCGATAAGGTAGTTATAGGTAAAGGTTTCATAGCCTTCGGCAAGGTGGGGATAAATGTTATAGCATTTCCAGAACCTTTCGATACACTCCGCATCGTCGAGATTACGGAACTTATCCTTAAGCTTTTCGCTTCCGACCACATTAATATACGCTCTTGCAAGCTCGGCTCTTTTAACCTTGAAAAACGGGATGTAGCCGATTGAGAGCATAAACTCATTTTCGCTCATATCGCCGCCGCGCTCAACGTCAACAAAATCGGTAATGCTTTTCACTTTATAATCATTGACTGAAAACCAGTATTCCCCTACTGCTCCCCAGCCTTTTTTGAGAGTTTCTTCGTCTAAAACTAATTCCTTCATAATTATTACCTCGTATATTCTTAAATGTCTTCGGAAAAAGAGCCCTCGCCTCTTTTAAGCGAGGTAATACCCGTTCTTGCAAGCTCGACAATTCCGAAATTTTCATAGATATAATCGACAAACTCGTCAATTGTGTCGCCGGTTCCGGTAAACTCAAGCGTTACCGTTGAGCCCGATACGTCAAGAACTCTTGCGCCGTACTTTACATTATATGCAAGAAGCTCGTTCTTTTTGTCAAGACCTTTTGCCTTTACCTTTACGAGAAGAAGCTCGGAGGACACCGAGTTTTCTTCGGTAAGAGCTGATACCTTCTTAACTATTTCTAGCTTTGCGAGCTGACGCTTTATCTGGCGGAAATTTTCGGGGTCGGTATTTGTTTCAATTGTCATTCTTGAAAACTTTTCATCCTCGGTTTCCGATACGGTAAGCGACGAAATATTATATCCTCTTCGTGAAAAGAGGCTTGCTACTCTCTGAAGAACACCGCTTTCGTTATCAACAAGTACCGAAAGCACAAGCTTTTCTTTCATAATTTAACACTCCTCTGATGAATCCGTATGAGCGCTGTTTGGCGTATTCATAGGAAGAACGATTGAATCGGGGCTGATTCGACAGTCAACCAAAACGGGTACGTCCGAGGAAAACACCTCGTCAAGAACACCGTCAATATCCGCGTTTGTATTTATTCTCAGCGCCTTGATACCAAAAGCGTTTGCAAGGGCTGTAAAATCAGTTTCTCTGTACGGCTCGGTATCGGAATATCTTTCGCCGTAAAAGAGCTTTTGAAGCTGGTGAACCATACCGAGAACCTTATTATCCATAACAAACATCTTAATCGGAATATTGTAGGACTTAACCGTTGCAAGCTCAATAAGATTCATATGAAAACCGCCGTCGCCCGCAAACATAATTACCTCCCTTTCGGGGTTGGCAATCTTTGCACCGATAGCCGCGCCGAGCGAATAGCCCATTGTACCGAGACCGCCGGATGTAAGAAGGGTTCTCGGCATAGTGAACTTATAAAACTGAGCCGCCCATAGCTGGTGCTGCCCTACGTCGGTTACAACAATGGCGTCTTTCTTTGATTTTTTATCAACGCTTTCAATAAGCGTCTGAGGATTTACAAAATCGCCAATCTGTTCCTGAACAAAGGGCGTTCTTGCAGAATCAACTTCTTTAATCCAGTCGCTGTGCTTTTGCTGAACGATGGCGTCGGTAAGCTTAGGAAGAAGCTCCTTCAGGTCGCCTCTTAAATGGTAAGCGGAGGCAACGTTTTTATCCATTTCGGCAGCGTCTATATCAATATGAAGTATCTCGGCGTTGGGAGCAAAGGCGCTTCTGTCGCCTGCTACCCTGTCGGAAAACCTTGCGCCGCAGGTAATAAGAACGTCGCAATCGTGCGCCGCCTTTGAGCATTCGGGATGTCCGTGCATACCGATTAAACCGAGATGTAAACGATGTCCGTTAGGGAATGCTCCGAGTCCCATAAGAGTTGAAGCAACCGGGGCGTCAAGCTTTTCGGCAAAAGCCTTAAGCTCCTTTGACGCGTCGGAAAGAACGGTTCCTCCGCCCGCATAAATAAGGGGTTTCTTTGCTCTGTTAAGAAGCTCGAGCGCTCTTTCAAAGGTACCCTCAGTCGGCTTGGGCGCTTCGTCGGGAAGCTGCTTTTCTTCGGGAGTATATTCGCAAAAGGCTTCGCACACGTCCTTCGGTATATCAATTAAAACGGGACCGGGTCTGCCGCTTTGGGCAATCTTAAAAGCACGCCTTATTGTCGGCGCGAGGTCCTCGGCTTTATCAATTATAAAATTATGCTTGGTTATCGGCATTGTTATTCCGTAAATATCAACCTCCTGGAAGGTATCCCTTCCGATGAGGCTTTTAGGAACGTTGGCTGTAATTGCGATAATCGGGATTGAATCAAGGTGAGCCGTAGCAATACCCGTAACAAGATTTGTAGCTCCGGGACCGGAGGTTGCAAAGCAGACTCCGACCTTACCCGTCGACCTCGCATAACCGTCGGCAGCATGGGCTGCGCCCTGCTCGTGAGCGGTTAATATATGCATAAAATCGTTTCCGCTTTTATACAGCTCGTCGTAGATATCAAGAATCGTTCCGCCCGGATAACCGAAAACGGTATCAACGCCCTGTTCTTTCAGGGTTTCAAGAACGATTTGAGCACCGCTGATTTTCATACAGCCTCCCCCTTCCGTAAAATTATCAAATGCTATTCTAAAACTTTTAAATAGTAATGTCAAGTTTTTGACTTGTAAAAAGCTAAAATTTGTTATATAGTATATGTGTAAACTAAATCGAGAGGTAAAATATATGAAACTCGGAATGGTAGGTTTGCCCAACGTAGGCAAAAGCACACTCTTTAACGCAATTACAAACGCAGGAGCTCAAAGCGCTAATTATCCTTTTTGCACAATAGAGCCCAACGTCGGTATGGTAAGCGTACCCGATGAAAGACTCGACAAGCTTGCCGAAATGTACGAGCCCGATAAATTCACTCCCGCAACAATCGAATTTGTTGATATCGCGGGACTTGTTAAGGGCGCAAGCAACGGCGAGGGACTGGGTAATAAATTTCTCTCCCACATACGCGAGGTTGACGCGATTATCCACGTTGTAAGGTGCTTTGAAAACGACGATATAACCCACGTTGACGGCAATATTGACCCGAAAAGAGATATCGAAACCATAAACTATGAGCTTATTCTCTCAGACCTTGATATTCTTCAAAGACGTATCGACTCGAGGAAAAAGGCTATGAAAGGCGATAAAACCCTTGCGGCGGAGGTTGAGTTTTTAAGTCGCCTTGCTTCCGAAATGGAGCAGGGAAAAACCGCAAGAAGCGTTGAAATCAGCGAGGACGAGGAGCAGTATTTAAAAGAGGTTGCCCTTCTTACAATCAAGCCCGTAATTTACGCTTGTAATATGGGCGAAAACGATTTTATTGACGGAATCGAGAATAATAAATACTATCAGACCGTTAAGGAAATTGCTGACGCAGAAGGCGCGGAAACCTTCCCGATTTGTGCCGAAATGGAGGCTGAAATCGCTCAGCTTGACGACGACGAAAAGGCTGCTTTTCTTGAGGATATGGGACTTGAAAAATCAGGACTTGACCGCCTTATTAAAAAGTGCTATGCCCTTTTGGGACTTATAAGCTATCTGACCGCAGGCAAGCCCGAGGTAAGAGCCTGGACAATAAAAAAAGGAACTAAGGCACCTCAGGCTGCGGGTAAAATCCACACCGATTTTGAAAGAGGCTTTATAAGAGCCGAGGTTGTATCCTTTGACGATTTAATGGCGTGCGGAAATATGAACGCGGCAAAGGAAAAAGGACTCGTCAGAAGCGAGGGCAAGGAATACGTTATGAAGGACGGAGATATAGTATTATTCCGCTTTAACGTATAAATTGTTACTAAGCAAAAACATCATTTTTTTAGTGAAAATTGTTAATTTACTAATTATTTTAGATTATAATTAAATAAAAATATAGAATTTTGTATAATTTCACTAAAAATAGTTGACTTAAAATCAATTTTGATTTAGAATTAATATATTAAGGAGGAGGAGTACGTGTCTGAACAAACAAGAAAAACAGATATTGAGCTCCTCGATGAAATAAAAGGCGGCAATGCCGACGCTTACGAAGAGCTTATATTGCGTTATAAAGACTCCGTCGAAGCAACGGCAATGAAGTATATTAACTCTCCCCTTGAAAAAGACGATTTGATTCAGGAAGGAATGATCGGTCTACTCGCTGCAATCAGGTCTTACAAAAATAACAAGGGCGCTGCCTTTGCAACATACGCGTCAAGGTGTATAAACAATTCAATAAAAAACGCTATAAGAAAGGTATCAAGAATTAAGGATATCCCGCCTTCAAGTTTAGTTGGACTTGATGAAATAGCTCTTGACGCACAGCACGCTTTAAGTGCTGAAGACGAATATCTTGCCAAAGAAAGTGTTACTTCTTTAACAGATATTTTGTACGAAGGGCTGTCACGCTTTGAGAACGAGGTTTTAAGGCTTCACATTATCGGATGCTCCTATTCCGAAATTGCCGAAAAGCTCGGTAAGAATCCCAAAGCAATAGACAATGCAATTCAAAGAATTCGTAAGAAGCTCAGCATAAGCTTCTAAGAATATTTCCCCAGCATCTAAGGTATACGCAACTGCTTGTCACTGCAAAAGCAAGATTGCAATTACCCGTTTTCCCCCGGCAAAATCTTTAGAGAGGTAGAAAAAGGAAAATGTACGAAGACAAAGTTTTAGTTTGCAAGGAATGCAACAACGAATTTGTTTTCACTGCAGGAGAGCAAGAGTTCTATGCTGAAA
This sequence comes from Eubacterium sp., assembly GCA_017458975.1. GTDB lineage: Bacteria > Bacillota > Clostridia > Oscillospirales > Acutalibacteraceae > Eubacterium_R. The sequence continues at coordinate 765 of JAFSZK010000051.1, read as the reverse complement.
AGGGTTTCGTAAACGAACCGCAGCGCTGTAAGGCTTGCAGAGACAAGAGAAAAGCCGCAGCCAAAGGACCAAGAGAAATGCACGACGCAGTCTGTGCTGATTGCGGAAAAGCATGTCAGGTTCCATTTGAGCCTAAAGAAGACAGACCGGTTTACTGCAGTGAATGCTTCGCAAAAAGAAGTGAAGAACAAGAAGAAAACTAAAAGCATAAAGATTAGCCTTCCGAAACGGAAGGCTTTTACTTTAGTGAATACTGAATAGTGAATATTGAATAATTGAGGGTGGGCTTCGCCCACACCTATTATAATAAAAAAGGAATACCGCAAGGGTATTCCTTTTTTATTGGAGCTGATAGGCGGACTTTCTTCTTGCGGACAGAAGGTCCACCGGACCTTCTTCCTGTTTTTACCCAGCAGCAAGCTGCACGTTAAAAACAGAAGCTCGTTTCAAGTCCGCTAATTTTAGAATAAAAAAAGAATACCGCAAGGGTATTCCTTTTTTTATTGGAGCTGATAGGCGGACTTGAACCGCCGACCTCATCCTTACCAAGGATGCGCACTACCGCCTGTGCTATATCAGCAAATGGCGACCCGGAACGGGCTCGAACCGTCGACCTCCAGCGTGACAGGCTGGCGTTCTAACCAGCTGAACTACCGGGCCTTGTAAATGGCGCAGAGGGTGGGATTCGAACCCACGTGGGCGTGAACCCAAACGGTTTTCAAGACCGCCTCGTTATGACCACTTCGATACCTCTGCATTTCAGTG